>JAFQIB010000157.1 GCA_017397765.1 Clostridia bacterium | reverse complement strand
TCTCTCAGCTTCTGGCGCACGTTGCCGGAGAGGTATTCATCTGCTGTCACATACCGAAGAGGCTGGTCAGTCTGTGCCGATTCTGGCAGCGGGAAGATCACTCCGGTCAATTCCTGCGCGAGATCTTCTTCAGATTTTCCGGTCAGCTGCGCCATGTAGGGCATATCCACGCTGACACGCTCGGCAATAGACACAGCCAGCGCTTCCACGGCGGTGTCCACATGGTCGATGGTACGCTGCTGCTTGATGGTGCGCTTGGTAAACATATCCGCCTTACGCTTGAGCTGCTGCTGATCGTCCAGCACTTCCAACGAACACAGGAGGTAGTAGGAAGAATCATCCGAGAAGGCCAGTGCATTGCCACGGGAATTGATGAGGCCATACTGCGCGGTGAAGGCGTCGTAACGCTGATTGAGTTCTGCCTGCAGGCCCTGAATGGCGCTGTCACCGGCTTCGTCCAGTTGTGCGGCAATCAGTTCATGCACACAATCGCGCAGCCCTACAAGGCCCTTGACGCGCTCCTGGGCGGTCTGATTAAGGTCGGGCCGCACCATGATGGAGTTCTCGCGGAAGTACACCTGACCGTCCACGATGGTATATGAGTAGTTTTTCACACTGGGGTCTGCGGGAATGGCTTCACGGATTTCTTCGCCCTCTGCCAACTCCGGCAAGGCCGCTGGCACATAGGTTCCGCTGATGCGCTGAACGGCGTTGCGGAGTTCATCGGCAAGGGTTTTACCCGCCGTAGGACTGACGGTATACCCCGGACCATACTGAGTGCTTTCAGAAGTCTGTTCACCCAGCACCATTTCGGGATGGTCGATGAAATACTGATTGATGGCAAAGCCGTCAGCGTTTTCTCCAAGGTGTACCCAGTCCGGCTCAATGGTCATGGGGCGTTCGCGCTTCTGCAGGAAGATGATGTCGGCGACAACATCTGTTCCGGCATTGGCACGGAAAGCGTCGTTGGGCAGACGGATCGCTCCCAGCAGTTCAGCGCGTTCAGCCAGATACTTGCGTACCTCCGGCGACTGCTGATCCATGGTATAGCGTGAGGTCACAAAGGCAACCACGCCGCCCGGACGCACCTGATCAAGCGCCTTGGCAAAGAAATAGTTGTGAATAGAAAAACCGAGCTTGTTGTAAGCCCGGTCATCTACCTTGTAGTTGCCGAAAGGAACGTTGCCAACGGCGAGGTCAAAGAAGTCACGGCGATCCGTGGTTTCAAAGCCAGCCACGGTGATGTCAGCCTTCGGGTACAGCTGCTTGGCGATACGGCCAGAGATGCTGTCCAGTTCCACACCGTAAAGGCGGCTATCGCTCATGCTTTCCGGCATCATACCGAAGAAGTTGCCCACGCCCATGGCGGGTTCCAACACATTACCGCTGGTGAATCCCATGCGCTCCACAGCATCGTAGATGGCGCGGATGATCGTGGGGCTGGTGTAGTGGGCGTTGAGAACGCTGCCCATTGCTGCGTTGTATTCTTCCGGCGTCAGCAGGTTTCGGAGTTGAGCATATTCGGATGCCCATGCAGCCTTATGCTCGTCGAAGGCGTCTGCCAGACCGCCCCATCCCACATACTGAGCAAGAATCTCCTGTTCAGCCGGCGACGCAGGGCGGTTATCGGCTTCCAGAGCTTTCAGCACACGGATGGCTTCAACATTCCTTTTGAACTTCTCCTTCGGCCCGCCTTCACCCAGACGATCATCCGTAATCCGGTAGTTTTCAGGTGTGATCTGCGGAACAGGGATAGGCTCAAGAACTGCATTATCCCTGGGCAGGTAGGCTGCATTGCGCTTATCCAATGCCAGCAGCCGTTCAAGCCGTTCCTTGCTCTCTGCCCGCATGATGGGATAAACCGCTTCGGGATCACGCATGTGTACGTCATAGATACCGACGCTTTCCACAATAAAAGGCCGGTTATCCAGATAGAGGATGTCACCAGCCCTGTATGGGGTTTCGGTTATGAACGGCTGCGATTCTTCTTCACCAGGAACCGGCTTCTCCTGAGCCGGAGGGTCAAAGCGCAGCTTCTCTACGACAACATCAAACGCTGTGCCATTCTGTTCCGCCGGATAGACCGCTTCCACCTCTGCGGTGTATTCGCGGGGGTCAGGTCGCCGGATGAAGTCAGCCACGGTCAGCTGCTCTTCGCCGAATGTCCAGTCATCGTCTGCGATCAGATCAATGTACCCTTCAGGCGGGAACTCAATGGGTTTCTTCGTGAGGATACTGCCGAAATGGTTCACGACTACGGAGGGTTCCAGACGGGCGGGGTTGCCGTAGCTGTCATCCCGAATGTCGTAGCAATGCAGGAAGTCCGGGAGCTTATCACGGTCAAAGCGGCCATTGCTGAAGATGGCTTCCTGACCGGCAATCTCCATCAACTGATACCTTGTCGGATCAAGGAGCGGATTGGCGGCATCGGCTTCCTCGATGGCTTTCCTCACGAAGGAGATCGGCTCCACACGGAAGATGGAAGAGGTAGGAGCGTTGCTGAAAGTGATGTCCTGAATGTTGACAGTACCGGCTTCCAGATTCACACGGTCAACCATGAAGGTGCGCCCGTCGATCTCAAAGACTGTTTCTTCAGGCGTCAGATACTGCTGTGCATATTCAGCATCTGTCAACGCAGCGGGTTCAGCTGCTTCCTGTTCCAGTTCGGCGGCAATGGCTTCCACCGCACGGACAATCGGGGCGTTTGCCAGTTTTTCAGGGTCTACCACTTCACCGTTGACGATACCGGCTGCTTCCAATCTTGCACGGGCATATTCCACATTGATTTCATCCGGATCATGGACTTC
>JAFQIB010000156.1 GCA_017397765.1 Clostridia bacterium | reverse complement strand
GTTTTGGAACCCCCTGAAAAAAATGTAAAGTAGGCTGTTTCTCCGGCTGACCTGGTTTTTGACCCCACACTCGCCGTCTGGGAGGTAGCTCTGCACGATCAGTGCCCTCACGCACTCCTCTCGGGGTCTGGACGAAATCCAGCCCCGGACGGTCTTACTTCTAAACCGCACCATGCTCACCGGCGCTTTGGCCGGGTTACGTGGACCGCTTTGCCTGCGACTGGCATCGGCTTGCAACCACAGACCCGAAGAATCCAACCGCGCTCATTATAGCCCATTTTTGCCACAATAGCAAGCACAACTTTTCCGAAAAGCAGGAAAAATCAGGGTTTTCCCGGTGTTTCATCCGGATTTTTTGCAAAAACCCTGCAAAACAGGGTTATTTGAGCTCCACCAGCACCAGCTCGGGGCGGTTGAACACACGGGGAATCCCCATCTGCAGCTGATCAGACAGGCCGCGGCTGACAATCATGACCATGCCATCCATCTCATACCGTCCGCCCGCATAGGCGGGAAGCCAGCCCTGATTGGGCGCAAACAGGCCATTCACCAGCAGCGGAATACGGATCTGTCCGCCGTGGGCATGCCCGCTGACCACCAGATCGAAGGTCCCTTGTGCTGCGTATCGTTCGATCAGCTCCGGTCGATGCGACAGCAGCACAGTATATGCTTCTGCTTCCGCAGCAGCCGCAGCCCGCGCGAGCGCAGTCTCCGTATTCACATAAGCGTACGGGTCAGGCACACCGCAGAAATTCACCCGCTGTCCGTTCAGCGCCAGTGTCCGGCACGTCTGATCCAGCACCGTCACACCGGTTTCCTCGATACGCTGGCACAGGGCAGGCACAGGATATTCCCAATATTCATGGTTGCCGGTCACATACAGCGTCGGTGCAAGCGCTGCCAGCGTGCACAGCATCGCCAGCTCCTCCTCCGCATCCCCGTCAGCAGAGAACATGTCCCCGGAAAGCAGAATCGCATCGGGCCGGAGTTCCGTTACCGCCTGCACCAATCTTTCCCCATTCTCGCCGTAATCGCAGCCATGGAAGTCCGTAAGAAGCGCCAGGCGGACAGGCTGATCGATCTTGTCGCTCTCCACCGTATACCGGCGGACGATCATCCGCTGATCCAGCGCAGCGACAGCCAGCGCGATCACCGCCGCCAGCAGCATCATCCGAATGAGCCATTTCTTGCGCATGCACATCCTCCTTGGAAAAACCTCACCAATAAGACGAACGCCGCCGGGAATTTCTTCCCAGCGGCAAATGCATTCCGGCTTAAATGTGATCGAAGAACGCGGTGCCGTCCTCGTTGCGCAGCACGTCGTCCTCAAAGTGCAGCGGCAGAGGCTTGGCGATCATGTACTTGAGAATCTCGTCCATGCGCACGCTCTCGCGGAAGGTCACCAGGGAGAAGCTCACGCCGTGCTTGTGGGCGCGGCCCGTACGGCCGATGCGGTGCAGGTAGTACTCGTTCTCCTCCGGAAGATCGAAGTTGATGACCGCCTCCACGTCGTCCACGTCGATGCCTCGGGCTGCCACGTCGGTGGCCACCAGGATGGCAAACTTGCCCTTGCGGAAATCGGACATAACCACATTGCGCTTGCTCTGGGGAATATCACCGTGCAGGCACTCGGCAGAGTATCCCTCCTTCTTCAGCTTGGAGGTCAGGCGGTCGGTCATGAACTTGGTGTTGCAGAAGATCATGATCCGCTGATAGACGTCCGCATCCAGCAGATAGAGCAGGTTGTCGATCTTTTTGGGCTGCTCGGTGGCGATGACGTACTGGGCGATCTGGGGACGATCCTCCTTCGTTGCCTCAACGGTGATCTCCACCGGATCGTTCTGGTATTTCCAGGCGATGGTCAGGACGTCCTGATGCATCGTGGCGGAGAAGAGCACCAACTGACGCTCCCTGGGCGTGGCTTCAATGATTTTGGTCACGTCCTTGACAAAGCCCATGTTGAGCATTTCGTCCGCCTCGTCCAGCACCATGGTGTGTACGGCGCTGAGCTTGATGTTGCCGCGGTTCATGTGATCCAGCAGGCGGCCGGGGGTGGCGACAACGATCTGCGGCTTGCGCTTGAGCGCCGCCAGCTGCTTGGGAATGGGCTGACCGCCATACAGCACGGCGATCCGGCAGCCCTTGATGTACTTGGCCAGCTTGGTCAGCTCGTCGCCGATCTGCAGCGCCAGCTCGCGGGTCGGCGCCAGGACGACCTCCTGCACGCTGGGATCATTCAGCTGGATATACTCCAGCATGGGGATGCCGAAGGCGCAGGTCTTTCCGGTGCCGGTGGGGGCGATGGCGTTGATGTCCACACCATCCATCATCAGCGGGATGGTCCGGGCCTGGACGGTCGAGGGGGCTTCAAAGCCCATATCCTTGATGGCCAGCATGATCTCCTTGGAGAGATCCATGGATTCAAAGGTGACTTGTTTGGTTTCTGACAAGGGGAATCTCCTTCCGGGCAAAAGCCCTCTCCGCCGCCTTGCAGCGGCAGCCCTCCCACAGGGAGAGCTTCAGTATGGCAGATTCAGCCGACGCGGTTCAGTCGCGATAGGCGCGGATGGCCTTGCTCAGCTGATCAGGGCAGGAGGTGTTGCCGCGGCACTCAATGCCCTGCAGCAACTCGGCGATCTCATCAGCCTTGCGGCCGATCACAGAGCGGGCCAGGCCCTCCGTGTTGCCCTTGCAGCCCCGGGTGAACTTGCAGTAGGTGATGACGCCGTCCTGGATCTCCAGATCGATCTGGGTGGAGCAGGTGCCGTTGGTCTTGTACGTGAACATCAATGCAGCTTCCTTTCCTGTATGGATTCGGCCAAAATGCCGTCATTCGCAAAAACAGCGGAAAATCCGCCAAATTATATCATTCTACGCACTGCCTCGGAAATCCTGCACAGGGCGACACAAAATCGCATAGGTTGACGCAGGAGGTGGCGGCGATGGGCACGCTGGGTCAGCCGGGGCATACATACGTCGACAACGGGATGCATCAGCTGCATCACGCAGGCCGCGTTTTTGCCTGTGACCGGGATATTGAGGCGCTTGCGCAATGGCAGGATTGTGTGCTGCTCCTGTCCTCGGATACGGATTGCCTGTCCCTTTGGGATCGGGACGGGCTGATCCGCACCGCGCGGACAGGCGTATACCCACAGGATATGGCCGTTACCGGGGATATGGTTTGTGTCTGCGGCGGCGCAGACAGCATGCTGCATCTCCTGTCCCTGCCCGCTCTGCAGACGCTCGCCAGCCATCGTCTGCCGGGCATGCCGGAACGGGTCGCGCTGCAATCCGGCAGCGCCTATGTGCTGACGCTGCTGGCGGAGGAAGCCGTCTGTACCGCGCTGCTCCGCCTGGATCTGCTGACAGGAGAAGCCAAAGCACTGATGCAGCTTCCCGGCCTGCCGGGCGCCATCACAGCAGCAGACGACGGGCTGTGGCTCGGCGTCAGCGAGCAGGTGCTGCACCTCCCCTACGATCATGCGGAGCCGGATATACTGATCGACGGCTTTGGCCTGGCGAGGCTGATCGAAGTGGAACCGGAGGGCGTCATCGTCACCGATGAATTGGAGGACCGCATCGTATTTATCCGTTCCCCTGCTGCCGGCACATGAAAAGAGCGTCTGCCTTGCGGCAGACGCTTATGTTTTAGGAACTATTCCCAGCCAATTTCAGGCGCGGAAATCAACTCAGAATTCCACACCGCATGGCGGAGAAACGGGTCGAAGACCCTTACTCGATGACCTCAGCGATAACGCCGGAGCCGACGGTACGGCCGCCCTCGCGGATAGCGAAGCGCAGGCCCTTCTCCATGGCGATGGGGGTGATCAGGGTGATCTCCATGTCGATGTTGTCGCCGGGCATAACCATC
>JAFQIB010000129.1 GCA_017397765.1 Clostridia bacterium | reverse complement strand
GGTCCGGAGTATGTGAGTCCTACCCCACACGGGGTGGGTGGATTGAAATTTCAACCTGCCAGAGCTGATGACCATGTTCAAGCAGGGTCCCACCCCACGCGGGGTGGGTGGATTGAAATAGCTCCCGCTGGGCTTTGGCACGGTAGGCCACAAGTCCCACCTCACGCGGGGTGGGTGGATTGAAATGTCGGTTTGGGCGTGTTAGTCGGATCGGGCTCCTTGGTCCCACCCCACGCGGGGTGGGTGGATTGAAATTTTGCTTCTGCACCATAGGTCTGCAGATCGCTGGGTCCCACCCCACGCGGGGTGGGTGGATTGAAACATCAGCCAGATCATGACCAGCAAATGCCCTGTCCGATCCCACCCCACGTGAGGGTGAATTGAAATGTGTTAGCGATATAGTCAACCTTCAACCCTGAAGTCCCACTCCACGCGGGGTGAGGGGATTGAAAACGTGCCAATGCCGGTACGGATGTAGTCACCGACAGTCCCACCCCTCACAGGGTGGGTGGATTGAAATGACGCATACCTGTGGCAGACGGTAGAGAACAAACAGCTCCCCCGTCCTGGGTGGGGGGAATTGCTATCTGCCTTCTTTCCCTGTTCGCATCTTTTTTTCCGTGAACTTTCTCCATCTCCATGCTATCATCATCAAGGAAACATCTGCCAATGAGAAAGGAGGTGCGCTCATGGCCTACAGCGAGCTGATCAAGAAATTCGACAAAATCCGCGCGTACATGCGGGACTTCTATGTGTACGGTTTCAAGAGCCGTGTGGAGTATGACCTGAAGAGCGCACGCTCCTACGATGACGAGCGCCGCCGGATCGAAAGCTGGCTGGGCGATCATATGTGCTTTGCCAAGACGGCTGAAGGCAAGAACGTGTTTCTCTCTGTGGATAGCCGCATCCACCGCCGCAATCCTTTCTACAAGGCGTGGAAGGCCAAGTCTTTCACCGACGGTGATATCACGCTGCACTTCATCCTGTTTGACATTCTTCATACTCCCGCGGTCAAGCTGACGTTGGCTGAACTGGTGGAAGAGATCGACCGGTATCTGAGCTTGACGGAAAGCGACATGACCTTTGATGAGTCCACCGTGCGCAAGAAGCTGAAGGAGTATGCCGAGAACGGCATCATCCGCATGGAAAAGCAGGGCCGCACCATGCTGTACAGCCGCGCACCGGACGTGCAGTGGGAGCAGCTGGCCGACGCGGTGGACTTCTTCAGCGAGGTCGCACCCATCGGCGTGGCAGGCTCCTTCCTGCAGGACAAGCTGCCGGAGCACGAGAGTGTCTTCCATTTCAAGCACCATTACATCACCCAGGCCATGGACAGCGGCATTCTGGCGCAGCTGTTCCATGCCATCCGGGAGCGGCGGCATATCATCATTGAAAACCTGAGCCGCCATCTGGGCGAGGTGCGCACCATTCAATTGGTGCCCATCAAGATCTACATCAGCGCGCAGAACGGCAGGCAGTACCTCATCGCGCTGCACGAAAAGACCAACCGGCTCAACGCTTACCGCCTTGACTACATTCTCAGCGTTCAGGAGGGCGACGTCTGCGAAAAGTATGACCGGCTGATGAACACCTTCCGAAAAATCGAGCCCTATGCCTGGGGCGTCAATTTCCGCTGGGCGACGCATCGCATGGAGCATGTGGAGTTTGACGTGCGGGTCACAGAGGACGAGCGCTTTATCGTCAAGCGGCTGGAGCGTGAGAAGCGCTGCGGCAGCGTGACGCAGGTGGACGAAAACACCTGGCGTTATACCGCAGAAGTCTTCGACACCAAGGAGATGCTGCCGTGGATCCGTACGTTCATCTCCCGTATCACCCGAATGAACTTCTCCAACCGCACGGTGGAGAACCAGTTCAAGCATGACCTGCAGGAGATGTACCGCATGTATGGCCTGGACGGAGGTGAGGACGAATGATCTTCAGCGAGCTGTATTCGGCCTACTACAATACAGTGGCGAGAATCATCGAGACCGCCTTCAAGCCCGGCGTGACGGAGAAGGAGCTGCAGCAGCATGTGGTCGAATGCGCCTTCTCCGAGAGCGTGCTGACCATCCTGCCTGCGCTGAAGAGCGGCAGATGGCCCCTGCTGAAGAAGGATCTCACGCCGGTGATGAAGCATACCCCCACCATGCCGCTGACGCTGCTGGAGAAGCAGTGGCTCAAGGCGATCTGTGAGGATCCGCGGGTGAAGCTCTTCGGCGTGGAGCTGCCGGAGTTGACGGATGTGGAGCCGCTCTTCACCCGGGACAACTACCGCATCTTCGATCAGTATGCGGATGGCGATCCCTTTGAGGATGAAAGCTATATCCGTAATTTCCGACTTGTGCTGAACGCCATCCGGGAGAAGAAGCCCCTCCAGATCACCCTGATCAACCGCCACGGCAAGGAAGCCTGGGTGCGGCTGGTGCCGGTGGGGCTGGAGTATTCCATGAAGGACGACAAGATCCGCGTCATTGCCAGCCGGTGTAAATTCCGCACCTTCAATCTGGGGCGGATCACCAGCTGCGAGTACTATACCGGCAACGGCCCCTGGCGCCTGCCGCCGCCCCGGGAGGAGCGGGTGGGCCTGACCATGGAGATCACCGACGAGCGCAATGCCCTGGAGCGGGTGCTGCTGCACTTCGCGCATTTTGAAAAGCAGTGCGAGCGCCTGAGCGACAACCGCTACCGGCTGCACCTGAAGTATTATGAGAATGATGAGACGGAGCTGGTCATCCGCCTCCTGTCCTTTGGCCCCTGTGTGCAGGTGAAAGAGCCTGCGCATGTGGTGGAGCATGTGAAAAAGCGATTGATCGCACAGAAAAACTGCGGACTCAGATGAGTTCGCAGCAGACTGTCAAAAACCTCCATGGGAGGTGTCGGAGGGCCCGCAGGCCCTCTGACTGTATTCGTATCGCGGGGCTTTGCCGCGCGGGCGGGGCGGTTTCGGCATCAGCCGAAACCATTCCTTACATTTATTGCAGCCGACAGCTTTAGCTGACAGCAAAAAATGCAAAACCTCCTCTCGAAAAAGTGGCCGCAGCCACTTTTTCGACACGCAGCTGCGGACTCAGATGAGTTCGCAGCTTTTTTTCCGTGAAAATGGGAACTGGCTGGACTATACTATGCTCGAAAGGTGCACACAGCAACCGCGCAAGCAGCTGATTTGTAACCAGCAGACGCTAGTCGACGCACCTTGTTCACCTTTTTGCGCTGGAAACAAGTCGAAAGCGACAGACTGAGCCATGGAGGAACCTTCGAAATGTGTTATCGCTTATTTTGCCTGACAGAGATAGGCATCCTGTAAGAAGACACCATCTCCGACACTTCTTGCAGGATGCCCGAAACGTCGGGGAGTGATCCGCTTGAAACGAAACCGTAGCTACTACCGTCACCACAGGAAGAGAATCATCCGTCGCAAGATGAGAATCCTGCTGCTTTACGGCGGCGAGAAGAACCTGGTGGCATGGACGAAGGGCCACAATGGAAGGCTTTCAAAAAACAAAATCCATTGTTCCTGTCCCATGTGCCGAAGTAAATCTTTTGATGCCCTTCCTCACAGGGATAGGAAAAAGATCGGGAAAGGTACTTACAGCAACCATAGAAATAGTCTTGAAAACTATGACGCTGGCGGAGAAATCCGTTAAAGGATGTACCTTGTATTCAAAGACGCCAACAGCAATCACGAATAGCTAAGTGGTATAGCATCTGATTTCGGGTCAGAGGGACGCGGGTTCGACTCCCGTTTCGATGGCGTCTTGTTTCTCAAAGACACCAACAGCCATATGGACAATAGCTTAATTGGTAGAGCAGCTGACTAAAAATCAGCGTGAGCAGGTTCAAATCCTGTGTCAATGGTGTCTTGTAGTTCCCCATGAAAGACGCGAACAGCAATGTATTTCTGTATGGATGCGGATCAGACTTGAGAAAACGCAGCAAAGGGTATTTGCTCACGCTCGCATGTCTACCGGGAAAGAAATGCGTCTTGTAAAAGGCATCTACAGCAATGAATTGGCACGCTTACAGAGCTTACGGGTTCAAGTCCCGGAGATGTCTTGTTTCATCTTAAAAGAAAGGAGCAGATCTCATGTTTGAAATCAAAGGAAAGTACGCTACCGCCATCTGTTACGCCTCCGTCGTGGAGAATGAGGCGATAGAACAGATCCGCCGGATGTGCGATCACGAATTTACCGCCGGTTCCCGCATCCGCATCATGCCGGACGTCCATTCCGGCGTGGGATGCACCATCGGCACCACCATGACTATCGTGGACAAGGTCGTGCCCAACATCGTGGGCGTGGACATCGGCTGCGGCATGTACACGGTCGAGTTGGGCCAGGTCGATATCGACTTTAAGCGCGTGGATGAGGCTGCTCATTACATTCCCAGCGGCAAGAACGTCTGGGAGGGCCGCCAGGAGCGCTTCGATCTCACAGAACTGCGCTGCTACCGTTCCCTGAAGGACGCCAAGCGTCTGGAGCGCAGCCTGGGCACGCTGGGCGGCGGCAACCACTTCATCGAGATCGATGCAGCAGCAGACGGCACGAAGTACCTGGTCATTCACTCCGGCAGCCGTAACCTGGGCCTGCAGGTGGCCAACCACTACCAGCAGCTGGCGGTGGATCTGAACCTGGGCAAGGAGGCATTCTTCGCCGCCCGGGAGGAGTTGATCCGCACCTACAAGGAGCAGGGCCGCCGTAAGGAGATCCAGAAGGAACTCCGCGCCATGGAGAAGGCCTTCCAGCTGAAGGAGCCCACCATCCCCGCCGACCTGTGCTATCTGTACGGGAGCTTCATGGAGGACTACCTCCACGATGTGGGAATCTGCCAGCGCTTTGCCCGCCGCAGCCGCGAGAAGATGGCGGAGATCATCCTGCAGCGCACCGGCATGGAGGCCAAGTCAGCCTTCCATACCATTCACAACTACATCAATGTGGATGAACGTATCCTGCGCAAGGGAGCCATCGCCGCCCATGAGGGCGAGCTGGTGCTGATCCCCATCAACATGCGTGACGGCAGCGTCCTGGCCCGGGGCCGCGGCAACGCAGAGTGGAACTACTCTGCGCCTCATGGTGCAGGGCGGCTCATGTCCCGCTCCAAGGCTCGCGAGACCCTCGACATGGAGGCCTATCGTGCCACTATGGCAGGCGTATACACCACCTCTGTCAACGAGCGCACCATCGACGAGGCCCCCATGGCCTACAAGTCGCTGGAGGACATCATTGATGTGATCCGCGATTCCGTGGATGTGATCGAAGTCCTCAAGCCCATTTACAACTTCAAGGCGTCAGACTGATTCTGAGCAGCTGCGCCTTATCGAAGTCGGGCAAGGCCCGACTGGCAACAGCGAATGCTTGCATTCGCCGAGCGTAGCCAGCGCCGGCGGCAACGCCGGTGATGGCCGAAGACGAAAGGAGCAACTGCTATGTTGAATCATCTGAAGAACGAAGCTAATATGACCATTACTGAAAACGGTGCGGCAACCTACGCCAGCACCCTGTCCGATTGCCTCGACCTGTTCGCCACCATCGGCGCGATCCGTCAGGAGTCTGACGAGGAGATCATCACCCGATTCAGCCGTGCCTTTGCGGAGAACGCCGATATCGCCATGAAGATCCTCTTCTTCGGGCGCGATGTGCGGGGCGGTCTGGGCGAGCGCCGTGTGTTCCGCGTCATCGTGAACTGGCTGGCAGGTCACGAGCCTGCTGCCCTGCGCCGGAACATCGCCCTCATCCCTGAGTATGGCCGTTTCGATGACCTCATCGCGCTAATGGGCACTGTCTGCGAAAAGGACGCGCTGGCCGTCATCCGGGAGCAGCTGCGCAAGGATCTGGCCTCCCAGGAGGGCGTGTCCTTGCTGGCCAAGTGGCTGCCCTCGGTGAATGCCTCCAACGCGGAGACCGTCCGCATGGGCAAGAAGATCGCCCGCGCGCTGGGCATGACCGACGCGGAGTACCGCCGCACGCTGGTGAAGCTGCGCGCCCGGATCCGCATCATCGAGAACAACCTGCGCGAGAAGGACTACACCTTCGACTACGCTGCCCAGCCCTCCAAGGCCATGTTCAAGTACCGCGCTGCCTTCATCCGCAACGACGGCGAGCGCTACGGTGTCTTCATGGAGCAGGTGGAAAAGGGCGAGAAGACCCTGCATACCGGCACGCTGGCGCCCTATGAGATCATTGCCCCCTGCGTGGATGGACGCTGCGTTTTTTTCCACTTGTCTGCGGAGGAGCGCAAAACCATGGATGTGACCTGGAATGCGCTGGAGAATTTCACCACCGGCGAAAACGCCATTGTTGTGGTGGATGGCTCCGGCTCCATGTACAACGGTGACAAGCCCATGCCTGCTGCGGTGGCAATGTCCCTGGGCATCTACTTTGCCGAGCGCAACACCGGTGCGTTCAAGGGACACTTCATCACCTTCTCGGAGAATCCCCGCCTGGTGGAGATCAAGGGCCGGGATATCGCGGAGAAGGTGCGATACTGCATGGGCTATAACGAGGTGGCCAACACCAACATTCAGCGGGTGTTTGAGCTGATTCTGAATGCAGCGCTGAAGAACTGCGTCCCCCAGGCGGAAATGCCTGCCCGCATCTACATCGTCTCCGACATGGAGTTTGACTGGTGCGCCCAGGACGCCGGCTTGACGAACTTCGAGTGCGCGAAGCATCTGTTTGCCGAGCATGGCTACAAGCTGCCCGATGTAGTGTTCTGGAATGTGGCCAGCCGCCATGCCAACCAGCCCGTGACCATGAACGAGCAGGGTGTGGCGCTGGTGTCCGGCTGCACGCCCCGAATCTTCTCCATGGTTGCCGGCGGCAACCTGTCGCCCTGGACGGTGATGATGGAGGTACTGGGGAGCGAACGATATGCGAGGATCTCGGCGTAAGCAATCCAGATAGAGAGAAAGAGCTCCAGCAGCTTCTTTGAACGAAGCTGGGAGGTGACGATGCAAGGCGGTTACGGCGGATGTGGTGAGACTTGCGCTCGTTGTTGCCGTGGCAGATGAAAAGCACTTTTTACATGGTTTCCGTAAGCCTCCAAAAATCTCTGAAACCCTTGATTTCCAAGGGTTTGCTCCATTTGGCATTTTCTTACACTTTACCATAAATCTACACAACTCTACGCAACTTTTCGCGCAATTGGTGTAGTAATGGTGTAGTAAATTCATGATGTTTTCATCATTATTTCCTCAAGATGCCGCCCACATATCTGCTGCAATGCGGGCAGCTCTCTCCGCCTGAAAGTCCTTGATCTGTACCATCTGATCTGCAGCGTGCTGATAGCCCACCCTGGTGTTGTAGCGCACACCCTGCTTGAGGGCAACGTACCTCTTGAGCAGCGCCATTACGGTGATCTGTCCGGCCTCGTAGTCGTTGCCGTCGTCCATCGCCGTTTGGCTGTGCTTGGCCTTTCATCGAAAATTCCTGCTGATTCACATCATGGATAGTGCGGCGCACCCCTTTGTCATCAGCATATCACACGGCAATATCTGCTGAAATGCCGCAAAGCCAGTAAAATCAAGGGTTTCCGGGTTTCTGAAAAGCGCTACTACACCATTACTACACCAATTTCAAATTGGAACCTCGGTGTGACGACGAAAAAACGGAGCAAATTCTCCGAAGAACGAGGTATGTAGAATGAAGGCTATGATCACGGAAAACGGCTTGAATTACGTTCTGGTTGGCGACTACTATTTCCCCCTGTTGACGCTTCCGGAGGAGAACAGATCCATCGGGTACTGGGGTGGCAAGCACCTGGAGTACATCAGGAAGCATCGTCCGATCCTGCTCAATCAGCTCGCGCTCAGCGGGAAGCTGAAGACCTATCTGGCAGATCTGAACGAGC
>JAFQIB010000042.1 GCA_017397765.1 Clostridia bacterium | reverse complement strand
TGCACTCACTCACTGGTCGAACGACAAGTCGTTCTCCCGGCCGTTCGTTCGTGTAAGGAAGCTTTTCCTAACGGAAAAGCGCGAAAATCGCCGCGCATGTCGCCGATTTTCGATCTAAAGTCGAAGGGCTTGCGAGCCCTCCGACGCCTCCCGGGATTTGTTGATGGTCTGAAGCGCAGGGACGGCATGCATCCCTGCGCACATTTTATGCTTGGAAGATCATTTTGACAATGGGCCGGAGCGTCCCCTGATACATCCCATCCCCCTCAAAGACCCGCTGAAATCCGCATTTTTCCAGCACGCGGATGGAGGCGATATTCTCTGCATCGCAGATGCCGGCAACCTCCTGAAGCCCCAGCCGGGCCATCATACAGGGTAGGAATGCCAGGACAGCCTCGGTGGCATAGCCCTTGCCGGTGTGCCCCCGAACGGTGTGATAGCCGATCTCCCAGCCGTCCGCTGTGGGGACGAGCTGGACATAGCCGGCATATTCGCCCGCTGTCAGCATCGGGTGGACAAAGGGGCCGTCCTCGCTGCCGTAGCAGTCCATCAGGTCTGCGATGACAGCTGCGGCGATCTCTTCTGTCTCAAACACCTCATCCGGGAGAAAACGTCGCGTGTCCGCATCCAGCGAGCCCAGATGCACCGCGCGGGCCATCTCCGGCGTGAAGTCCGTAATCAGCAGCCTTTCCGTCTCAAGGTTCATTGTCGAACACCACGCTTTCCATGCAGCTTTCGCATAAATAGGTTCTTTCCCAAAGCCTTTGGGCAGCTTCAAAGGCTGCCTTGGCCGCATCGGTGGAGGTGAATGCGCCAAATACCGCTGAGCCGCTGCCGGTCATCTGCGCAGCAAAAGCCCCCCGGGCATTCAGCGCGGCAATCGCCTCGGCAATGCCGCTGCGCCGCTGTTCGCTGACCGGCTGCATGACGTTGGCCATCGCATCGGACAGGGCAGATGCATCCCCCTGCGCCAGTGCAAGGGCAGCTGCAGCATTATCCGGCCGGGCGTCCACCACGCCCTCGTGGTAGGCGGTGAAAATCTCCTTGGTGGAGAGACCCTCGCAGGGTTGAACGACCACCAGCGGCCAGCAGCGTCCGCAGGGGAGATTCTCCATACATTCGCCGATGCCTGTGGTGCGGGTCAGGCCGCCGCGGAGGCAGAAGGGGACGTCTGCGCCCAGCGTCAGGCCGATGGCTTCCAGCTCGGACAGGGACAGGTTCAGCGCCCACAGGCGGTTCAGGCCGATGAGCACGCCTGCTGCATCCGCGCTGCCGCCGCCCATGCCAGCGCCAACGGGAATGTGCTTTTTCACATGGATGGCAGCGCCGCCGGGATAGCCCGTGTGGGCTTTGAGCGCCAGGGCAGCCCGGTAGGCCAGATGTCTTTCGTCTGCGGGCAGCAGGGGCGTTCCGCCGGTGGTCAGGGTGACCTGGTCGGCCTTTTCAAGGGTGATATCATCCGAAAGCGTCACCGGCTGCATCAGCATGTCCATTAGGTGATAGCCGTCTGCCCGCTGGCCGACGATGTCCAGCGTCCAGTTGATTTTTGCCCGGGCCTTCAAGCGCATGGTGCTCTCCTCCAAACCTGTATTATCTGTATGATACGCCAACAGGAAAGATTGTGCAAGCGGAAATTCTGTGCTATAATATATCTGTTTACGAAGGAGGCACCCACATGGATATGAATTTGATCCCGGTGCTGGTCACTCTGTCCAGCTATTCCCGGGGAGAACGCGGCGAAAAGGAGCAGCCGGTCAAGCTGATGTGCCGCGGCAAGCTGCGCCCCACGAAGGACGGCTGCATGCTCCGGTATCAGGAGATCCAGCAGGATGACAGCGGCGAAACCAATGTGCAGGATGTGATCCTCAACATCCAGACCGGCGATCCCTGCCGCGTGACCATGACGCGCCTGGGGGATTATGGCACCACCATGGTCTTTGTCAAGGATCGCCGCTTTGAAGGCGCTTATCATACGCCCTTCGGCGATCTGATGCTGGCGCTGTATGCGATGCAGGTGCAGTGCCGGGTGGAGGAGGATCACGGCAGCATCCACCTGGAATATCAGCTGGATATGCAGGGCAGCTACTCCGCTGTGCAGTGCATCGACGTGAGCTTCTGCGCAGAAGGCAGCGAAGCATGCTGAGCGAGCTGCGGATGCAGGTGCAGACGGCGCTGTATGCCGTTCCTGCAAAGAGAAAGCCGGCGCTGCGCCGGAGCGATCTGCCCCAGGCGCTGCTGGCGACGGATCTGCCGCTGATTGCAGAGGACAATGCTGTCGCTGCATTTAGCGATGCCCTGCGCCGGCAGGGCTGGCGGATCGGCACCCATCAGGGCTGGCTGACGCTGGATCGGGACGTGCCGGTTCCGGCGGTGCAGCGCCCGGAAAGGCTGACAGGGGCGTGGGGCTGCGTGATCTCGCTCCTGCTGCGTCATCCTGATGAAGCGCCGGCGGAGGACGTGATCCGGGCGGTTGTCAAAGCGGAGGATACGGGCAAGATGCCCTTTGAACGCCTTTGCGGGCAGCTGCATGCCGACTTTGCTGCCCGGCTGCGCAGGCATGAGCCCTTGCCCGGCAAAGCGTTGCCCTACCTCTGCCATGCGGCAGAACAGCTATATTCAAGGGAGGCGGAAGGATGATTTTCACCTGTATCGGCCATGCCAAGTTTCTGATCGAATTGGAGAACGGCATGCGCATCGTGACGGACCCCTATGACGCAAGCTGCGGCTATCCGGTCACAGAGGTTCCGGCGGACGTGGTACTGGTGTCCCACGGGCATCATGACCACAGCGCGGTGGACACGATCCCCGGTCAGCCCCGCGTCATCGACGCGCCTGGCGAATATGATCTGGGCGACGGGGTGACGGTGACGGCTGTTCCGTCCTTCCATGACGATGCGCAGGGGCACAAGCGCGGAAGCAATCTGCTGTTCAGCCTCCGTGCCGAAGGGCTGAATGCCGTGCATCTGGGCGACCTGGGCCATCTGCCGACCCAGGAGCAATGCCGCCTGCTGGGCCGCACTGATGTGCTGATGATGCCGGTCGGCGGCTTCTACACCATCGATGCAGCCACGGCCAAGGAAACGGCGGCGCTGCTGCAGGCCCGCGTCGTGTTGCCCATGCATTACCGTACCGCCGCCAATGCGGATTGGCCCATTGCGCCGGTGGAGGAGTTCCTGGCCCTGTCGGAGGCGCCTGCCGAGGCGCTTGATCTGCTTCGGGTGGCGCAGGGTGATCTTGAATGTCAGCCGCAGATCGCGGTTTTGCGGCCTCAGAGTCTGAAATAACAAAGGAGGAATCCCCTATGGGCAAGAAAGTTGGCAAACTCATCAAAAGCGCCCGTACCGGCGCAGAGCTGACCCAGGAGCAGCTGGCGAAGAAAATCACCGGCGTCAGTGCCAGTGACATCAGCCTGGCCGAGCGCGGTGAAAAGGAGCTCACCCAGGCGCAGCTGAAGAAGATCGCGACCATCACCGGCGTGACGCAGGCCTCCCTGATCAATGCGGCAAAGGAGGACAGCGCACCGGCGGCCAAGAAGACCGCTGCCAAAACCACCAAGGCGGCTTCCGCCAAGAAGGTAACGCCCGCCCAAAAGACCACGGCGGCCAAATCCACCGCCTCTGCCGGCACGTCCATGAAGCTGACCGCAGCGGAAAAGAAGCTGGTGGAGGGCTACCGGGCGGCGGATGCGGAGACGAAGAAGAAGGTTCGGGAGCTGCTGGAGGAAAAGGAAGAAAGCCTGCTGGGCGGTCTGCTGGAGGGCGAGCTGGGAGATAAGGTCGGCGATGTGCTGGGCGATCTGCTGAGCGACAAGGCCGGCGATCTCCTGGGCGGTCTGCTGGGGGATAAGGATGACAACGTGCTGAGCGATGTGATCGGTAATCTCCTGGAGAAAAAGTAAATCAATGCAGCCATGTGCGTCAACGGTACATGGCTGCGTTCTTTTTCAAAAGAAATTTCGAAAAATTGTTTTTTCCCCTTGACACTCCGGGAAAGCTGTGATAATATATACAACGTTGACGGCACAATTGCCCGAAACAAACCGAATATGGGATTATAGCTCAGTTGGTTAGAGCGCCACGTTGACATCGTGGAGGTCATAGGTTCGAGCCCTACTAATCCCACTTGAAGCAAGTCGAAAGGCTTGCTTTTTTGTTTTCACGTTGACATCGTGGAGGGGCCGGAGCCGAAGCGCGCCCGGTGGGCGAAGCAGCGAGGCGCAGGCCTGCCGAGAAAAGGAGCGCAGCAAGCGATAGCGCCGCTGCACGACTATTACGAGGCTGACCGAGCGAAGCGAGACCATAGGTTCGAGCCCTACTAATCCCACTTGAAGCAAGTCGAAAGGCTTGCTTTTTTTGTGCGTTGACATCGTGGAGGGGCCGGAGCTGAAGCGCGCCCGGTGGGCGAAGCAGCGAGGCGCAGGCCTGCCGAGAAAAGGTGCGCAGCAAGCGATAGCGCCGCTGCACGACTATTACGAGGCTGACCGAGCGAAGCGAGACCATAGGTTCGAGCCCTACTAATTCCACTTGAAGCAAGTCGAAAGGCTTGCTTTTTTTATGCGTTGACATCGTGGAGGGGCTGGAGCCGAAGCGCGCCCGGTGGGCGAAGCAAGACTGCAGGTTTACGCCCTGCGAATCCTGTTTGAAACAGCAGAAGATACCTCCGGCTTTTTTCGATGCAAAGCCAGCAAGGGGAGAAATAGGAGCTGAACTGCCACCAGCGCACATGAACAGAAAAAGGCCTTGAGGCGTTTCCGTCCTCAAGGCCTTGTCAGTATCCGATAAGCAGCGGCTGATCGCTGTACCTGTCATTTTTCTCCGGCTGTCTGGATATATCCCGCCAGCATCCTGGCGATAAAGAACAGGAGGGCGCGCTCGTCGTCCTGCCAGATGCGAAGCGTCCGGGGCTCGGCGCAGATCAGATAGCCATAGGTCTCTGTCTGTATGCCGATCCTGATGATCAGCACGGTTTCAAATTCATTGCGCCGGCACAGCTCATACAGGCTGGGGGATTGGGCCTGGATATTCCAGACCTCATTGGTGGTGTACATATCCTCCCTGATCAGCTGATCCAGATCATCCACTTTGCCCAGGGAGACGCCGGTGTGGATGCTCCTGAACTGATGGTCGCTGCCGACATAGTACAGGTCGGAGATCCGCATGTCAGCGTTGAGGATATCCAGCATGGCCTTCAGCTTGTCGTACAATGCTGACCGGGAATCGAAGCGGCAGGCCAGATCGTGGTAAATGGTGTACATGCCCCGGCTTGCCAGGGTCTGCATGGTGATGTTCTTGTGCTTCTCTTCCACATAGATGATATAGCAATTGCGGCCCTTTGTCTTGCCGCGGTACAGCGCCTTGTCGGCCAGGCTGAACAGGGAAGGGAAGTCCTGTGCATCCTTGGGGAATACCGTGCTGCCGATGGTGCCGGTGATGAAGGGCTCGTAGTCGTCCAGGCAGATGTTTTTGCGCAGCACTCTGTAGTCGGAGTACAAACCGGCAAAGAAGGCTTTGATCTCATCATAGCGGAGATCCCTGAAGTTCACGATCAGGAACTCATCTCCGCCGTACCGGCCTGCAAGGGCATAGTCCTCAAGATATTTCTCCAGATCGGCGGATACGCTGGTCAGTACGCCGTCGCCTGTTTTGTGGCCGTAGGTATCGTTGATGAACTTGAAGTTATCAAGATCCAGAACGGCCAGCGTGAAAGGAACCTTGCTTTCTACAAGGCTTTGGATAAATCCGACGATATGCTGCCTGGAAAGAAGACCTGTCAGCGAATCAAGTACGCTGCTGATATCCTTTGTCCTCAAGATTTGCTCGAAGTATGCATACTTCTGCAGCTGCTCTCTGGTATACATGCTTTCCTCCCCAACGTAGCGCGTGGTGACCGGATTCCCGGAATCATTTCGCGTGTATGAATACCTTGGATTCCATTATACCACACAACATCGCACAATCCAGCATTTTCAGCAAATTTTGTTTTTCACAAAGGAAAAGCATCCCCGGATGGCCAATGCTGTGCCGGGGATGCTGCACTGTATGGAGCAGACGGATCAGAGCATGCTCACGCAGCCCTCGCGGAAGGACAGGAAGGCGGTATCGCCGACCTGATAGACCTTGCGGCCCACAGGGCAGTAGTCTGCCAGCTTCACCAGGGTGTCGCCGACCATCACATGATAGTTCTGATAAGCGCCCATGAAGCAGCTCAGCACGACCTTGCAGGGGAGTGCGCCCTCGTCGGCAAGGATGCCGGCTTCGGGGCGGAGCACCACCTTGCAGGCCTGCCCGGCGGAGAAGCCTGCCGCATTGCCGACAGCCACATCGTGCCCGGCAATACGCACCGTGCAGGGCTCGCCCGCCTGAACGACCTCGCCGGTCAGGAAGTTCACCTCGCCGATGAAATCCGCCACGAACTCGCTGTTGGGGTGGTGATAGATCTCCTCGGGGGTGCCCATCTGAGCAATGACGCCCTTGTTCATGATGATGATCTGATCGGAGATGGCCATGGCCTCCGCCTGGTCGTGAGTGACGTAGACGGCGGTGATGCCCAGGGTTTGCTGGATGCGGCGGATCTCCGTGCGCATGGAGACGCGCAGCTTGGCGTCCAGGTTGGACAGCGGCTCGTCAAAGAGCAGCACGCTGGGCTCCACGACCATCGCGCGGGCCAGGGCGACGCGCTGCTGCTGACCGCCGGAGAGCTGGTTGGTCATGCGGGATTCCATGCCCGTCAGCTCCACCAGCTCCAGGATCTTTGCAATGCGCTCGTCCATTTCCTTCTTGGGCACCTTGCGCAGCTTCAGGCCGTAGGCCACGTTGTCATATACATTGTAGTGAGGGAAAAGCGCGTAGCTCTGGAAGACCATGGCTGTGTCACGCTTGTTGGGGGTCAGGGCGTTGATGGCGGTATCTCCCAGGTAGATTTCGCCCGCGTCAGGGCTTTCAAAGCCTGCGATCATGCGCAGCGTCGTGGTCTTGCCGCAGCCGGAGGGGCCCAGCAGCGTCACAAAGCTGCCCGGCTCGATCTCCAGGGACACGTCGTTGACGGCGTAGAACTGCTTGCCGGTTTTGGGGTCATTGTAGATCTTGGAGATATGATCCAGCCGTACGCCTTTCTTTTCCTTGCCAGCCATATCAGTCACTCTCCTTTACACGCTGGTACTTGCTGGTGCCGAAGTGCTTGATGACGAAGTTCATCACCACGATGGACGCATACACGATAGCGATCAGGATGGTTGCATAGGCGCAGGCCACGCCGTAAGCGCCCTTTTCGGCGAACTCGTTGATGCGGCAGGTGATGAGCAGATAGCGCGGCGTCACCAGCAGGATGATGGCGCTGATGGCGGTGATGGAACGCACGAAGGTGGTGACCAGGCCGCTGAGGAAGGAGTCCTTGATCAGCGGCAGCGTCACGGACATGAAGACCTTTGCGCTGCCGGCGCCCAGGTCATAGGCGGATTCCTCGATGGACTTGTCGATCTGCCGCAGGGCAGAGATGCCGCTGCGGGTACCCACCGGCAGCGAGCGAACGACGAAGACGATTACCAGGATGATGCCCGTGCCGTAAATGCCCTGCAGGAAGCCGGTGCGGAACACGCCGCCCGCAAAGCCGCGGATGAAGCCCACGCCCAGCACCGTGCCGGGCACTGCCATCGCCAGCATCGACACGAACTCGATGAAGCCCTTGCCGCGGAACTTCTTCTTGACCACCAGATAGGAGATGATCATGGACAGCAGCGCGGTGATGGGGGAGGCGATGAGGGACAGCACGAAGGAGTCCGTAAAGGCCTTGAAGCCGTCATCCCGGAACAGCTGCTGGAACCATTTCAGGCTCAGGCTGTAATCGCGGCCCCAGAGCTTGAACAGTGCGCCAAAGGGGATGGCGATATACATCAGGATGACAAAGGCGGAGATGATGGAGCACAGGGTAGTCAGCGGGATGCGGACGCTTCTGTCCTCGATGGGTGCGCGGGCACGGCTGGCCTTGCCGGTCAGCGTAGCCGCCGTCTTGGCCTCCAGGTAATACTTCTGTACCAGGAACAGCACCAGCGTGATGCCCAGCAGCACCACGGCCATGGCTGCCGCGCCGGTGGTATCATAGCTGCCGCCGGTGATGCGCAGGTAAATGGTCGTGGCCAGAGTATCGTAGGAGCCGCCGATCATCATCGGGTTGGCGAAGTCCGCCACGGACTCGATGAAGGTGACCAGGAACGCATTGCCAAGGCCGGGCAGCATCAGCGGGAGCGTCACGGTGGTGAACACCTTCCAGCGGCTGGCGCCCATGTTCCGGGCGGCCTCCTCCATGGAGGGGTCGATGTTCTTCAGCAGGCCCTTAAGCATCATGTAGCACACCGGGAAGAAGGTAAGGATCTGCACGATGGCAATGCCGCTCAGGCCGTACACATTGCTGTCATAGATCTTCAGCAGCTCGCGGGTGATGAGGCCGCCGCGGCCAAAGAGCAGGATCATCGACAGTGACAGCACGAAGGGCGGAGACACTACGGGCAGCGTCGACACCACATCGAACATCTTCTTCACCACACGGGAACGAACCTTCACATAGCAGTCCACATACGCGAAGAGCAAGCCGATCACCACCGCGCCGAAGCTGGTGATGAAGCCCAGCACCAGCGTGTTGGAGAAGGCGTTTCTGAAGGTGTAATCGTTGAAGATGCGGAAGAAGGCGTCGATCGTCCAGTAGCTGCTGTTGACCTTGACGTGGGCGGTCGCCGGGTTGATGGTATCGCCGTCCCGGATGGCGCGGCCATTCTTGACGTAGAGATAGCCGTAGGAGGCGCTCAGATCCTCCAGGGGGATGACGGTCTCCACATTGCGGGGACCGACGACCTTCAGGCTCTTGCCGCCGTCCAGATATTTGACCTCCGCCTCGCCGGAGAGGATCTGCTCCAGCGGGATCAGCTGTGTCTCCCGGACGTGCACGCTGTCTGTCAGCAGCATCGCCAGGGGGTAGAGAATGAACAGCGCCAGCAGGATGATCAGGGAGAAGATGGTGGTCACCATCACCGGATCAGCGAAGAATTTTTTCCTTTCCAGCGCTGCGCTTTGACGGGTTTTCACGGGCATTCACCCCTTTGGAAAGTAAAGCGGGGATGGGAACGCGCCCATCCCCGCTGTGTTTGTTTGGTTGTGTCAGCCGTCGCTTGAAGATGAATTACTGGGTCTTGAAGCGGTCGTCGGCAGCGTTGCCCAGGGCGTCAAAGAAGTCCTTGACATACTGGGTGGTGTTGTTCTTGGCGTCCTCGAAGTCGTAATCGATGACGTTGTTGGGGTCCAGGCCAAAGGGCTGCACAGCCTTGGGCTGCTCAGCGCTTTTGATGACCAGGAACTGATAGCTTTCGGCGTCGTCAGCCAGCTCCACGCACTCGGGAGACAGGGCGTATTCCACCCACAGCTTGGCGGCGTTGGGATGCTCGCAGCCAGCGAAAATGGCGGTAGCGCCGATCTCGAAGGAGGTGCCTTCCTCGGGGATGACCAGGGCGATGTTGTCGTAGCCCATGAGGATCTGGGCGATGCCGTCATGCAGGAAGCCAACGCCGATGACGCACTCGCCGATGCCGACCTTCTTGGAGGGGCCGGAGCCGGACTTGGTGTACTGGGCAACGTTCTTGTCCAGCTCAACGAAGTACTTCATGGCCTCGTCGTGGCCCTTGAGCTGCACCATGGTGTTGATGATCAGCTTGGCGGTGCCGGCGGTGTTGGGGTTGGAGACCCACACCAGATCCTTGTATTCGGGCTTGAGCAGATCGTTCCAGCCCTTGGGCGCCTCCAGGTTCAGGCGGGCCAGCTCTTCGGTGTTGACCATGAAGCCCAGGATGCCCTTGTAAATGCCGTGCCAGTAGCCGTCAGCATCGCGGTACATGGGGTCGGCCAGATCGGCGGCGTTCTTGGCTTTGTAGGCCATCAGCAGGCCTGCCTTGGCAGTCTCGTTGTAGGGATCGGTCGTGCCGCCGAACCACACGTCAGCAGAGGGGTAGCCTTTTTCCTCGGAGATCTTGGCCTGCACTTCGCCGGTGGACAGGCGCTGGGCATGCACCTTGATGCCATACAGCTCTTCAAAGTGCTTGGCAGCGGCCATCAGGTAGGGCTCTTCGCAGGAGCCGTAAACGACCAGTTCGCCTTCCGCCTGGGCGGCAGCGACCAGATCGGGGTCGATCTCGGCGGAAGCAATGCTCATGCAGCCGAGGATCATTGCCAGTGCGAGAAGCAGAGATGCCAGTTTCTTCATGGAATGTCTCTCCTTTTCAAGATATTTGGTTGTTCTCGTGGCGCGATGCGCCTTTCTGGGAAGGATTATACCATATATGACAGGTGCTGTCAATTCGTATTTTCAAATGCCTTTGGAAAGGCTCGATGGATACCATCTGCATTGACATCTGACAGCGCGCTGCCGTTAGCCCCGTTGTGGAATCTGCCGGCGCATGATAAGATGAAGTGCGTCAGCAGGAGCGGGGAGAGCGGGAGAATCGTGTGCGCCATCGGCGGGGACTGCGGCTGCCGGGATGATGTATCCTCCTCATCGCGGCCTGCTGCGTTTTTTTGCGCATTGGCGGAAAAAGTTCTGCGCGATGCAACAAAACGCCCTCCGCCTGCATCTAATAAGTGGAACGTTCCCAAAGAGGTGATGAAGATTGACCAAAGAAAGGTTTGTGGAGCAGATAGAGCAGCTTCAAGGAAGGCTGTATCGTGTCGCTCTGTGCATGCTGAAAAACGATGCAGATGTGCAGGACGCCCTTCAGGAAACCGTGCTGAAAGCATGGGAAAAGCGGCACACGCTGCGCAATGAAGCATATTTCGGTACATGGGTCACACGGATTGCGATCAACACTTGCAAGCAGGTGTACCGCCAGAATCAGCGGATCGTGCTTATGGAAGAACTGCCTGAAACACCGGCAACCTCCGATGGCATTACGCTGAAAATGCTGATTGAATGCTTGCCGGACAAGCTGCGGCTGCCCTTTGTGTTGTACTATTCCGAAGGTATGGATACAGCCGAGGTTGCAAACGCGCTGCACCTGACCGCTGCTGCGGTACGCAGTCGGATTCACCGGGCCAAAATAATTTTGCGAAAGGAGCTGGTCGATCATGATGAACAAGCAATGGCATCCCGATGATCTGCGAGAGGTTTTTCCTGAGATCCCGGCAAGCTGTTCCCGTGTTCTGATGGATACCGCTGGCTCTCTCAAGGAGGAAAGCGAAATGAAGAGGGGCTATTCCCCGCGTCCTGCTACGCGATTTGCATTGGTTCTGGCGTTGGTCATCATCAGTATGATGGGCGTTGCGCTGGCTGCATTCTATCCTCAGATTACAGGACTCTTCGGACTCCACTATGGCGAAGACACCCAGGCATGGCTGGAGCAGGGTGACATTGCTCTGCCTGCCGATTCTGTTCAGGTGGAGGGCGTTACCTTTACGCTGGAGGAAGTGGCATACCGTAATCACGGCCTCTACGGGCTGGTTACGATCACTCCCAGCGATGACGTAGTGTTGCTGAGCGAAGATTCCAATGTTGGTGATGCCTATGGTTACGCAGTACATTATGGCGATAAAGCGCCGGAGGGAACCATCTCCATTCAGGAGAAGGCTGCTCAGGATGGAAGCGCCATCAAGCATGTGGGCTTCTATCTGGATAAGATCGGTGTAAACGACGGTGCCCTGCTTGAACCCAATGGCTTGGGATGCGGCGTATATCCCCAGCGCGATGGCAGCATTCAGATCCTGTTTGAGGTCGAGGACGGCATTGCGATCACCGAGGGTGAAAGCTATACCATTCAAATGACCGCCATTGTGCGCAACGTGTCTCCCGAAGGTGTTGTGGATTCTGCAAATTCGGTCAGACAGGAATGGACGGTAACCATCAAGCCTGAGCCCTATGCGGAGGTGGTGGGTACACCTGCTGCTGCCACAGAAGCTCCTGTTGTTTCCGCAGCTTCCGTGGACAATGCCGCAACAGAAATGAAGGTCATTGTTCCTGACGCATATACGGCCAATGGCACTTTGCCGGTCTACGAGGCTGCTGAACGTGACTTCAGCCAGGCAATGGATTACACCTGGTTCAACCAGAGCGGTGTGGCAAAGGAAGCGCTTGACACTCGTCACATCGGCGGTTCGGTTGACTTCAACGACAAAGGCCATCTGGATTGGGGCAGTTATTATCTCTACTATTACACTTTCGATGGCACTTATGAAGCTGTCGGTGAGCTGGAGGACGGCACCAAATTCACTGAAACTCTGCCGAAGAGCGCTTTGGTGATGGATGTCGGCAGCATTGCCAGCTGGATGGTCATGGGCTTCCCCGGAACGGATGAGATCTACACGCTTGAGCACACTCAGCTGAGCACCATCAGTTTGGACGAAGCCAAGGCGCAGGCAGAAGCACTGATGTCCAAGCTGGGCATGACAGGCTACACCTGCACCACAGCGCTGGATATGGGCGTGGAGCGTATTCACAAGATGGGTGCGATGTATAATGCGGCTATCGACAGCGGGGTAATGTATACCAATGCCTTCCGCCATGACTATTCCACCGCCACGACTGCCGACGAGGGCTACTACCTCTGCTACCATAAGTTTGGTACCGATGGCGATATGGCCGGTCAGTTCGAGGCTGTGTTCTATGTCACCGCGGATGGCATCAAGAGCATCAACCTCCGTGACGCCTATGAGCAGGGTGACGTAATCAACACGCCCGCCAAGCTGGTGGATGCATCAACCGTGGCGGCTGCTCTGCCCGGTGAAATGGCTGATTCCCGTTATCCCGAAGAACTGAAGCAGATTACCCGCGCCACGCTCACCTGGATGCCTGTTCGCGCCGACAAGGGCGACGGCATGGTGATGACGCCGGTGTGGGTGCTCAGCTACCTGACCGCTGAAGGCGAGCAGCAGGGTTACGAATGCTGGGCTGTGTTCGATGCCATTGACGGAACGCTGATCGATGCTGTCTTTATCTGATGCTGGCCCATTGCAATTCCACAAATTTTGCCCCGCTGATCATGGCGGGGCATTTGTGTTGCGACAAAGCGCTGAAGAGGCGATTCTGATAGACTGATGGCGCAGTCTACACTCCCTTGTAAATGATTGAAGATCCAGCTCGGGGAGCTGCGCTGCGGTTGTCAGCCTGTAGAGAATGGGGAAGGGGAGCGCGCCGCAGGCGGGGGGATATCGAGCCGGATGACCTGAAACGCGGCGCAAGGATAGCTGCCAAACCCGCTGTTTTGCGGGCCGGAATGTTTTTGTTCTGTTTTTTATACAAGTGAGGAGGGGAGGGAATGATCGACGGAACGCAGGGACACTGAGCGCGGGGCAGCATGGAAAATACATGTAAAGGTTTACAAGCTAACAAAAACCACAAAAAGGATATTATTGTCCATAAGTTGAACGTGGACTGCATTGCATGGAGCGAAAAAAAGAGCATATACTTATCATAAATGGGAGGAAACCTCCCAAATCGTTACAAGGAGGAACCAAAACTATGCGTAAACTTCTGGCTGCTGTTATGGCAATCATGATGGTTCTGTCCTGCGTCAGCTTCGCTGCTGCGGATGAGAAGCCCATCACGGTGACTGTGTTCCGTGGCGATCCCGGCGATCAGCCCACTGAGGACAACCGGATCTACAAGATGATCGAGGACGAATTCGGCATCAAGTTTGAGATCGAATTCCTGGCTGGCGACCTGGACGAGACCCTGGGCACCAAGATTGCCGGCGAAGACTTCCCGGATCTGTTCGACGGCGGCAACTCTGCTGAGAAGCTGATCAACGCCGGCGCTCTGATCAACCTGCTGGACTACATCAGCGCTGAGAAGACCCCCAACCTGTGGAAGCACATTGAGGCGCTTCTGCCCCAGCTGGTGAATGAGAACGGCGAACTGTTCATCATCCCCAACTACGGCATCAACTACCACGAGCAGGTTGTGAACGCCTGCAACGGCCCCGCCTTCTTCATCCAGAAGCAGGTTCTGGCCTGGGACAACTACCCCGAGATCAAGACCCTGGATCAGTACTTCGATCTGATCGAGCGCTTCATCGCTGCCAACCCCACCAATGCCAATGGCGCGAAGTACGAAGGCTTTGCCATCCTGTGCGAGGATTGGCGTCACTTCTGCCTGATCAACCCCGTTCAGCACCTGATGGGCCAGCCCAACGAGGGTGAAGTCTACATCAACCGCACCGCTGACGAGAATGGCAAGTACGCTGTTGAGACCTTCATCGACAAGCCCTACGCCAAGGCCTACTACGCCAAGCTGAACGAAATGTTCAACAAGGGCCTGATCAATCCCGACACCTTCACCATGACCTATGACCAGTACATCGCCAAGCTGTCTGCCGGCACCGTGCTGGGCATGTTCGACCAGACCTGGGACTTCGGCACTGCTACCGCCGCGCTGGAGACCGCCAAGATGTATGAGAATACCTATGTGGCCCTGCCCCTGGTGTACGACGAGGCTTACGGCTTCGGCGCCATCGAAGAGCAGTACCTCAACGGCGGCGTGCCCAACAAGGACCGCGGCTTCGGTATCTCTGTGAACTGCGAATACCCCGAGCGCATGGTCAACCTGTTCGAGAATCTGCTGTCTGACCGCTGGCAGAAGATCCTGCAGTGGGGCATTGAAGGCGTGGACTACTATGTGGAAAACGGCCGCATGCTCATGACCAAGGAACAGTACAGCGTCCGCAGCGACGCCGCTTGGAAGATGGCCAACCAGGCCCTCACCATCTGGGAGTCCGCCCCCAAGAAGCAGGGCCTCCAGGACGACGGCAATACCTGGGCTCCCGCTGATCAGGGCGAGATCCTGCAGCTGACCATGAGCGATTACGACAAGGCTTTCCTGGCTGCCTACAACCACGGCAAGTGGGCTGACTTCTTCAATGCTCCCTGCGAGCTGGCGCCCTGGGGCGAAGCCTGGCAGATCGACAAGGCCCCCATGCAGGATGACTACGACAAGTTCCTCCTGATCCAGGATCAGCAGCTGCCCAAGATCATCATGAGCAAGAACGCTGAAGAGCTGGACGCCAACTGGGATGCCTTTGTTGCCGAGATCAAGCCCTACGCTGACATCTATGCTGCTTTCATGCAGGATGAAGTGAACAAGCTTGCGGCTCAGGCCACCAAGTAATTACGACACTCTCAAGCCATGGGGAGAGCTTGGCTCTCCCCATGGTTTTTTCGGAAAGGGGCATACCTATGACCAGCGCTGCTAACAGAATCAAACCGATGCAGCCCGCGAAAAAATGGCGTTTCCTGAAGACGCTTTGGGATCAGAAATGGCTGTTAGTCATGTCTGTTCCCGTGCTTCTGTATGTATGTCTGTTCAATTACTACCCGCTGTGGGGCTGGCGTTATGCTTTCCAGAACCTGGATCTCTATACGATTAAAAAGGGTGCGGATTACATCGGTTTTGGTAACTTTGAGTGGCTTTTCAAGGAAAAGTATTTCTGGCTTGGCTTCAGAAATACCCTTGCCATGAGCCTGATCAACCTTGTGTTCGGTACGCTTGCCTCCGTTCTGCTTGCTATTTTACTCAATGAAGTGCGAAGCCGTGCGTTCAAGCGCACTGTTCAGACCGTTACCTATCTGCCGCACTTCCTGAGCATGGTTATCGTTGTGGGTATGGCGCAGAACATGTTTGTTTCCGACGGCCCCATCAACACCGTATTGATGAACCTGGGCGTCATTGACAAGCCGATCTGGTGGCTGGGCGAAGGAAAATACTTCTGGTTCCTGGTTGGCCTGATCAACATCTGGAAGGAAGTCGGCTGGAACTCCATCATCTACATCTCCACCATGACTTCCATTGACCCGACGCTGTATGAAGCTGCTGCCATCGACGGTGCAGGCCGCTTCAACCGCATTCTGCATGTGACGCTGCCCGGCATCAAGTCCACCTTCGTGGTGCTGATGATCATGAACATCGGCCATCTGATGGAGGCTGGCTTTGAGATCCAGTATCTGCTGGGCAACAAGCAGGTCTACGATTTCTCGCAGACCATTGACGTGTTCGTGCTGGAATACGGCATTCAGAACAACAAGTACGGCCGCGCCATTGCTGCCGGTATGTTCAAGAGCGTGATCGGCATCATCCTGCTCTTCTCTGCAAACTTTGTTGCAAAGAAGCTGGATGAAGACACGCTGCTGTAAAGGAGGGATATCCTGTGACTTCTGTTTCCATCAAGAAAAAGGGAAGGAAGCCCATGCAGCGGGATATCGTCTTCCCGATTGCAAACGGCATTTTCCTGTGCATCCTGATGTTCGTGACCCTGTACCCGGTCATCAACACAGTTGCCATTTCCTTCAACGACGGTATTGACGCAGTTCGCGGCGGCATTGGTCTGTGGCCCCGCAAGTTCAGCACAGAGGCATATAATTCTCTCCTGAGCGACAAGCTGACCTGGAATGCCTTTGGCATTTCCGTGGCCCGCACGGTCATCACCACGCTGCTGAACCTGCTGTTTACCTCCATGCTGGCCTTCGCGCTCAGCCGCAAGGAATTTGTGTTCCGCAAGTTCATCACCCTGGCGGTGGTGCTGACCATGTATGTCAACGCCGGCCTGATCCCCAATTATCTGCTGATCTCCAAGACGCTGAAGCTGTCAAAGACATTCTGGGTTTATATCATCCCCACGATGTTCTCCTGCTTCAACATGATCGTCATCCGCACCTACATCACCGGCTTGCCGGAGGCACTGGTGGAGTCGGCCCGTATTGACGGCGCGAACGACATGCGCATTTTCTGGCAGATCATCTTCCCGCTGTGCATGCCCGTGCTGGCGACGGTCGCGCTGTTCGTGGCGGTGGGCAGCTGGAACCAGTGGTTCGACACGCAGCTGTACAATGGCGGCAAGAAGTATCTGCATACATTGCAGTATCTGCTGAAAATGAAGCTGGCGACGTCCATGAATACGGCCAATGCTGCCAATGCATCCGTTGATGCACTGGCCAGCCAGGCGGCGGCCAAAACGACCCCTGTTACCATCCGCTGCGCTATCACGGTGGTCTCCGCACTGCCGATTCTGGTGGTCTACCCCTTCCTGCAGCGCTACTTTGTCACCGGTATGGTGCTGGGCGGCGTGAAGGGCTGATTTGCAGGCTGGTATCCTGACTATGTACAAATTTGCCGCAGGCCTTGTTCAAAGGCTTGCGGCTTTTTGCTGTCAAACAGCTGCGTGTACGATCTGCGGACTGGGCTTTGTATCGGAGCGGGGAGGGGATGTAGGCAGTCTTACGGCAAAGGCTGGCAGGGGATGACAAGCCGGTATGACCGGGGCGTCGATCGGCAGGCAGCATCGCTGCTGACTGTGTATAATCTGTGATATTTCCCCTGTTTTTATTGACATGCCTTTGTGAATCCGGTATAATATAGTCGATTTATTCCGCGAAAGGTGCTGACAAATTTGCGTTTTATCAAAGCCGGTCTGATCGCTCTGATGCTGATGCTGCTCTGCGGCCTGACTGCCATGGGTGAGAAGACGCCCAGCTTGCCTGTGGACCTTACACCCGGCAAGCCTGTTCAACAAAAGAATTATATCAGCGACCATGAATACAAGGATCCAACGCTCCATGTTGTGATTGAGGAGGGGCGCAAGGACAATTGCGACTACTGGATTGCAAGGATCAAAATCGGCCATCCCTCCCAGCTGCGCACTGCGCCTGCTGCAAGCTTTGACAACTATTTTGAGTCCAACGGCGTCTACATTGCCAAGCGTCAGAACGCGGTGCTGGCGATCGACGGCGATTATTATGCGCATTATAAGTACGGCTATATCCTCCGTCAGGGCAAGGTGTACCGCGACAAGCTCCGCGCTGAACGGGATGTGCTGGCGATCGACGAAAACGGTGATTTCCATATCCTCTTTACCCCGGACAGAAATACGATGAATGGAACGCTGAACGGCAAAAAGCTGATCAATGCCTTCCATTTCGGCCCTGCACTGGTGGTGGACGGAGAGATCGGAGCGCTGGACGCCAGTTACTGGCTTGCACCGGAGCTCAAGCGGCAGCGGATGTGCATTGCGCAGACCGGACCGCTGGAGTATTTCGCTCTCTGCTGTGCATCCTCCAGGCGCGGCTCCGATGGCATGGATCTGCTCCAGTTTGCTCAGCTGGCAAAGGAAATGGGCGCTGTGACGGCCTATAATCTGGACGGCGGCGACTCCACTATCATGGTTTTCAACGGCGAAAAGATCAACGACAAGGGGAACAAGAATACACGCGATATCAGCGATATCATTTATTTTGCCTCCGCCTGGGACGGCAAATAAGGAAGGACACCTATGAACAGCAGCTATTTTCTGTTCCTGACGATCGGTACAGTGATCTGTACCGGTCTGTTTGCATGGCGGCTAAAGCGCAGTGGCCTGAAGACGACTGCAGCCGCCGCAGCGCTGCCGCTGATGGTACTGCTGGGCGCCGTGTCGGCCAAGCTGCTATATTTCCTCGTGAAGCTGCCTGAACAGATCGACAATTATGGCCTTGGCGCGCTGATCAGAACCAGCCCGGCAGAGTTCAGCTTTGTCGGCGGCTGCGCGGGCGTGGTGCTGGCGGTGCTGCTTGCAGCAAGGTTGACGAAGCAGAAGGCCGGCGCTGTGCTGGACGCCTTTGCGCCCTGCGGCGCGCTGCTGGCAGCCGTGATCCGCGGCGCGGAGGGATTGCTGGACCCCATGAGCCTGGTGGGAATCGGCGATGTGGTGATGAATGAACAGCACTGCTTTTTCCCGCTGGCTGTGCAAAACGAGATGCTCTACGCCTGGTTCTACGCGGTGTTCCTGCTGGAAGCGGTGCTGGCGCTGATCGTAGCGGCTGCTGGCTTCCTGCTGACCTGGAAGCGCGCCTATGCCACAGGCCGCGTGTTCCTCCATACGGCGCTCTTCCTGGCGCTGCCGCAGATCTTCTCCGAGCGGATGCTCGGCCAGTGTCCCAAGTGGGGCTTTGTCCGCATTGAGCAGCTGATGTGCGCGCTGATCGTCTTTGCAGTGATCCTGTATGCCTGTATCCGCAGAGGGACACTGAAGGCCTATGTACCGGCGTTGCTGTGTCTGCTGTGTGCGGCGGTGCTGATCTGGATCGAGTTCACGCTGGACAACAAGCTGCTCTTCGGGATCGAGCTGTCCACACCGGCTTGCTACTGTGTGATGATCGCCACGCTCTGCTGCATGGCCGGGCTGTCGGTCTTCTCCTATCACAGGCTGAACCAGGAAAAGAAATAAAACCAAAACCGCAGGCTGTGCCGGAGGGTGCGCCTGCGGTTTTTGATGTGTACGATTCGCCGGGGCATCCGTCTGCGCTGCAAAGGGCTGTCCGGGGCTGCCAATTGAAAATCCGCAGGCTGCGAAGAGGCAGGCCTGCGGATTGTTTTTGTCAGTTCAGATTGATGCCATTGGGGTACTTTTCCTTGATCTCAAGGCTGCGGTGGAAGGGAATATATTCGCCGTACTTGAACATGTGGAAGATGACGTAGTAGCGCTCGTGCTCGCGCCAGCCGCCCAGGGTGGAATAGGAGATGCTGTCCACATGGCAGTTGGGGAGCGCTTCCTCCAGGGCCTTGACAACCTTCTTGTCCACCGGATAATCCTTGGACCAGTTGTTGCTGTTGTACAGCCAGAGGCGCTCCAGCTTCTGCAAGCCGTGCAGGGGCGTCCAGTCCTTGATGCGGTTGAAGCAGATGTTCAGGTCGATCAGGTTGGTGCAGTTGGCCAGGCAGGAGATATCGTTGATATCGTTCTTGAACAGCTCCAGGTATTCCAGATTCTTCAGGCTTCCCACGGGGGTAATGTCCTTCAGATTGATGTTGCAGGCCAGGATGAGCACCTTCAGGTTGGGCAGGTCATAGAGGAAGGACAGATCCATCACGGCGTTGTGGCCGATGTCCAGGGCCAGCAGGTTCTTGCAGTACTTCAGATACTTGAAGTTCCTTTCCGTATGCATGGGAGAGGAATTGTTGTGCAAGGTGGAGAAGGCGGTGGCGTCGGTGCGGACCCAGTGATCGCCGATGCGCATCGTCCAGCCGAACTCGACGTCCGGGAAGGCGGCGGCCAGCTTGTCGATGTCCTTGGTGTACATCCTGGTGGTGAACATATCCACCTTCTTGATGTTGGGCATCTTCCGCAGGAAGGCGATGAACTTGTCCATGTCCTCCACGCGCATCTTGCCAAGGTCGATATACTCGGCGTTGACGTCGGTGGTGAAGGTCTTCTGGAAGGTGATGGTCTCTGCCTTGTCTTCCGCAAGGGCTACAGCGCCCAGCAGCAGGACGAGCATCAGGAGGGAAAGCAATACCTTCTTCATATGAGCAGTCTCCTTTACTTATTTGGTAGGGGCTTTGACGAAATCCTGCACAGCGCCCACGCCCTCCACAAAGGGGCGGAGCTTGAAGTCTGTGTCATGCTGGATCTGGGACATGACGGCTTCTGCATCCTTACCTGTGGCCAGCACGGGCTGATAATTGTTGAATTCCCTTTCTCCCGAGGGGAGGGCAGGGATGATGTTCAGCTGATGGCCAAGATACTCGCCTTCCTCGGAGAAGGAGAGGGTGAATTGGAACAGCGCTGTGTAGGGGGCGCGGATCTTTGCGTTTCCGCCGAAGACGAAATTGCCCAGGGAATAGCAGATCGTCTTGCCGTCAACGACGTCCACGCCCTGCAGGACATGGGGGTGATGCCCGATGACGATATCCGCGCCGTACTCCAGCGCAGCGGTAGCAAGCTGCTCCTGATTGCGCAGGTGACGGGGACGGTATTCCTCGCCGCCGTGCATCACGAAGATGACCACGTCGCAGCCCTGCGTCCTCAGATCCGCAATTTGTCCCTTGAGTAGATTACGGTGGCGGTAATACCAGTAGGTTCGCTCCATGGCCACAAAGCCGATACGGATATCGCCCTTTTCGTAGATCCAGGTTTTTTCCGCTGCTTCGTTGGTGGCGAACCAGGCCAGCCCGGCCTCCTCCAGCGTGCTGATGGTGTGCTTTGCACCATCGTAGCCGTAGTCCATGGCGTGATTGTTGGCGTAGCTCACAGCCTCAATGCTGCTGCCCGTCAGTACTTTCACATAGTCCTTGGGCCCGCGGAAGTTGTAGGTCTTTTCGACTGCGCTGCTTTCATAATTGATGAAGCAGCCCTCCAGATTGGCGATGGTCAGATCGTCGTTGGCGATTACGGACTGCACCTTCTCAAAGAAGTAGTCATATCCGTGCTGGCGGACGTAGCCGTCAAAGGAATAATCGAATTCCCGGAGGCGATCCTCGCCGCCGATGGTACAATCGCCCACGAAGGTCAGGACGATCTGCTCTTCTGCCGCCGCACAAACCGGCAGCAGGCAGAGGAAAAAGAAAATCAACAGTTTTCGCATGGCAGCAGCCTTTCATGGAATATGCTCTATTATAAGCCCCGGCGGGAAGAATTGTCAATAGCCGCGCGCCGGGGACAGGGAAGAAGCGGGTTGTCCAAAATGGTGAAATTTTCGCCGATTAGACGAATCGAACGCTTATAGAGATAAAAATATTGGCGAAGCATGGAATTTTGTGAAATAATTTGCATGTAAGGGCTTGACAAACCCGGCGTCCGGTGCTATCCTATCTCCGGGCGTTAGAAGAGACTAACTTCTGTTCGCCGCTGATGATTGGAGGAGCGAAGATGAATCTGCGCAATGCCGAGCTCGGCAAGGGATATATCATCCGCAGCATTTTGACCGATGACGAGGAGCTGAACCAGTTCCTGTTCTCGCTGGGCTGCTATACCGGGGAACCGATCACTGTGGTCAGCCGCAAATGGGGCAGCTGTACCATTGCTGTCAAGGATGGCCGGTATGCAATTGATCTCCAGCTGGCGGCTGCGATTGAGGTGTGACCAGACTGAGTAAAGCCGGTCTGTTCTTTTTTGCCTCATGGTTAGACAGACCTAACCGACGGTTGAATCGAAACTTCGGATTGATGACTGCAGGGGGAGTTATTGATGAGAATTGCACTGACGGGCAATCCCAACAGCGGCAAAACGACGATGTACAATGCCCTGACCGGCCAGAGTGAAAAGGTCGGCAATTGGGCGGGTGTTACCGTGGAGCGCAAGGAGCATGCCATCCGCAAGGCTTATGCGGGGGAGCAGGAGGGTCTGATCGCTGTTGATCTGCCCGGCGCATATTCCATGTCGCCCTTTACGAGTGAGGAGAGCGTCACCAGCGAATATGTGCGCAACGAACAGCCGGATGTGATCGTCAACATTGTGGACGCCACCAACCTCAGCCGCAGCCTGTTCTTCACCACGCAGCTGCTGGAGCTGGGCATCCCCATGGTGGTGGCGCTGAACAAGGCGGATGTCAACGAGAAAAAGCACACGACGATCGACAAGGCGGCGCTTTCCGCTGCCCTGGGCTGTCCTGTGATCGATACGGTATCCACCACCAATGAAGGCCTGGCGGAAGTTATCAAAACCGCCGTGGCGCAGGTGGGCAAGCAGCAGAAGGCGCCCTACACGCAGACAGGGGTTGATCTGAGCAGCAAGGCGGAGGTCGAGAAGGCTGACCGCGCCCGCTTCGCCTTTGTCAACGGTGTTGTCAGGCAGGTTGAAAAGCGCGTGGTGAAGACGGCGGACAAGAACGTGCAGGACAAAATTGACGCAGTCGTTACGCATCCTGTTCTGGGGCTCGCGATCTTTGCGGCAGTAATGTATTTTGTGTTCTGGTTCTCCCAGGCGTCCTTCGGTCCCTGGCTGGCGGATACCTTCACGGCCTGGCTGGAGAGCTTCCAGGGCTGGGTGGCCGGTCTGGTCACCGGCGCGTCCGATATCCTGCAGACCCTGCTGGTGGACGGCGTGATCGGCGGCGTGATCGCGGTGGTCGGCTTCCTGCCGCTGGTGATGGTGATGTACTTCCTCATTGCCCTGCTGGAGGACTGCGGCTACATGGCCCGTGCCTCCGTGGTACTTGATCCGATCTTCAAGAAGGTCGGCCTGTCCGGTAAGTCCGTGATTCCCTTCGTCATCACCACCGGCTGCGCCATCCCCGGCGTTATGGCCTGCCGCACCATCCGCAACGAGCGGGAACGCCGCGCGACGGCCATGCTGGCGCCCTTCATGCCCTGCGGTGCGAAGCTGCCCGTGATTGCCCTGTTTGCCGGTGCATTCTTCTCCGATGCGCCCTGGGTCAGTCCGCTGATGTACTTTGCAGGCATCCTGCTGATTTTCCTGGGGGCGCTGCTGGTCAACCTGATCACCGGCCATCAGGTCCGCAAGTCCTACTTTATTATTGAGCTGCCTGAGTATAAGGTTCCCTCCCTGCAGCGCGCCTGCCAATCCATGATCTCCCGCGGCTGGGCCTATATTGTCAAGGCCGGTACCATTATCCTGCTGTGCAATACCGTGGTGCAGGTGATGCAGATGTTCACCTGGTCCTTACGTCTGGCAGAAACGGCGGATGCTTCTATCCTGGCCACCATTGCCAATCCCTTTGCCTATGTGCTGATCCCCATCGTGGGCTTCCATGCCTGGCAGCTGGCTGCGGCGGCTGTGACCGGCTTCATCGCCAAGGAGAACGTGGTGGGCACGGTGGCGGTCTGCTACGGCATTTCCAGCCTGATCAACACCGAGGAGCTGGCCCTTGAAGCAGGTGCGGGCACCGAAGTGGCGGCGATCCTCGGCCTGACCAAGGCTGCTGCGCTGGCTTACCTGATGTTCAACCTGTTCACGCCTCCCTGCTTTGCGGCCATCGGCGCGATGAACTCTGAAATGAAGAGCGCCAAGTGGCTCTGGGGCGGCATCGGGCTGCAGTTGTCCGTTGGCTTCACGGTGGGCTATCTGGTGTACCAGATCGGCACGCTGATCACCACCGGTGCATTCGGCGCAGGCTTCATTCCCGGCCTGGCTGCGGTGATTGCCATTGCGGCCGTCATTACCGGCATCATTCTGAATACTAACAAGCGGTTGAAGGCTGAGGCTGCGGCCAAAGCCTGATTCACCGGGGAGGCTTCCATATGACGGATCTCATGATTATCCTGATCCTGCTGCTTGTTGTGGGCGGTGCTGGGGCGTATGTCTACAGAGCGAAGAAAAGCGGGAAAAAGTGCATTGGCTGCCCGGAAGCAGCGAAGTGTGCCGGGCAATGCGCGGGCTGCTCCTGCGGCTGCGGCAGTGCAAAACCTGAATAAGTGATCTACTCCATCCTCCGGGGCATGCGCTGAGCAATCAGACATGCCCCACTTTGATGCAGAAAAACAGGCCATGTTCCCGTGAAGTGGGAGCATGGCCTTTCGCTTATGGCTCTGTGGTCGTGCAGGCTTCGACGAACTGCAGGTCGACCATCCTGTCGTAGTCCCAATCGCCGTCAAAGAGTCCGGAGATGCTGACGACCTTCATGCAGGTGTCCACGGCTTCCCGGCTGATGACGCCGTCAGGAGACCAGAGCTGATCCTCATAGGCGCGGTCCAGCGCAGCCTTGCGGCCTTCCTCGGTCAGGGTGGGGAATTCCAGCAGCAGTACCCGCTCGGCGAGCGTGCGATCCTCCTGGACGGCCTTGAGCGCCTTGAGCATGGCCCGCACAAAGGCGGCGCAGGTTTCCGGATCGTTTTCGATGGCAGAGGCCTTCACGCCAATGACGGAATAGGCATAGTCGCCCAGATCGGGGAATTTGACGAAGGGCTCTTCGAAGATGCCGGCAGTCACCCCCTCGGAGATCTGCGGCTCGCCGCCGTTGCCGATATCGCCCTGGCCGTATTGCAGCATGGCGGTCACGGTGGAGGCGTCAGCATTCTCCAGCAGCGTCATATCCGTTTCCGGGTCAAGCCCGACAGATTTGGCCAGATATCGGGTCAGCACATTGGGGGAACCGCCGTACCGCCCGGCGATGATGATCTTATCCTTCAGGAAGGCCGCCATGTCTTCGTCTGAAACGGAGGCAGGCGCCAGGCCTTTGCGGGCAAAGAGGTACACATTGGCGCGGTTGACGCAGTTGACGATGGCGATGATGGGGTCCTCATTGCCGACGTTGGCAAAATTGTAGCTGTCAACCCCGCCGATGGCAGCAAAGGCGTCGCCGGAGACAACCGCGGTCACATGGGTGCCGCCGGTGGCCTGCACAACGGATACATCCAGGCCCTCCTCGGCAAAGTATCCCTCATGGATGGCTGCGTACAGGGGCAGATAGCCAATGAGATGAACAGGTTCTGCAACGGTGATGGGCTTCAGCTCCCCTTCGGCCATGGCAAAGGGGACGGACAGGGTAAGGGCGAGCAGCAGACAGAGCAGCTTGTGCATGGGAAGAAACCTCCTTCAATGGATTACGCCTTGCGGGCTGTCCAATGGCGCATGAGCAGCTTTTCCAGCAGCACAACGGCGGCGTACATCAGCACGCTGACGATGGACAGCACCACCACGCCGACCCAGACCAGCTTCAGGTCAAAGATCGTACCGGCGTACACAATCATACGCCCCAGCCCCCGGTCTGATGCGATAAATTCCCCCACGATGGCGCCTGCCATGGCCAGGGCGATATTGACCCGGAGGCCGGTGATGATGGCGGGCATGGCGGAGGGCACGATCAGCAGGGTAAAGATCTGGCGACGTCTGGCGCCCAGGGAGATCAGCAGGGTCTCCAGCGCCGGATCAGCAGTCTGAACGCCACCGTAGGCGCTCATGGCAGAAACGACCACCGTCATCAGGAAGGCCAGGATTACCTTGGAGGAAAAGCCGATGCCGAACCAGATTACCAGCACCGGCGCAAGGGCCAGCTTGGGCAGCGCGTTGAGGACAATCAGCCAGGGCTCGGCGACCTGAGCGACCCGCCGGGAAAACCAGAACAGGAGTCCTGCCAGCGAGCCGATGGAGGTGCCCAGGACAAAACCCAGCAGCGTGGAGGACACAGTATAGGAGATATCCCGCCCCAGCTGTCCGGACTGCCACTTGACCACCGCTGTCCGGACGATCTCTGAGGGGCTGGAAAAGAAAAAGGGATCGATCAGCGCCAGGCGGCTGCCTGCCTCCCAAAGTGCGATCAGGGCGATCAGCAGCCCCCAGCGCCAGGCATTGACCGCCAGCCGGGAACGGTTAGAGCTTGCCATGCTTTTTTCCCTCCTCATCCAGCAGACTGAGGATATCCGCCTTCATCGCCACGAGGGCGGGAAGGGCCAGGGTCTTGATGGTGCGCGGCTTTTCCTGGGGCAGGTGATAATGGGCGATGATCCGACCGGGGTTCGCGCCCATGACCAGCACCTCGTCTGAAAGAAGCAGTGCCTCATCCACGTCGTGGGTGACGAAGAGGACGGTTTTGCCCTTCTTCAGGCACAGCGCCATCAGCAGCTCCTGCAGGTGCAATCGGGTCACCGCGTCCAGCGCGCCGAAGGGTTCATCCAGCAGCAGCAGGTCGCGTCCGGTCTGGAAGGTGCGTACCAGGGCGGCACGCTGGCGTTGACCGCCGGAAAGCTCGTCAGGCCGCCGGTTCAGCAGGGAGGACAAGCCGCAGGCCTGCACGTCGGCGGCTGCCTCCTGCAGGGCTCGCCGTCTGTTTGTACCGTGCAGCGTGCGGGCCAGGGTGATGTTGTCGGCGATGCTGCGCCAGGGCAGCAGCAGATCTCGCTGCAGCATGTAGCCGGTCAGACCGGGCTGAAGGATCAGGGATTTTCCTTCGCAGACAACCTCACCCGCATCGGGGCGGATCAGTCCGGCAATGGTGTTGAAGAGCGTCGTTTTTCCGCAGCCGCTGGGGCCGAGAATGGACAGAAAGCGGCCTTTGCCCAGGGTGAAGGAGACGTCCTGAATGGCTGTCACTGCATCCGCCCCGCCGCCGAACCGCTTTGTGACGCCTGTGACGCACAGGTAGTCCTGTTCAGCCATGGTTCACATCCTTTCGGGTCAGGGCGGAGTGGAAAAAGCCCTGCCGTCAATCTCAGGGTATGCAGAAAAGGAAAAATGGGGAATGGTAAAAGTCTGACGGCATAGTGATTTGTCAAACCAAGTGCAACACATTATGAAGTTCAAGATCCCAAAGGTATTGAGGTGACTGGAAATTGAGCACCTTACGAGGCCTGGCGTTGATCAACGCCAGGTTTCGTTTTAGTGTAACGGGACTGACTCTGG
>JAFQIB010000128.1 GCA_017397765.1 Clostridia bacterium | reverse complement strand
AGTAGTCTTTAGGTGGAGTTGTACTCCCCGCATGGGCCTCGCGGGGGCGTACCATTTCTTGACTTTTCCTTTGTTTGTTGGTGCGCCGCTCGCCTGAACGGTCTCGCGACGCTACCGGAACAACGGGCTTCTTTGCTGCTTGCTCCGTATTGCAACAAGGTGGGCCGCCAAAGCTCCCTCTGGGAGGAACTGGATTCGCGAGCGGATGGAACATCTGCGAGCGAAGACTGAGGGAGAACGCGCAAGTTGCTATACTCACCAAGCCGCATAGAAAATGCAATCTTCCCCCGCCCAATTCCAGTTTGTCGCTCTCTATCCACCCTCTCAATATAAAAACCGCAAGTCCAGTCCGACTTGCGGTTACAGCATATTTTTGATTGTCCGCAGCAGCCGGGGAAGCCCGGGCATTGTCAGCCGGAGACGCCCATCAGAATGACCGGGTCGGAGAGGTATTCATACCTTTCGCCGTTTACATAGGCCTTGACGCAAATGCGGTACAGACCCTCCGGGGCCGCCTCGCCATTGTTTTTCAGACCGTCCCAGGTGAAGCAGCTGCCGGCGGGCTCCATCTGCTCCGGCCGGGTGGCTTGTCGGGCGGACAGGCGGCGGATCGTTTTGCCGTCCTGGTCCTGGATCGTCACGGTCAGCTCGCAGGGGAAATCATGCAGGATATTGAAGGTCAGCTCCTCCCGGTCCTCCGGGGAGAAAAAGGCCGGGGCTGTCACGTCCAGATGGGGATCGCCGCTGTCCGGCGGCACGCACAGCACACGCGAGGAAACCACCGCCGGCATGCCCCGCTGGATCGTCAGCAGCTGGAGCAGGACATAGCCGGAGGAAGCAGCATCCTCCCGGTTGATGGTGATGGCGCGCTCCTTCAGACCGGGGGAAAGCATCTTCCCGGCGCTGGCGGAAGCGGAAAAATCGCCGTTGTTGTCGTAAATGAGCTGGGCATGATCGAAATCCCAGCGGCCGTTGCGGTGATAGACCAGCTGATAGGCGATCTGCGTTCTGGCAATGACGTTGAAGGAGAAATACAGGGTCGGATTCTCCGCCGTCAGCACGTCGGATTCAAAGGAAACGCCTTCCACCAGCGCTTCCCGGTTACGCCCGGTCTGGTAGTCCGACTCGTAGGTGAACAGGGGGAAATCGCTCTGCTCCGGATAGGTGCGCACGGTGGATGCGCCGTGATGGTCGATCAGGCACCGCCTGAGCTCCGTCAGGGTGATCTCGCCATCCCGGTTGTCATCCGCGGCATAGCTGCCGGAGGAGGAGATGGCGCGGATCAGCGCGCCGGAGAAATACCCCGCGCCGGCCAGCCGCTCGCCGTTGATATCGCCCGACCAGAACCAGCTTTCCTCCGCACCGCCGGAGGAGCAGAGCACGATGTAGTCCTCCCCCGTGAATACATTGTACAAAAGGGAGCTGACGCCCTTGCCCAGCATCGCGCCGGCATGGCAGGCGTCGATCATCAGCACCTTGATGCCCTGGATCTGATCGAACATGGTGCGCAGCATATAGGCGGACACAGCGGTCTCCTTTTCGCCGTCGGAGAGCAGCAGCGTCATGCCGCCGGCGCTCATGCCGTCCTCCCACACGCCATGGGTACTGATATAGAAATAGCTGACGTCGTCCGCGTCCGCCTCGGAAAAAGCGTCCAGCACCATGCCCGCCAGATCTCCGGTGGAGGAGAGGCCCTCGGGCTGGAGCATCAGCGTTTCCAGGGCCAGGGCGCTGCCGGAGAGCGCTTCTGCCATCCGGTGCACATTGTTGAAGGAGGAGGGGGTAGTCTCCGGCTGGCTGAGAAAGCGGTCGCAGCCGATCAGCAGCGCCCGGTTGACGCGGCCTTCCGGCGCATCCTGAGCAGGCGCTGCAAGCTCCTCCGCCCGGGCAATCAGGGGCAGGAGCAGCCACAGCGCCAGCAGAACACACAGCACACGACGCATGGCTTTCCCTCCCTTCCCGGCTGATGGTTCAGCAGTGGCTTTACATTTGTAAACTTATTGTACACCTTATTAGACGCGCTGCCTACCGGAAATGTTCACAAAAATTTGTAATATTCGTAAAATTTCTGCATCAGAAGTTGAAATCCTGCCGGGAATAGCCCCATTTTAACGAATTTCAGCGGCAGTTTTAATCAGTCCCTAATGGAAATGAACGGCAAGCGGGTGTATAATGCAACTGTAAAAGGAGGAGGGAACCAACATGACCAATGAAGAGATGAAGGATCTGGAGACTAAAGAGAAGCAGCAGGCAGCCGAAACCTTCACGGCGCAGGATCCCCTGCCCAATGGCAGCTACTTCGAGTACAAGGAGCAGCAGGAGGCCCGGGAGCGGGAGCGCCGCCGCGCTGCATTCCCCTATCCTCTGTGGGTGACGGTGGCCTATCTGGTGCTGGGCTTTGCCTTCCATCTGTGGCATCCCGGCTGGATCATTTTCCTGACGATCCCGCTGTTTTACCTCAAGGAAAGCGACCGCACGCCCATCCGCCTGCTGGGCAATCCGGTGATGGTGACCATCATCTATCTGCTGCTGGGCACGCTGTGCAATCTGTGGCATCCCGGCTGGCTGATCTTCCTGCTGATTCCGCTGCTGGCAGGAAAGTAAGGGCGGCGTCCTTGCAGCTTTTACCGACTCCCTGCAGTGAGAATGATGGGAAGGAAAGAGTTATCCTACACTTTGCACCAAAGAAATACCGAAACAGCAAGCCCGCCAAGGCTTGCTGTTTCTTGTTCTGCGTGATAGAATGAAAACGACAAACTTGAATTTGGAGGTGAGATTTATTGCACGAAAACCTCATTGCAAATTTGACATCGAAAGATGATCAATACGCTTGTGCTATTGCTGATAAAATCATATCCGAGAGTCAAGATACCGATGAATGGTATGGATACTTTGATACCTTTGCCTCGCTGCTTAATCATCCTAAATCATTGGTAAGAAATCGTGCATTGCACATTCTTGCCGCCAATGCTCAGTGGGATGATAATAACCGCTTTGATACTATTCTATCAGAGTATCTTTCACATATTACGGATGAAAAACCGATTACTGCCAGACAATGCATTAAGGCT
>JAFQIB010000041.1 GCA_017397765.1 Clostridia bacterium | reverse complement strand
GTACATGATCGACGAGCTGGCCGCTGACAAGGAGCGCGCCAAGGCCGGTATCACCGGTGTCGAGATCGCTGCCAAGATCATCAAGGAGTGCCGTCCCTACTGCCAGGGTCTGCACATCATGGCTCTGGGCTGGGAAGCCAAGGTTCCCGAGCTGATGAAGCTGGCCGGTATCTAAATCGCTATACAACAAAAGGCACCCGCGAAAGCGGGTGCTTTTTTGCATTTGAACGCACATGTAGGGGACGGCGCCCTCGACGTCCCGTCATAGCGGTCGGGTCGTGGAGGGCGCCGTCCCCTACGGAAAAAAGAACCAGGGCTGCATCAGCCCTGGTTTTCGTTTAGCTTTTCTCTGCGCATCTGTTCAAAATAGCTGTTCAGGTAGATTACATTGGCGGCGGAGGAGATCAGCCCCCGCAGGATGGTCTTCTCCTCGCTCTCGGTGATGCCGATGTCCTCCAGCGTGTCCTTCAGACCGAACCGGTGGAAGAGCTGGTTCTCCAGCTCCAGGCACATGTAGTCATAGGCCACGGGGAGGGTATAGGTCTGGCGCTGGACGCCGATGAGCAGGTCGATGTGCTCCATGGTCATCAGGTTCTTCGCCACCGCCACGAAGAAGAGATAGCTGATCTGCTCCGGGAAATACTGCTTCTTCACCGGCGCGGGGATCAGCCCCTTCTTGACATAGTTGCTGACCATGGAGCCGGTGAGCTCCATACAGCCCAGAGGGGCGAGGTGGGCATTGATGTACTTGATCGTCTGTTCCAGATAAAGGCCAACGGTGGGGATCTCAGCATACCGGGGGAGACGAAAGCCCCGGATCGGTTCCGCCATCCGGCTTTTCATGTTCTTTTCCATGGGGCTATTGTACAGACGAAACGCCCCAATGTCAAGATATGCCCGCCGCGGACAACCCTCCGCTCCACAAAAGCAAAATAACCATACGGGATTGTATACATGTTTTTTACAGAAACATGAAACAATATACCGCCGCCTGCAACATACGCGCCGTTTGTGGGTCAATATCACCAAAAGGAATCGGGAAGCCGTGAAATTTTATGGACAAAAGGGCGTTTCTCATGTTTCTCTATGAATATTTATTCATCCGTATTGACAAATATACAATATTTGATTATAATTCGTGCATAATTATTTCTTCATGGAGGCTTTGTCATGAACAAGGATAACATCAAAAAGGTCGTTCTCGCCTATTCCGGCGGTCTGGATACTTCCATCATCATCCCCTGGCTGAAGGAGAACTACAACAATTGTGAGGTCATCGCCGTTTCCGGCAACGTCGGTCAGGCCGACGAGCTGGAGGGTCTGGAGGAGAAGGCGCTGAAGACCGGCGCAAGCAAGCTCTACGTTCTGGATCTGACCGAGGAGTATGTCAACGATTACATCATGCCCTGTCTGAAGGCCGGCGCCGTTTACGAGGAGTACCTGCTGGGCACCTCCCACGCCCGTCCCTGCATCGCCAAGGGTCTGGTGGACATCGCCATCAAGGAAGGCGCCGATGCCATCTGCCACGGCTGCACCGGCAAGGGCAACGATCAGGTTCGCTTCGAGCTGACCATCAAGGCCTTCGACCCCGATATGAAGATCATCGCCCCCTGGCGTATCTGGAATATCAAGACCCGCGAGGAGGAGATCGAGTACGCCGAGGCGCGCAACATCCCCGTGCCGGTCAAGAAGGACCGTCCCTACTCCATGGACCGCAACATCTGGCACATCAGCCATGAAGGCGCGGATCTGGAAGATCCCTGGAACGAGCCGCCGGCTGACCTGCTGCTGACCATGGTCACCCCCGAGAAGGCGCCCGACGAGCCTGAGTACGTCACCGTCGATTTCGAGAAGGGCGTGCCCGTTGCCATCAACGGCGAGAAGCTGGACGCCATCGACCTGCTGACCAAGGCCAACGAGATCGCCGGCCGCAACGGCGTGGGCTGCGCTGATCTGGTGGAGAACCGTCTGGTGGGCATGAAGTCCCGCGGCGTGTACGAGACGCCCGGCGGCACGCTGCTCTACGCTGCCCACGGCATTCTGGAGTCCATCACCCTGGACCGACAGACCAGCCACTACAAGGAGCTGATCGCCTCCAAGTTCGCTGAGCTGGTGTACGACGGCATGTGGTACACCCCCCTGCGCGAGGCCCTGTCCGCCTTTGTGGATTCCACTCAGGAGGCCGTCAACGGCACCGTGCGCATCAAGCTCTACAAGGGCAACTGCATCAATGCAGGCGTGAAGTCCCCCAACAGCCTGTACCTGGAAGAGATCGCCACCTTCGGCGACTCCAAGGATCTGTACAGCCACAAGGACTCCGAGGGCTTCATCAACCTGCTGGGCCTGCCCATGAAGGTCAAGGCCATCGTGGATCAGCGCAACAACAAGTAATTGCAAATTAATACCCTCCGGCCAAGCGGTCGGAGGGTTTTGTGTGTCAGGTTTCGGTATCTGACAAAATGGTTGCGCCGAAGGTTTCCAAAGGGCATCGTGCAGAAGCGGCTCCCCGGTGGGGAGTTGCCGAAGGCAAAGCTTCAAGCGATGTTGGATGACGGAAAGCCCTTTGGTCGTCTCCGCAGAGGCGAAATCCTGTGTTGGACAACGTACTTTTTTGAATTGCAGGCAGAAGTCTTATTCTCACGACTCTGTCACATGCTTCCCGCAGATCTGCTCCGGCGTGAGCTTCAGCAGCCGTGTTTCATGGGCGAAGTTCTCCAGCTCCTTCTGCAGATACCGCTCGTCCTGAGTGAATTTGCGGGTCAGCGCAGAGGCGACGCGGATGACCTCGGCTTGATCGTCGATGATCTCCATCCGGCCGAAGACGATCACGCTCAGGACATGCTTCACCCAGCTGCCGGGGGTGGTATGGCCCTCGTCATACACGCAGTAGGAGACCTTGCCGCAGCGCTGCAGCGCATCCTCCCGGTGGCCGCCGTGGCCGCAATGGAACCAGAGACAGCCGGTTTCTGCATCGTACCAGTGATTCATCGGCATGCCGTAGGGATAGCCGTCGTCGCCCTGCACGGACAGCACGCCGCGCTTTTCATGTTCCAGCAGGCGGATGCATTCCTCGCGGATTGCGGCTTTGTTTTTGCGGGTCAGTTCGCGGAACATAGTCAGTCTCCTTTTTCGATCTTGTGCAGCAATGCGGCAATGCGCTCTGTGCAGTCGGCGCAGCGCAGCGCCTCGGTGCGCCAGCTGTCAGAAAGGGGGAAGTACACCTTGTCATTTGCCTTCAGACCCAGATCCCACTGCCCGTCCGGCATGGCGTTCAGGCGCAGAAAAGCCGCAGCAAAATGCAGCTGCTCCGTGGCGGAAGGGTATTCCGTCAGCAGCTCGATGGCGGACAGCCAGTAGCTGGTCTCCTTTGCGGCAAAGATGGCGGGCGGATGCACCAGTGGCTGAGGGTAAACATAGTACATGCCATCCGGGCGGGTGAGGATATGCTGCACAAAGGCGCGATCTGTTTCAGCGGAAAGCACACCGGGCAGCAGCATGGCATGATACAGGGCGGTCAAGCGGATTGGCCTGGGATGGCGCTCCCTGCGGTGGAATTCTGCTTCGTAAGCAGCATCCCATGCAGTAACGTTCAGAAAACCATCTGAAAAGGCGGATTCGACGATCTTCGCCCAGCGTTTGGCATAGGCCAGCGCGTCGGGCTGCTCCGGGTCGAAGAGGCGGATCCAGGCAGCAAGCATCAGGGGCTCATACATGGCCCAGTCGATGCCTGTTTCCCAGTAGGCGTCGATCTTCCGTTCACCCCGCAGGCAGGCGGCCATGGTGTCCACACAGCGGCGGATGGACGCATCCTCCCTGGTGAATCCCAGGGCATGAAGGCGGCGCAGTGCCTGTTCGGTGGTCAGTGGTGCGCTGCCAGGCTGTGCGAGACCGTGGAAGCAGGCCCCCCACGTGCCGTCCGCATTCTGGGCGGCAAGGATGGCCTGCGCCCATTTGCCGGCGTGGCGATCAGGCTTCATATTTTTCCTGCGGGAAAACGCCCCCGCATTTTTCCACAAAGTCCACCGGATCAATAAAGGCGAAGCGAACCTTGTTCATGGCGCTCCGGGTGAAGGAGACCGTCAGGAGGGACTGTTCCTCCTGCGCGGCGATCACGTCCACCTGCAGCACCGGCAGCGCGGCGAAGAGGTCGCGGGCAATGCGCAGCGCCATGCCGCACAGATACTGATCCGCTTCCTTTTCCAGCAGGTCCTGCCGGGGGACGAAGGTGACCCGCAGCACGTCTGCGTCCACCGTCGCCACGTCCAGCGCCGTCACATAGGGCATCAGATCCTCCATGGGGTTGGCGGATTGCAGCACCGCCAGATAGGCGGTCATGTCGCCCTTGAGGACATTGGCGGCATGCTGATGATACAGCGTCCACTTGTCCGGCGGCGTGAGGCCGTCGGTGGGGGTGGGGGAGACGAGGATATCCGTCCAGTCGATGGTTTCGTCCGCGGTCTTCCACAGCTTGCAGAAGGGCGGCAGGGCGGGCTGCCGGGCCGGAACGGGCGCGTCGGCGGACTTCAGCGTGGCGGTTCTGGCTGCCGGGACGGGCTCGCCGTACAGATCGGCGACAATGCCGGACATCCCTTTAAGGAGGCTGCGGCGCAGATCACTCATGGCGGGTCTCCTCCTTTGTGCATTCGGCTTCTTTGCCTGTATGGCAGCGGACGCAGGGCGGCACGGCGGCAACGTCGAAATGCTCGATGGTCACGTCCGCATCCGCGATGACGGCGTTGTCAAACAGCCAGCGGCTGAGGGGATTGATCAGCAGCGCCTCGACCTGATTGCCCACACCGCGGCCGCCGTTGGACAAATCAGCAAGCGCAGCAGCGGACAGCTCCTGATAGGCCTCCTCTGTGACGGTCACGCGGATGTTCTTCTGCTCCTCCAGGCGGCGGATGATCTTGTCCACCTGGGCTTTGAGGATGGCTTGGCCCGCCTCCTCGCGGATGAAGTCGAACACCACGATGTTTTCGCCGATGCGGTTGAGGATCTCCGGGCGGCCCAGCTCCAGCTTGAAGTGGTCCTCCACCGCCTGGCGCAGGCGCTTTTGCACCTCCGCGTAATCCATGTCCATGGTCACGTTCTGATAGCGGCGGCCCAGCTCGTCCTTGACGTACATGCCCAGATTGCTGGTGAAGATGATGATGGTCTCGGAGAAATAGACGGTGTTGCCCTGGCCGTCGGTGAGGCGGCCGTCCTCCAGGATCTGCAGGAACTTGTCCAGGATGGAGGAATGGGCCTTCTCGATCTCGTCAAAAAGGACGATGGCGAAGGGATTCTTCTTGATGGCGTTGGTCAATTGACCGCCTGCCTCGTAGCCCACATAGCCTGGAGGCGCGCCCATCAGCTTCTGATCGGAGTGGGGCTGGCCGTATTCGGACATATCGAAGCGGATGCAGGCGCTCTCGTCGCCGAAGAGCTTCTCGGCCAGCGCCTTGGCAGTTTCCGTCTTGCCCACGCCCGTGGGGCCTGCGTAGAACAGCACGCCCTTGGGCTTGGCCGTGGAGGAGGAAGAAAGGCCGTTCATGCCCGTCACCGCGCGCTTCACCACGTCCAGCGTCCGTTCCAGCGCGGCGTCCTGGCCCTTGATGCGCTTCTCAAAGTCCTGCTTGGCGGTGCGCAGGCTGTCCATGGACAGATTGGCCCAGGGGTTCTCCTTGATGCCGTACTTGTACAGATCCACAATGGCGCAAAGCTCCCGAATCGGGGTCTGCTCCTGCTTGGACAATCGGCGCATGGCGTCCAGCTCGGTGAAGGTCAGCCCCTCGGTCAGACCGACGAACTTCTCCCGCAGCCGGGTCAGCTCCTCGGGATGGGCCTCGTAGAAGGGCATATCCGTGCGGTAGACCGTGGCGTCGAAGAAGGTGGGCCAGGCCTTGCCGGAGATCAGCCGCTTGCGCTCCTCCCGGTCCGGCGCTTCGATGCGGATGGTCTTGCACAGCGGGTTGTTCAGATAGAACCACGCCGGCAGATCGTTCAGCTTGGACACCAGCAGGATCAAAAGATTCTGCCTTTTGCCCATGGGGGTGCGCACCGTGGCGGCGGACATGGCGGACTGCATCAGGAGATTGAAGCTGTTCACATCATGCTGATCCATCCGCTCGGGGGTGATGATGTAATGGCTGGCCAGCTCCATCACCACGGCGGTGGCGGCGGCGGTGGAGGCCATGGCGCGGCGGATGATGTTGGGGGCGGTCTGCTGAGTGTTGCCCTTGAATTCCGCCGGGATGGCCCCGGACTTCACCTCGCACCCGTTCTGCCGGGCAAAGGCGGTCAGCGATGCGGGGCTGTAGGGGTTCATGAAGCCCACCAGATTGGAATAGAAAACGACCTGCCCGTAGCCGTTGTCGGTCAGGTAGCCGTTGAGGTATTCGGTCAGGGAGACAAGGCTGTCCTCCGGGATGGAGCCTTCCACCGGATAGCGGCACTGATCCAGCACATTGCCCTCCAGAATGATGAGGGGCTTGACTGCGCTGAACAGCTCCAGCTCGCGATGCCATTTGGAAATCAGGGGCGCCATAGGTTTCACTCTCCTGGGGGTCTTTGACCCTTTTTTCATTTGGAATCATTTTACCACGCCCGGCGGTATCTGGCAAGAAAAAAAGAAAGGGGGAGCAGGGCGCTGGGCCCGTTTTGCTCCCCCTGGCCGGCGTACCGCCCGGGCGGATATGCCGGGCTGATTATTCCTGCGTGCGGAACTGGTCGTAGAAGCTGGTGAACTCCTCCTGCGCCTCAGCGGCGGGCGCAGCTTCCTCGGGTTGCTGCCGGCAGGCACGGTACTTCCTGCGGCGCTTGACGGCCACGGCGATCAGTGCTGCGATCAGCACGAAGCCGCCCAGGGAAAGCACCAGGGAGAAAATCCCGCCCAGGATGCCAAAGACGAACTCCACCGCGCCAAAGGCCAGGGAAAACGCCATGCCCACAAGGTCAAATACCAGTCCGATCAGGTTGCCAATCAGTTCAAACATCGTTGTTGTCCTCCTCTTTTTGACGATATCAGCTTACCATATTCACCGGGGCTGCTTCCAGTGGAAATAGATTAGAAATGCATGAGGAATTCCTAATCTGTATGGGAAGGCTGAGGGCATTTGACAATGAAGACCGGATTCTCTATAATAGGAATAGATGCAAAATATTCAGAACAGGAGCATAATCATGCAGCAGTACGAAAGCTTTGGCGAATGTCTCAGGCGATGCCTGGCGAAGGAGGAAATCTCCGCCTCGGAGGCGGCGCGGCTGGTGGGCTTCCGCAGCCGCAACAGCATCTTCCGCATTCTGTCGGGAGATACGAGCCATGAGGTCAATATGCGCTTTCTGGATGCGCTGTATGCGGCGCTGGGGGAAAGCTGGCCGGAGGAGCACTGGGCGGCGCTGGAGGAGGCGCTGAGCGTGGAGCGCCTGGGGCCTGTGCGCTACCAGGCCAACCGGGCTTTCCTGCGGGCGCTGCATACGCCGGATGAACCGCTGCCGGACTATGTGGTTCACATCCCCAATCCTGACGGAACGGAAACCGAGCGCTCGCTGCAATCGGTGCTGGCAGAAGCGGCCTGTGCCGCCCGGACGGAAATCATCATGACCAGCTGCTGCGAAAAGGGGCTGAGTGATCTGCTGGCGGTATGCTGCGAGGCAGCCGGAGAAGCGGGGCGGCTGAATATCCGCCACTATATCGACACCCGGGACGAGGCGGTCACGCAGAATATCCTGGGCATATTGCCGCTGGTGGGCAAGCAGTGGTACAATGCCCGCCTGGTGGAGCCGTCCAGCTGCCCCAGGGAGATGCAGGCCTTCTACCGCCTGCATTCCCTCCATATTCACAGCTGGGACGAGCAGGGTAATTTGCAGGGCGCCACCTTCCTGCGATACGATCATCAGCATTTTATCCTCCACCAGATCCAGACAGGAGAATGCCCGCAGGCAAGGCTGCTGGACCGGTGGCGCTTCCAGCTGGAGCTGCTCAAGCCCATGCCGGGGCTGGAGGAAAGCACGGAGCGCTTTATTCACTATGTGGAAGGCTATGCGCAGCTGGAGGACAACTGCACCATCCTGAGCATCAAGCCGGATGTGCATTTCAACTGCATTCCGTCTGCCCAGCTGGAGCAGGGAATACGCGACGGCTTTTCAGCCTCCGGCATGGCGGCGGGCGGCGCGCTGGATGATTTGATTGCTGCGCTCAAGGCGGTGCATGAGGCCCGGTTTGAGAACATGATGAAAAAGCATAAGCCCACCCATCTGATCTACAGCCTGCCGGCCATGGAGCGGTTTATGCGCACAGGGGTGCTGTGCGATCATTTCTTCCTGCAGCGGCCTTATACTGTGGAGGAGCGGCGGGAGATCATCCGCGTGTTGCTGGACGCCATGCGCAACCAGCCCTACTTCAATGTGCATTTCTTCAAGGAGGGCGCGCCGCCGCTGCGCTTTGAGATCAGCCTGTATGATGGCAAGGGCGTACTGCTTACCGATGCGTATACCGGATATGATCTGGAGCAGCAGCATTCCGAGGCACTGATTACGCTCCCGGCCTTTGTGGAGAGCTTCAAGCGCTACTTCCTGGATGAGCTGCTGGTGCGTTATGTGATCCCCAGGGCGGATACGCTCCGGGCGCTGGAACGCTTACTGATTATGAATATTAGTGATTAATTGCGATGAACACATAATCTTGTGTACAATATGCCTTGCAAGTTTTATTTCATTGTGATAAACTGATATCCATTGGTGCGGCCGCTTGATGGCTGTTCAGGATTCGGAGCAACGGAGGAATGAAACATGGCAAAGCATTGGAGCAATGATACGGCGCTGGTGGACGCACTGTCCGGCAGTCTGTACGCCGCACTGCCCCTCCTTCCCAAAAGGCTGATCCGCGTGGATGCTATCACCCGCGAGTTCAATATGCCCTTTTCCCATATTCAGATCATCTGCATGCTTTCCGCCGGGGAGATGACCATCGGCGAGATCAGCACGGGGCTGGGCATTGCAAAGCCCAACATTACGCCGCTGCTGGATGCGCTGAATGAGCGCGGCATTCTGGAGCGCTGCCGGAGCGAGAAGGACCGCCGGATTGTCAACGTCAGATTGCTGCCGCAGGGCAGGGAACTGGCGGAGCAGCTGCAGCAGAGCATCTGCGGGCAGGTGAAGAGCTGGCCGGAGACCTTCAGCACCAGCGATATCAAGCGCCTGAACAACGCGCTGGCTTACCTGATCGAGATGAGCCGTCGGCTTTCCGATGCAGAACGCCAGGATTGATCCATATGAAATGACAAAGCGCCTGTCGGCTCTCAAGGGGAGCGGACGGGCGCTTTTGCTGCGCTGAAGAGAAAAAGTCAAATGCGGCAGGAGAATCAGGGCAGATATCGAATCCAATCAGCAGACGCCTCTGGCGAATGGAGAAAAACATAGGAGCAGCTGCTGATGAAGTATTTTGAGCAAGATGGAAATGCTGTTATATTCCGCAATCTTGGCGAGACGCTGGTGGTTCAGCCCTGGGGGCCGGACAGCGTCCGAGTGCGGGCGGTGCTGATGGGGGACGTGCAGGACGATCGTTTTGCGCTGCTGGACCCCATGCCGGCGGAGGATGTGGAGATCGCCGTGCGCGACGGGGACGCCGTGCTCCGGGTCGGCAAACTGACCGTGCAGATGGAAGCGGCCGGCTGGAAGGCCCGGGCGAAGCTGACCTTCCTCAACCAGCGGGGAGAGGTGCTGCTGCGGGAAACGGACGGCGCCAATGCGCTGGTGCTGCAGTCCCGAAAATTCGAGCCCATCATCGGCGGAGACAACGCCCTGACCGCTACCTTCGACGGCTTTGACGGCGAGCATATCTACGGCATGGGCCAGTATCAGGAGGAATACCTGGACTGGAAGGGCTGCACGCTGGAACTGGCGCATCGCAACTCCCAGGCGAGCGTGCCCTTCGTCATGTCCAGCCGGGGCTATGGCTTCCTGTGGCATAATCCGGCCATCGGCTGGGTCAGCTTCGGGCGCAACCGCACCTCCTGGCATGCGGATGCCACCAGGCAGCTGGATTACTGGGTCACCTGCGGGGACAAGCCTGCGGAGATCAGCAGAAACTACGCCCGCGCCACCGGCTTTGTGCCGATGATGCCGGAGTACGGCCTGGGTTTCTGGCAGTGCAAGCTGCGCTACTGGAATCAGGAGCAGCTGCTGAATGTCGCCCGGGAGTACAAGCGCCGCAAGCTGCCCATCGACGTGATCGTCATTGACTTCTTTCATTGGCCGCGCATGGGCGATTTCCGCTTTGATGAGGAATTCTTCCCCGATCCGGCGGCGATGGTGAAGGAGCTGCAGGAGCTGGGGATCGAGCTGATGGTCAGCGTGTGGCCGCAGGTGGCGCTGACGAGCGAGAATTACGGGGAGATGCTGCAGCAGGGCCTGCTGGTGCGGGCAGAATACGGCGAGCAGATCGGCATGCGCTTTGTGGAGGACAGCATGTTCTTCGACGCCACCAATCCCCGGGCCCGGCAGTACGTCTGGCAGAAGATCAAGAAGAATTATTACGATCACGGTATCCGCGTGTTCTGGCTGGACGAGGCCGAGCCGGAATGGGGCACCTACGATTTCAAGCAGTACCGCTATCACATCGGCTCCAGCCAGCAGGTGGGCAATCTCTATCCCCAGTACTATTCCCGTCTGTTCTTTGAGGGCATGCAGGCGCAGGGGCAGGAGAATCCGGTGAATCTGGTGCGCTGCGCCTGGGCAGGCTCCCAGCGCTACGGTGCCTTGGTCTGGTCGGGGGATATCATGAGCCGCTGGGAGGACTTCCGCCGCCAGGTCTGTGCAGGCCTGAGCATGGGTGTCGCCGGTATTCCCTGGTGGACGACGGATATCGGCGGCTTCCACGGCGGCTATCCGGCCCATGAGGATTTCCGGGAGCTGCTGGTGCGCTGGTTCCAGTGGGGCTGCTACTGTCCGGTGATGCGCCTGCACGGCGACCGCCAGCCCGGCAAGGGTGTGAAGCGGCAGGACGGCAGCGACGCCCTCTTCTCCGGCAATGACAACGAGGTCTGGAGCTTCGGCGAGGCGGCATATCCCATCCTGGTGAAGTATCTGCAGCGCCGCGAGAAGCTGCGCCCCTACGTCCGCGGTCTGATGCAGGAGGCTCACGAGGCGGGTACGCCCCTGATGCGGGCGATGTTCTACGAGTTCCCGGAGGATGCGGAATGCGCGGATCTGAAGGATCAGTACATGTTCGGCGGGAAGTACCTGGTTGCGCCGGTGATGGAGGCCGGCGCCCGCAGCCGGAGCGTCTACTTCCCGGCAGGTATGTGGAAAAGCGTGGATACCGGAGAAACCGTATGCGGTGGTCAGCGGCTTGATGTTGCTGCGCCGCTGGAGATCATCCCCGTCTATGAGCGGATCTGCTGATATCAGGCCCTGAGACAGAAATGATGACCTGATCAGCTTTGATTCAGCCGGCCATGAAACAAAACGAGCATCCGAAAAACGCCGGATGCTCGTTTTGTATGAAAGGGCAGGCCGGGCGTCAAGCTGACCGCTGCCCCTTATGAAGCTGCAGTAGGAGCGGCATGGCGCAGCTTGCCCAGCTATCAATCTGTTTTATTTCTCTTTGCGGAAGAATTCAAACGCCAGGATGACCAAGCCAAGCGCTGTCATCACAACAAAGAGAATAAATAAAGGCATCAGGTTCATTTCAATGATGGTTGACCAGAATCTGCCGAGTTCGGTGTTCCAGGACGTGACAAGATTGTTCCCGGCAATAAATACGATCGCCAAAGACCAGATGCTGCCCACCAGGGACAGAAAACCGCCTATCAATGCTTTTTTCATTAATGTGAGTCCTCCTTTAGAAATTGGGACTTATAGAGATGCATGATCGTTAGATATTTGTATCTTTGTGGCAGGTCACTTGTGAGAGATCTTCTTTCTCGGTCCCGAGAAAGAAGCAAAGAGGGCCAGAGGGGGTGGCAAACTTCCCACCATTGATTGCCACCCCCTCTGGACTCCCCCCGCCCCCACATAGTAGTCTTTAGGTGGAGTTGCACTCCCCGCATGGGCCTCGCGGGGGCGTAGCATTTCTTGACTTTTCCTTTGTTTGTTGGTGCGCCGCTCGCC
>JAFQIB010000040.1 GCA_017397765.1 Clostridia bacterium | reverse complement strand
TGACCACGCTGACCAACCACTACCCCGCCGAGACGACCAGCGCAACCGTCACCAAGGTCTGGGACGACAGCAACAACCAGGACGGCAAGCGGCCCGATAGCCTGATCGTCACGCTGAGCAACGGCACAGAAGTGACGCTGACCGAAGCCAACGACTGGACGGCCACTGTCGAGAACCTGCCCAAGTACAAGGACGGCGAGGAAATCGCCTACACCTGGACGGAAGCCGAAATGCCCGAGAACTACGAGCTGACCGGCACCACGGTTGAAGGCACGGTGACCACGCTGACCAACCACTATCCCGCCGAGACGACTGAAGCAACGGTCGTGAAGGTCTGGGATGACAGCAACAACCAGGATGGCAAGCGGCCTGTGAACCTGACGGTGACGCTGTACGCAAACGGTGAAGCAACTGCAAATGTTGTGACGCTGAACGAAGCAAATCGTTGGGAGAGCAAGATCGAGAACCTGCCCAAGTACGCGGACGATGTGGAAATCACCTACACCTGGAAGGAAAGCGAGCTGCCGGAAGGCTACGAGCTGACCGGCACCACGGTGGACGGCACGGTGACCACGCTGACCAACACCTACACGGCGGAAGAACCCGAACTGACCGAAGCTACGGTCGTGAAGGTTTGGGACGATGCTGCCAATCAGGCAGGCAAGCGTCCTGAAAGCCTGATCGTCACGCTGAGCAACGGCGAACAGGTCGAGCTGACCGCTGCCAACAACTGGACGGCCACCGTCGAGAACCTGCCCAAGTACAAGGACGGCAAGGAAATTGCCTACACCTGGACGGAAGCCGAGCTGCCGGAAGGCTACACGCTGACCGACACCAAGGTGAATGGCACGGTGACCACGCTGACCAACACCTACACGGCGGAAGACCCCGAACTGACCGAAGTGACGATCGAAAAGGTCTGGATCGGCAAGGACGGCGGCGAGATCGAGCTGGTGCTGTATGCAAACGGCGAGATCCTCCAGCCTCAGCCTGAGGTGAAGCGCGAGGGCAACACCTACACCTACTCCGACCTGCCGGCGCTGGACGCCGAGGGCAAGGCGATCACCTACTCCGTGCGCGAGACCACCATGGCGGGCTACGACACGACGTACGAGAACGCAGCGCCCAACGCGGACAGAACCGACTGCGCCTTCGATGGCGGCAAGATCATCAACCGTGAGCTGACCAGCTTTGCTGTGCGCAAGGTCTGGAGCGGCCTCACGGAGGGTGAGACGGTGCCGGATATCGAGCTGACGCTGTACTGCAACGGCATAGCGCTGGATGTCAAGACGCCCGCGCCCGACGCAGACGGCTGGTATGTGTACAACAACCTGCCCAATGTTGTGGACGGCAAGGAAGCGGTGTATTACGTGAAGGAGACGCCCGTGGACGGCTTCATCACCACCTACGTCAACAGCAGCGAGAACGAGAGCGAGACCGAGTGCGCCTACAACGGCGGTACGATCGAGAACGCCAAGATCCCGCAGACCGGCGATGAAGCGCCGCTGGCCCTGTGGATGGTGCTCGCGGCAGCATCTGCTGCCATGCTGCTTGCACTGCGCAAGCGCAGGCAGGCATAATCCCATCAAACAGCACGCCAGAGCGGAGTGATCTGCTCTGGCGTGTTTTCATGTTCTGCGGTCAGGGCGGCAGCAGCCGGTTCATCCGCCTGAAGAAAAAGCACAGCCTGCCCGGTGCGGCGATTTCCCCAGAAAAACGGGCGCAGCAAAAAGCAGCAGCGCCGTCCCTGTCGCGGGAAAGCGCTGCTGCCTGAGGGGCATGCTGTTTTGGATCATCACAGGATCAAACGTATGGAAGGGGCGCTGCCCGGCCTTCTTCCTGCCTGCTCAGCTGAACCAGGGCCTGAACTTCGCGGCAATGGCGGAGATCACCGGCCCCAGGAAGAAGCAGCTCAGAACGGTGAATACGCCCACCTGTCCGCCCAGCAGGAAGCCGATGACCGTGACAGCGATGTCATAGCTGATGCGGACGGCGGCAAAGGGGATCTTCGCCCGGCGGGCAATGATCTGGGACATGGCGTCGTAGGGCGCAGTGCCCAGATCCACCACCATATAGAAGGCCACAGCGACCAGGAACAGCGCCATTGCCGGAACAAACACGGCGCCGCGGGCCAGCAGGGAGGTCATCTTCCCCGGCAGCAGCCATTCCACAATGGGCTTGAAAAAGTCCCGGGAGTAGCCCACCAGCACCATGTTGGCCAGGGAACCCAGCCCGATGCAGCGGCCCTCCTTCAGCAGCAGGATGACGATCAGCAGCACAGTATTGAAGATCAGCTGCCAGGGGCCCAGCTGCTGCCAGTGCAAAACGTTCTGGGTGATGCTCAGATTGAAGACCGTGCAGGGATCGGTACCCACGCGGGTCTTTTCAAAAAAGGCAATGCACATGCCCATCAGGATGACACTCAGCACCAGCACGGGGATGCGGCGGCCCATGCGGGGCTGGCAGAACAGATGATCAGTAAGCTTCTTCAGCATAAAACAGCCTCCGGCGGAGTTATTTGCCCGCCTATATTAGCACAGCCGGGCGGATTTGTCACCCCTTGACCGGCGGCGGATTACCAGACACGACTGCTCTTGCAGAAGCAGAACAGCATCACCAGCAGGCAGCCCAGACTGATGAACGCCGAGGCGCTCAGCAGCAGCGGATCGGTTTGATCGCCAGTTGCCGGGATGTCCGTGTCGCGGAGCACATAGAGTGCAGCTGCATCAGAAACAAGCTGATATCCCTCGTCGTTTTCGATGATGCAGCGGTAAAGATCGCCGTCGTCGGCAAGCGTTGCCGACGTGATCGTGCAGGTGTTGGAATCGGTTTGAGCTACTTCAGACCAGCTTCTTCCGTTGTCATGGCTGACATACCACCGGTAATCTGCCTCGGGATCTGTAGCCAGAATGGAGAATGCTGCGTCCTGTCCTTCTGGGATACAGAGATCCGTCGGATGGGCAACAATGGCAAACAGCTCAAGATTCAAATCTCTGGCCAGCAGGGAGAATGTGTGAACCGTGCCCTCCAGATCGCCGTCGGCGGCTGCGATCAGGACCTGCAGGATGTCTGCAATATCGATGGTGCCGTCTTTGTTGGCGTCTGCGTTATTGATGCACAGCTTTTCCTCCCAGCCAGCGACATGCTGAAGAATCAGCAGCGCATCCATGAGATTTGTTCTGCCGCTGCAGTCAGCATCGCCGGGAAGGGTAGTGCAGTTTTTGTGAAGAATCAGCTGTGGAGCGACTAAAACTTCTCCGCACAGACCGCAGACGATACCGTCCGTCCAGCCGCATTCCGTTTGAGTTGCAGGCTTGCCGTGCTTTCGGGTCTGAATGTGTGCGTCTGGATCGGTGCAGCTGCTCAGGGACAGGTGCGAACAGCTGCAATTGTCCATACCGTAGAAAAAAACGTTATTGCCGATATAAGCAGGCGTGCCGTAACGTACTTCTTCATTGCTGGAATGGAAATAATACTTCAGATGAAAGTCTGAATCGTAGGCAAGGACGTATGTGGTGAAATAACTTCTGTCGTACAAATCGGAGAAATTGTTGAAGGAAATGAACAGCATATCGTCCGCGTATTCAACATTGAAAAGCGTAGAGGTTATACTGTTCGAACGCTTGTACAGGTCAACAGGGAGGTTCTCCAGCAGCAGAACCTGTTGCTTAATCGTCGCGTTCTCATCCAGAATATCTATCATGAGCTTCTCATCGGTCAGCTTGATCAGATAGAGTTCATTTCCCACCGGCAGGAAGCAATCGTACCAGCCCGCATCAGGAATGGTGGCAACTCTTTTGCCCTTGCGGAAAACAGCGGTTACCGGGAACATATCCTCCCATGCATAGCTGCCGTCCGCTGATATTTCCTTCGCCTGCCAGTATGTGACAACGTAGGTTCCCTCCGACACTTCGTAGAAGTTATATACATAGCAAAATTCGTTGAAATCTTCAAGCGGATACTCGAGCGGCTGCGGCATGAGACCGTCGCTGTTCAGGATGACTTCCTGTATTTCGTTGTTGCGGACAAGATAGCGCTTGTTTCCCTGTCCTATGCAGTGCATGCCACCGCTGCAGGAGATCTCGCTGACCAATTGACCGTCGAACCGGTAGCATGCCAGATTGTGCCATGTACCGTATGTGTACACCGGCTCAAAAGAAACAGCAAAGTGCTTATCATCAACTTGCCAAATGTTAAATTGACTTTCGTCAGCGAGGTACGACGCGTTTATTGAGAGCATGTCGCACAGCGACACGCATGTTTCCAGAGGGACTTCTGTCAATTCGTTGGTTTCAATGTTCAGGATTTGCAAAGCACTTTCCTGCGTCGTCCTGTCAAAAACTAAGTAGCAAATTTCGGCGTCGTTCCTGCGGAAATACCGGAACGTCCCGGACATGCTGCCGTATGGATACCGCTGGTTTTCCAATGACAGGGAAACGGGGATATCTTTGAAAACGAAGCTGCCGCTGAAATCGCCAAAGGACAATTCGTCGCCGTTGAACGCCGTGACGAGCCCAGGCAGCTGAATGGTATATTCCTGATCCAGCTGGATTTGGGGCAGATTCTTTTTTGTGATCAGCAGTCTGATCAACTTACGATCATCGGACATGATGGAGGAAACAGGGATTGTCGTGCCGCTGGCACTGTGCCGGATGGAGAACTGACCGTTGACCGCCATGTCATAGGGACAGCTGATGCTTGCGAAGGTAAACATGTCGTTCTGATCCAGGAAAATCCCGTTCACAGAGGGATCAACCACCTGAACCGTGGCAACTTCGCCGGTCAGATCCAGTGTTGGCTCAATCCGGACACGGACTTTGGCTGTTTTTCCGTCCATGCTGAGAACGTCGATGTAGATGCCCGAATAGGCGGTCTCCTTGATGTAACGATGATTACCGAAACCGCTGGTGACATCTTCATATGCGGTTGCGTAGGCTGAGGAGAGCTTTGTCCAAGGGGTGAACGAATCACCCGGCTGGAAATAGTAGTTCAGCGTAGCCTCAGGGCAGATCGCTTCGATGTATTCAAAGGGATGCAGGCTTTCGGTTGGGCGGGTGAGTGCTTTTGAACCGTTCACCTCCGTCCGCCAGATGCGGATGCCATTGTGCCTTTGATTATTCGCTTCGGTTGTCACATATTCGATAACAAACAGATTGCGGTTTTCCGGATCGCCCAGGGCATGAACGATGAGCATATCATCCGTGACAGAGATCGATGAGAGTTCGATTTCCCATTCGCCTGCGCCGGTAAGCGTATGAGGCGTATCGACCCAACCGAAGAGCTGCTTGCAGAGTCCCGGAATGTCTCCCTCTCTTCCGCTGTTGAAGTCGAGGATGGTGGCGGTTTTCAAGCCATCGGGGTTCATAAAATTGCCGAATTCGCCGCCGTACAGATCGGTGATGCCCAGCAGGTGGAAGGTTTCATGCGCAATCGTTGTGACGGGTGCATCGAGAATGATCGCATTGCGGCTGATATACACAGCTCGGCTGATATTCACACCGTCAACCGAGAGATTGTACATGGGCGTCATAAAGCTCATTTCATCACTGCGTTCCCACACCGGGTCTCCAAACGGAAGAACGTACAGGCCGTCTGTGTATCCATCATTGTCGCTGTCGTACACCTTCCAGTCGATGCGATCCTCAAACCGGGCAACGACCTCGTTGACGATCATTTCAAATTCAGTGTAGTAGCTTGCTTCATGCTGCAGCTGACAGGCGTATACATCGCCGGTGATGTCAAGCTTCCCGTAGGAGGAGCGGTAATAGAAGCTACGAAGACTGTCCTGGTATGAGTAAGCTTTCGAAGCATCGGTCGAGTTCATCAGGTCAGGGCTGAAGAACACATTGTTCCAATAGGTGACATCCCCAGAACTGGGTGCCCAGGCTGAGTCTGTAAAGGAAACCAGGAAAACGACAGCCTTCGGGCTACCCTGACAAGGCATTGCGCCTGCGCCAAGGGATGAGATTGTATTTGACGAAGATTCTGCCGCAGCGACAACGTACAGGGACAGCATGATCAAAACAGTAAGCAAAATATTTCTACAAACATATCGTATTTTCATCAATCGACACCTCTTCTCGTACTGGCATTATATCCCATAGCATCGTATTTGTCAATGCAGAAAAGGGGGGTCTCTACCGGCGGAGGGGCCGCAGATATATTTATGGTAGAAAAAAATAGACGAATCGACTTTTTTATGCTATACTGTAAGTTGGTCAAGTATGGCCGAAGCCTTTTGCGGGGCGACATGAAGAAAAGGGGGGTCGAAGGCCCTGAGACTGAAGAAACTGGAGCTGTACGGGTTCAAGTCCTTTGCCCAGCGGACGGAGATCGTCTTTGACGAGGGCATTACGGGCATTGTCGGCCCCAACGGCTCAGGCAAGAGCAACATCGGCGATGCGGTGCGCTGGGTGCTGGGTGAACAGAGCGCGAAGACTCTTCGCGGCGCGTCCATGGCGGACGTCATCTTCAACGGCACCCAGAAGCGCAAGCCGCTCTCCTACTGCGAGGTATCGCTGATCTTTGATAACGAGGACAGTCAGCTCCCGATGGAAAATGCGGAGGTCATGGTGACCCGCCGTGTTTACCGCAACGGCGAGAGCGAGTACTTCCTCAACCGGGCCGCCTGCCGTCTGCGCGATATCATCGATTTGTTCCGGGATACCGGCATCGGCAAGGAAGGCTATTCCATCATCGGCCAGGGCCGTATTGACGAGATCCTCTCCCGCAAATCCGAGGATCGCCGCCAGGTCTTTGAGGAGGCCGCCGGCATCGTCAAGTTCCGCGCCCGCAAGGAAGAGGCGGACAAGAAGCTCCAGCGCACGCTGGAAAACGTGGAGCGCCTGGACGATATCCTGGAGGAGCTCACCCGCCGCCTCGGCCCCCTGGAGGAGCAGAGCCGCAACGCCCGCCTCTACATGGAGTATGCAGCGGAGCTCAAGCACCTGGACATGAACCTGTTCCTCATCCGTTCCGACCGGGCCCGGCAGCGGCTGGCGGAGCTGGATGCGGAGCTGATGACCCTTTCCACCATCCTGGCCGACTGCGAGCAGGCGATCGCGGAAAAGACCGTTTTGCGGGACGCGACGCAGGAAAACATCGCGGAACTGGACGAGAAGATCTCCGCCGCCCGCGCGGAGCTGATGGCCTGTGCCGAGCGCGTCCATGAAACCCAGGAACAGCTGACCGCGCTGCGCTCCCGCCAGGAAACGCGGCAGGAAAACCGCAGCCGCCTGAGCGCGGAGCAGGAGGACGCCGCTGCCCGATTGAAGGAGCTGGAGGCTTCCTTCGGCGCAAGCCAGGAGGAGGTTGCCCATCAGGAAGGCCTGATTGAGGCCGCCCAGCGCGTGCTGGAAAAGGCCCAGGCAGATATGGAACGGCTGCAGGCCGCGGAAGCCGAAGCCGACGAAACGCTGGAAAAGCACAAGGCTGCCGTCATCAGCGCCATGAACCGTCAGGCGGACGTGAAGAACAACCAGACCCGCCTGACCACCATGCAGGCGCAGATGACCAGCCGCCTGGAGGAGATCCGGCGCGCCGCAGAGCAGCTGCGGGGCGAGGAAGCCGAGCTGGTGCAGGAAGCCGAGGAGGCCCGCGGCCTGGTGCAGCAGGAGCAGCAGCACCAGGAGGAGCTCCAGCAGGCTCACGCGGACCGGGTGGCGGAATTCAACACCCACGACGCGGCCCTCAACCATCAGCGCGCCCGCGCCGAGGAGCTGTCTGCAAAGCTGCAGGCCGCCCAGAGCCGCCACGGCGTGCTGACCGAAATGGTCCGTGATATGGAGGGCTACAACCAGGCCGTCAAGCGCGCCATGCAGTATGCCCGCCAGCGGAACATGAAGGGCGTCAAGGGCGTGCTGGCCCAGCTGATGACCGTCCCCCAGAAGTATGAGACTGCCATCGACATGGCCCTGGGCGCGGCGCAGCAGAACATCGTCACCGACAACGAGGAAACGGCGAAGGAGCTGATCAACTACCTGCGCCAGAACCGCCTCGGCCGTGCGACCTTCCTGCCCATGAGCGCCATCCGCCCCCAGACGATCAACGCAAACAGCCGCAATGCCCTGACGCTGCCCGGCTGCATCGGCGTGGCCAGCGACCTGGTCAGCTGCGCGCCGGAATACAAGAATATCATCGAAAACCTGCTGGGCCGTACCGTCATCGCGGACAATCTGGATCACGGTATCCCGATCATGCGCGCCGGCGGACATTCCTTCCGCCTGGTCACCCTGGAGGGCGATGTGATGCACTCCGGCGGCTCCATGACCGGCGGCTCGGTGCAGTCCCGCGTCTCCAACTTCCTCAGCCGCGAGCGCGAGCTGAAGGAGCTGACCGAGGTGCTGCGCAGCGGCAAGACTGAGCTGGACGCCATGAAGCAGCGCCTCGGCGAGGGGCAGCAGCGCAAGGCAGAGCTCCGTCAGGCTGTGGCGGACGCGCTGGAGCAGGTGCATCAGCAGGAAATTGCCGTCACCCGTGAGCAGGCCCGCTTTGACAGCGCCCGGGAGACCCTGCAGGCTCACCGCGACCGCATGGAGCAGACCGAGCTGGCTGCCCTGCAGCTGCAGGAGGCCCTGGAGGAGATCCACAGCCAGCTCAGCTCCATCGACAACGAATCCGACGATGCGGCGATGGACCAGACGGCCATGGAGAAGCGCAGCGCCGAGCTGCAGCAGGCCCTGGCCGCCGCCCGCGCCGCCGCTGCCGAAGCCGGTGACCGGGTCATGACCCGCACGCTGCAGCTGGCTGATCTGCGCCACGGCCTGGACAATCTCCGCCGTGACCAGAGCCATTTCGACGCGGACCGCAATCAGATCCTGCGGGAGCAGGAGCGCCGCGCGGCCCAGCTGACCGAGATGGATCAGATGGATCAGCAGGATGCCGCCGCCATCGCCCAGGCAGAAGGCGATGTGGCCCTGCGGCAGATGGAGCAGAAGCGCCAGGAATCCCTGGCCCAGGCCATCGAAGCCCAGCGCACCGAAGCCCAGAGCCGCCTGCGCGACGTGCTGCATGATATCGAAGGCCTCCACGAATCCTACAAGCGGGATGGCGAGAAGCAGCACCGGTTGGAAATGACCCGTCAGCGGGTGGAATCCGAGCAGCGCAACCTCGAAAACCGCATCTGGGATACCTACAAGCTGACCTACGCCGGCGCGGAGGAATTCCGTCAGGCAGAGGGCTTCCACGAGCGGGAGGCCGACAAGCGGGCGGGCGAGCTGAACGCCGCCATCCGCGAACTGGGCAACGTCAATGTGGGCGCGGTGGAGGAATATGCCGAAACCAAGGCCCGCGTGGACGATCTGACCCGCCAGCAGGCCGATCTGCGCGCCGCAGAGGCGGATCTGAGGGAGCTGATCGAGCGCCTGGTGGAACAGATGCGCGTCACCTTTGTGGACAACTTCACCAAGCTGCAGGGGTATTTCTCCGAGACCTTCACGCGCCTGTTCGGCGGCGGCAAGGCAGAGCTGCTCCTGATGGACCCGGAGGACCCGCTGAACTGCGGCATCGAGGTCAACGCCCAACCCCCGGGCAAGAAGCTGCAGCTGCTGTCCCTGCTTTCCGGCGGCGAGCGCGCGCTGACCGCCATCGCCATCCTCTTCGCCACCCTGAAGCTCAAGCCCACCCCCTTCTGCATCCTGGACGAGATCGAAGCAGCCCTGGACGACGCCAACATCGGCTACTACGCCGACTACCTGAAGGAGTATTCGAAGGGCACCCAGTTTATCGTCGTTACCCACCGCAAGGGCACGATGGAGCGCTGCAACGCCCTCTTCGGCGTCGCCATGGAGGAGCAGGGCGTGAGCAAGATGGTGAGCGTCAGCCTGCAAGACTATAAAGAATAATTCGGAATGATGAATTCGGAATTCGGAATTTAGCGTGTTAGCTAATGATACGCTCATCCGTTGTATCCGAATTATGCAGCCCATTGCTGAGCCAAGCAACTCAATTCCGAATTCCGCATTCCGAATTCCGAATTTGACCGACGAAGGAGGTCATATCATGCTTCCCACCGCTGATACCCAGGCCTTTCGGGACATGCTGCATGAGCAGGTCCAGAAGCGGCGTACATTTGCCATCATTTCTCACCCTGACGCAGGTAAGACGACCCTGACCGAGAAGCTGCTGCTCTACGGCGGCGCGATCCGCTCCGCAGGCTCCGTCAAGGCCCGCAAGTCTGATAAGCATGCGACCTCTGACTGGATGGAGATCGAGAAGCAGCGCGGCATTTCCGTCACCTCCTCCGCCATGCAGTTTGAGTACAAGCCGGCAAAAGTGCAGCCCTTCCCCGGCTCCGGCGAGGAACCGGTCGAGATCCCCGAAGAGGGCTTCCGCATCAACATTCTGGATACCCCCGGCCATCAGGATTTCTCCGAGGATACCTACCGCGTGCTGGTGGCGGCGGATGCCGCTGTCATGCTGATCGACGCGGCCAAGGGCGTGGAGGCCCAGACCATCAAGCTGTTCAAGGTCTGCCGCATGCGCAATATTCCCATCTTCACCTTCGTGAACAAGATGGACCGCGCGGCCAAGGACCCCTTTGCCCTGATGGAGGAGCTGGAGCAGGTGCTGGGTATCCGCTCCTGCCCCATCAACTGGCCCATCGGCGTGGACGGCGACTTCCAGGGCGTGTATCACCGCGATACGGAGACCATCACGCTCTATTCCGGCGGCGACCACGGCGCCAAGCGCGTGGATGAGCTGGAGATCGCGCTGGGCGACGAGGCCCTGCCCCATGTGCTGGATCAGCACTATATCGACCGCCTGGAGGAGGAGATCATGCTGCTGGACGAGGCAGGCGATCCCTTCGATCTGGAGAAGGTACGAAAGGGCGAGCTGACCCCCATGTTCTTTGGCTCCGCCGTCACCAACTTCGGCGTGGAGCCCTTCCTGGACCGGTTCCTGCAGTACACCAACCCGCCGCTGCCCCGCAAGTCCGACGCGGGCGTGATCGGCCCGGAGGAGCCCTATTTCTCCGGCTTCATCTTCAAGATCCAGGCCAACATGAACCCCGCCCACCGCGACCGTCTGGCCTTCATGCGCATTGTGTCCGGCGCATTTGAGAAGGGTATGGAGGTCTGGCACTCCGGCACGAACAAGCAGGTGGCCCTCAAGCAGCCCCAGCAGTTCATGGCGGATGCCCGCGAGGCCGTCGAGGAAGCCTGGGCCGGCGATATCATCGGCCTGTTCGACCCCGGCATCTATCAGCTGGGCGACACGCTCTCCACCGGCCCTAAGTTCCACTATGAGAATATCCCCGTGTTCGCGCCTGAGCACTTCTCCCGCGTGCGTCCCCTGGACAGCATGAAGCGCAAGCAGTTCCAGAAGGGCATCACCCAGCTGGCCGAGGAGGGCGCCATCCAGACCTTCATCCGCACCGAGACCGGCCGCGAGGAGTTCATGGTGGGCGTCGTCGGCGTGCTGCAGTTTGAAGTGCTGGAGCATCGCCTGAAGACCGAATATCAGGTAGACATCGTGATGGAATCCATGCCCTTCCGCTACGTCCGCTGGGTGGTGAACACCCCCAAGGAAGTGGACAAGCTGAAGCTGACCTCCACCTCCGGCCGCGCCAAGGACAGCCGAGACCGCGACGTGCTGCTGTTCGAGAATGAGTGGTCTATCCGTCTGGCCTGCGAGAACAACGAGGGGCTGGAGTTGGCGGAAACGGCGAACCGACTGTAAGGTAATTCGGAATTCGGAATGCGGAATTCGGAATTAAGAATGTGTTCCAGCCATGGTTGAAGCATAATAATTCCAGAATCAGCATTCTGGAGAGGAGTAACTCAATTCCGAATTCCGAATTCATAATTCCGAATTCCTTTTAAGGAGATGTTATCAATGATCCGCGAAGACATTCGCAATATTGCCATCATTGCCCACGTTGACCACGGCAAGACCACCCTGGTCGACCAGATGCTTAAGCAGGGCGGCGCTTATCACGAGAATCAGCAGACCGTTGACCGCGTGATGGACTCCGGCGACATCGAGCGCGAGCGCGGCATTACCATCCTGGCCAAGAATACCGCCGTGCACTACGGCGATACCAAGATCAACATCGTCGACACCCCTGGCCACGCGGACTTCGGCGGCGAGGTGGAACGCGTGCTGAAGATGGTGGACGGCGTACTGCTGCTGGTGGACTCCTTTGAGGGTCCCATGCCCCAGACCCGCTTCGTGCTGAAGAAGGCCCTGGAGCTCAAGCTGAAGGTGCTGATCGTCATCAACAAGATCGACCGCCCCGACCAGCGGTGCGAGGAGGTCACCGGCGAGATTCTGGATCTGCTGATCGACCTGGACGCCGATGAAAGCACCCTGGATAACCCCATCCTGTATGTGTCCGCCCGCAAGGGTACAGCCACGCTGAGCATGGACGAGCCCGGCGTTGATCTGAAGCCCCTGTTCGAGTCCATCCTCAAGTACATCCCCGCGCCCGAGGGCGATCCTGAGGGCCCGGCGCAGGTGCTGATCTCCACCATCGACTATTCCGAGTATGTAGGCCGCATCGGCGTGGGCCGCGTGGTGCGCGGCTCCTTCAAGCAGGGCATGAACGTCGTTCATACCAACCTGGAGACCGGCGTGACCTCCTCCCAGTGGCGGCTGGGCAACCTGTACACCTACGAGGCGCTCAAGCGCGTGGACGCTGACGAGGTCTCCATGGGCGATATCGTAGCCCTGTCCGGCGCGGAGAACATCTCCATCGGCGATACGGTCTGCGATCCTTCCTGCATTGAGGGCCTGCCCTTCGTGAAGATCTCCGAGCCCACGGTCACCATGACCTTCCAGGTCAACGATTCCCCCTTCGCCGGCCGGGAGGGCCAGTATGTGACCAGTCGTCACCTGCGCGCCCGGCTGATGCGCGAGCTGCAGACGGACGTGTCCCTGCGGGTGAACGACACCGAGACCACCGACGCCTTCGAGGTCTGCGGACGCGGCGAGCTGCACCTGTCCATCCTGATCGAGAACATGCGCCGCCAGGGCTATGAGTTCGCGGTTTCCAAGCCCCAGGTCATCTACAAGATGATCGACGGCGTGAAGTGCGAGCCCATCGAGCGCCTGGTGGTGGATACGCCCCAGGCCAGCGCCGGCGCAGTCATTGAGAAGATCGGCCGCCGTCGCGGCATCCTGGAGAGCATGACCGGCCTGGATCGGGTGCGCCTGGAGTTCCTGGTGCCTTCCCGCGGTCTCTTTGGCTATCGCTCCGAGTTCATGACTGACACCCGCGGCGAGGGCATCATGTCCAGCGTGTTTGAGAAGTACGAGCCCGTCAAGGGCGATATCCCCCACCGCAATGTGGGTGCGATGATCTGCTTTGAGACCGGCACCTCCACCTCCTACGGCCTGTTCTACGCCCAGGAGCGCGGCACGCTCTTCATCGGCGCGGGCCAGGAGGTCTACATGGGCATGATCTGCGGTCAGAACGCCCATAACATGGATCTGGCGGTCAATGTCTGCAAGCAGAAGCACGTCACCAACATGCGCAACGCCTCCGCCTCCGAAGATGCGATGCGCCTGATCTCCGTCCATCCCCTCTCTCTGGAGGAATGCCTGGAGTTCATTGACGACGACGAGCTGCTGGAGATCACCCCCAAATCCCTGCGCATGCGCAAGAAGATCCTGGATCATCAGCTGCGCGCCAAGTCCCGCAAGCCGGAAATGAAATAAGCATCAGGGTGTCGACAAAGTGCTATAGGCACTTTTTCGAGGGTTTGCACTCGCGCACTGGTCGAGCCATAAATGGCTCTCCCGGCCGTTTGCTCGTGTAAGGAAGCGATTTCGCAAGCAAAATCGCGCGAAAATCGCCGCACAGGGGCTTCGCCCCGTTTAACCGCCCCGAAGGGGCTCGCCGATTTTCGATCTAAAATCGGAGGGCTTGCGAGCCCTCCAATGCCACCCATAGGTTTTTTGACAGTCTGAGGGCGGCCCTTCCCATGCGGAGGGGCCGCCCTTGGCGTTTTGAAATCGTATGAAAGCAAAGCTTCCCGCGTTTCAGCAGTCTGATACGCCGTCTGCCGGTTCCTGCTGCCGTCTCTCCATCCGCCGCCAGTTGATGAACCCATACAGGTCGTTGGCGAAGAACATACCAAAGCAGGCCACCATCGGCACGCTGGAAATATCCGCCAGCGCCGCGATCACCCACAGGACGATCAGCACCAGATCATTGAGCGCATAGGCCAGCGCATAATAAGGGCTGCGCACAGCTGTCAGCCAGGAGGCAACGAAGCTGGTGGTGATGGACAGCGTGCTCACCATCAGCGCCGCATTGCCGATCGCCCGCAGGATGAACCAGAAGGCAGCCGTCACCGCTGCTGCACAGAGGCACAGCACCGCCCAATGCTTCCCATTCAGGCGGCGGACAGCCACCTCCGCAGAATCCCGGTAGGGATTGCGCAGCCAGGTGACCAGCGCGACCACCGCCATGGGCGCCGTCATGCCCAGATAGGTGATGGCTTCGCCGTAGTAGCGGAAGGCCCAGGAGATGATCCCGTAAAACACCGCGAAAACGATTGTCAGCACCTGCCCCAGCGCGTGCCCCTTCGCCACAAAGATCAGCGCCGTCACGCCGATCAGGGAGGCCAGCACGCTCACCCAGTCGGAGGCCCGGAAAGCGATGGCCGTCCCCGCCACCACACAGATGCTCAGCCCCCACAAAACCCATTCAAAGCGCGTCAGCGACACGCGGAAGCGTTCCTTCATCGTTCATGCACTCCTTCATCAAAAAAGCATCCGCCCGCCCCCTCTTCTCAGACCTGACGAGGGGGACAGGAGGATGCTTTTTGCACCCTGCCGTATCCCGGTGGATACGGCGGCTCTATATCGTTCGAGGGATATTGTAGCACAAAGCCCGCCGGGATGCAAGCCCCGGACGCTTACTTCTCCGTGATGAGATCCGGCACCTGATGCAACTTCACAAAGTAGGGATCGTGGAAGACTTCCCGGAGCTTCTCCTGGTTGTTGCTCTCCTCCGCGGTGATCCATCGGGTGTGCCAGGTCATGAACCAGACCCAGGGCGCCTGCTCCGCTTCCATCTGGGCGCGGCTGGGGATCTCGCCGTTCTCATGGTAGCAGATGGGCATCCCCTGGGGCGCAACGGCAGCGCACTTGCGGTAGAGCTCGCCCTGCGCGCCGCCCTTATAGCTGTCGCCGCCGAGGATATCCACCACGTCGTCGCCGGGATACCAGGGCTTCAGCTCGCCCGGCGCGTCCGAATAGCCCAGCACCCAGATCAGGTTGTTCAGCCCGTGCAGATGGGTATAGCGCTCATACATCAGCTGCCAGAGCCTGATGAAGCCCTCCTCGTCGCCCCGGCCCCACCAGAACCACTTGCCGTCAAACTCGTGGAAGGGCCGCCACAGCACGGGGATGTTCATCCGGCAGAGCTGCTGCAGATAGGGCACCGCACGGTCCATATTGTTGATCAGATCGCGGTTTTCCGCCGTGCCGGGGGTGAAGGCCTTCTCCCAGTCCAGCTCCTTCTCCTGGGACTCCTTGTAGGAGGAAGAGAAGTCCGGGCCGGTATGCCAGCAGATGGTCACAATGCCGCCCCGGGCATGCCAGTCGATAGCGCGGCGGACGCAGCCCTGGAAGTCGTTGTTGATAAAATCCAACCCGCGGATGGCAGGCATGCAGCCCGTGCGGGCAAGGAGATAGTTGATCTCATGCTCAAAGGTGCCGCACCAGCCGGATTCCATCTGGCCGGTCAGGCAGCCCTTGCCCTGCAGGGCACAGAGATATTCATACAGGCGGACAGCCGCCGGAATGGCATTTTTGTTGCTCAGCTGACGCATGGGGAAGCCTCCTTCGTCTTGATGCCCCAAGTATAGCAGGCTAACAGGCTGTAAGGCAACAAAAAACTGCTGATGGCGGGAGGATTCTTAAGGAACGGTTTATCCTGCAACGCACAAATAGGCATCCAGCGGCTTGGATGCCCATCTATTTACGGATTCGCAGACGAATTTGCATAATGTGTGAACCGTGGAAACGCAATGCATCGGAACGGTGCGTATAATTGCGCCTCCTGAAATTTTTGGGGGATTGCATTTTTGGCTGCTGGACAAATCAGGTTTTTTAATAAGCACTATTAAATCAGATTACACAAATCCGACAAATCACTAATTCTTTGTTTTCCAATGCCTATACCCCAAAAATTCAGTCCAACACTTTCTGCGCACTTCATATCGCTCAATGAATCTCCACACATAAAAGATTCCTTCAAATTGATTTCCGGATATTTCCTTATTGCCTGCTTTATTAGCCCATTTCGCGGTTTGCAACAATTACATTGTTCGGTTCGTGCATGAGGACAATAGAATACATCCAAAATACTAATATCATTTTCTGAAAGTAATGCCAAAAGCTTTCTATTAAATTCATGATATTGCTCTATCGAAATAATTCCCTCTCCAATGATATATTGATTGGTTACAATAATTATTTCATACCCTTTTTCTTTCAAATACTTCATTCCCTGAATTGCTCCCGGCAATATCTCTGGATCTTGAATCCGAATCCAAATATCATCTGGATAATCACGGTTAATTGTTCCATCTCTATCTAAAAAAGCAACTTTCATTATATTCTCTCGCTTCCTTAAGTTGTATCATGATAAGGTACAGTTTGCTACTTTGTACTTTCATTCTATCACAGCAGTACACAAAACCGCAAGCCAGTCAAAGGCTTGCGATTTCATTGTTTGCATAATGGTAAGTGAAAGATAACTCTTTCCTTTCCATCCCTTTTCCTGGCAAAGAAATCTCACCGCAGCAGCCCCGCCCGCTTCAGCCGGGCTTTGATCCGATTCCCTGCCGTCAGCACCGCAGCGATCTTCAGCGCGTCCCCCGGCAGGAAGGGCAGCACGCAGACCGTCAGCGTGCCGGTCAGGCCGACTCCGGTCTGCCAGGCATACCAGGCCGATCCGGCGGCATACAGCAGCGCCGTTCCGGCGAGCATCCCCAGCAGCTGCACGGCCCGGCTTTCCGCCCGGCTGCAGACCAGGCCGACCAGCGCCGTCATGGGCAGATACCCCAGCAGGAAGCCCCCCGTGGGGCCGGCCAACATCCCTGCTCCGCCGGCAAAGCCGCTGAACGCCGGCAGTCCGGCCAGCCCCATGAGCAGATAGACGCTCACGCACAGCGCCGCCCGGCCGCACCCCAGCAGCAGCGCTGCCAGCAGCATCACCGCCGTGGCCAGCGACAGCGGCACCGGACCTGCCGGCAGCGTCAGCGGGCCGCAGATGCACAGGAGCGCCGCCAGCAAAGCAGTCAGCGTCAGTGTCCGCACAGGCATGGGCAGCCCTCCCTTCTTCATCATCTGCACCAGTGTAGCATCCGCCGGGGCGTCTGTCAATGAAAAAGGAGCGCCCGGTCAGCCGGTGCGCTCCCTGATTGGTCATTATGCCACATGGTGGGCTTCGGTCTGCACCTTGTCCACGGAGGTGGCGATGTTCTCGGCATGGTCGCCGATACGCTCGAGGTTGGTGAGGATGTCCAGATAGATCATGCCGTTCTTGGCAGAGCACTTATGCTGCTTGAGACGATCCACATGGTGCTGGCGCAGGGCCTCGGTGATGTTGTCGATCTCTTCCTCCACGTCCTCCACCTGCTTGAGCACCACAGGGCGGTTGTCCTGCTTGGAGAACAGCTCCAACGCCAGGGTCAGCTGATCCGTCACCTTGCCGGACAGCTCATCCAGCTCATGCACAGCCTTCTCGGAGAACTTGATGTCCTCGTTGTGGCGCAGCTGGGCGGCCTCCAGAATGTTCTGGCTGTGATCGCCCACGCGCTCCATGTCGTTAACCACATGGAAGAGGGTACCGACCAGGCGGGTATCCCGCTCGCTCAGATCCATGCCCTTGACCTCCACCAGATAGGTGGTGATCTCGTTGTTGAGGAAGTCCAGCACCTCCTCGTTGCGCAGCAGTTCTGCAGCCTTGTCCTCGTCCCAGGCGTCGAAGCACTCGATCGCCTTGACGAAATTGCTGCGGGCGATGTTGCCCATGCGCTGCACCTCGTTGAACAGCTGCTCGGCCGCCACGGCGGGGGTCATCAGCATGCGCTGGTCGAAATGCTGCAGCTTCATGGCCTCGCCGGCGACGCCGTCATCATGGATAAGGATGCAGGCCAGCTTCTCCAGCACATGGCAGAAGGGCAGCAGCATGCAGGTGGTCACCAGGTTGAAGATAATGTGGGTGACGGAGATCTGCATCTTGATGTTGCCGGCGTCAAACTTGTTCACCAGCGCGACGATCCACTCGTCCATTGGCAGGATGATCGCCAGGATGACGAATATGACCGTGCCGATCACATTGAACAGCAGATGGACGCAGGCCACGCGCTTGGAGGTGGCGCTGGTGCCCAGGCAGGCCAGCACGGCGGTGATGCAGGTGCCGATATTCTGACCGAAGAGGATGAACATGCACATCTGGAAATCGATCAGGCCCAGCTGTGCCAGGGGGAGCAGGATGGCAATAGAGGCGGCGGAGGACTGGATCAGCGCCGTGATGCCCGCGCCGATCAGCACCGCCACCAGGGGATTCTTCACCGCCGCCAGCGCGTTGGTGAATACCTCCCAGTTGCGCAGGGGCTTCATGGCGTCGGACATGAACATCATGCCGATGAACAGCGCGCCCACGCCGAAGATGACCGGAACGACGCCCTTGAGCTTCTTGAACTTGGCAGGCAGGAACAGAAGCACGCAGCCCATAAAGCAGAAGATGAATTCAAAGGGCAGGTCAATGGACATCATCAGCACCGTCAGCGTCGTGCCGATATTGGCGCCCATGATGATGCCCACCGCCTGGGACAGCTGCATGACGCCGGCATTGACGAAGCCGACCAGCATCACCGTCGTGGCGGAGGAGGACTGCATCAGCACCGTGATGATGAAGCCCAGCACCACCTGCATCGCACGGTTCTTGGTGACCGCGCCCAGCAGGCTCTTGAGCTGCTTGCCGGCCACGCGCTCCAGGCCCTCGGACATGGTGTTCATGCCGAACAGGAACAAGCCCAGACCCGCCAGGAGCTGCAGGATCACCGTCGGGAGCTGGCTGAGGGTAAATACTTCAGCTGGCATACATAACCTCCGGAAGAATCAAATTGCTGTATTGGCGCTGCGGCGCATCCGGATTCCCCGGACTACAACCGCATACATAATTACTTTAACACAGATTTGATGCGGAATCAACGGGAATTTTACAATCCGCCGTCACATTTTGCCCGATCTATGCCTGCAACGAAGAAAAAACATGGGTGGTGCAAAAAAACTGCCGGGATTTCCCGGCAGTCACAGACTGTCAAAGAACCTCCATGGGAGGTGTCGGAGGGCCCGCAGGCCCTCTGACTGTATTCGTATCGCGGGGCTTTGCCGCGCGGGCGGGGCGGTTTCGGCATCATGAGTCCGGGCTTGCCCGGATAGCGCAGTCCATTGCATGCAATGGACAAGCGTAGCCAGCGCCGTCTTTAGGCGATGGCCGATAAGCCGAAACCATTCCTTACATTTTTTGCGGCCGCCAGCTTTGAGGGAGGCGTAAGCCGACTATCGAGAGCAAATGCTTGCATTTGCCGAGCGTAGCCAGCAACGAGCTTTACTCGTTGCTGGCCGATATGCTGACAGCAAAAAATGCAAAACCTCCTTTCGAAAAAGTGGCCGCAGCCACTTTTTCGACACGCAGAAACTGCCGGGATTTCCCGGCAGTCCGTACTGTTTATTTTTCCCGCAGCAAATAAAAATGGTTCTGTCCGTCGCCGCTGCGCTGGCCCTCGCAGCCCCGGCAGGCAAAATCCCCCTGCCGCAGCAGCATCACGCCGATCATGAGCAGGCAGAAGGAGGCGTCCTCCTGCAAGGCTTCATCCGCCAGGTGAAAGCAGAAGCTGTACGTCCGGCCATCCGTCAGCGCCGGCATTTCTGCCAGGAACTCCCGGGGATGCGCCCAGTCGTGCCTCTCCCAGACGGTCTCCGTCTCCGCCGGTTTGGCAAAGCGCCCATGGTCATCCAGCAGCACGGTTTTGTCCTGACTGCCCTCCCGGCTCAGCACATCCAGCTGCGCCGCCACCGCATCCGGGCCGACATAGGCCGCCTCATCCACCTGCAGGGTGATCTCTCCGCTGCAGGGCTCGAAAACCCGCAGCATGCCCTCGGCCCAGCCCCGGAGCCTGTCCATGACCAGGTCAAAGTCCTTCTCGTCAACCCCGAATTCCCGCAGGAGAGACGGCCGCCTGCACAGACCGAGCAGGTACTGCACTGCACTGTGAACAATCTGATCCATCGTTTGCATTTCATGGAGATACGCCTGCTTGATTTCCTCGATCCGCGTCAGCCGGGCCCGCTGCGCCTCGATCTTGGCGTCAAAGGCCGCACAGATCTCCCCCTCCGGCTTCCTCAGCAGCGCCTTGATCTCCCCGATGGAGAAATCCGCCGCCTGCAGATTCCGGATTCGGATGAAATCCAGCGCCTGAGCCTCCTCGTAATAGCGGTAGCCGGTCCACTTGTCCACCTGCCTGGGCTTGAGCAGCGCCACGCGGTCGTAGTAGCGCAGCGTCTGGGCGCTGCAGCCGCAGAGCCGGGCGAATCCTTTGATGGTCAGCATATCTCCGCCTCCTTTCAGGGAGAGCGTATCATTGCAGTGCGGTGGAAGGTCAAGGGGATTTATCGCCGTTTTTCAGTTTTTTTCGTTTTTCCTCCCGCAGCGCCAGCCGGATCGCCGTGGGCCGGTTATAGCGCTGGATCAGCACAAAGGCCAGATCAATCCCTGCCGCCAGCAAAGAGGTGATCAGAAACACCGGCAGTTCCCCCAGCCAGATGCTGGCCGCGACGGGCAGAAAGCTGAGCACAGCGATGGTCTCATGCACCAGCTCCGACTGGCACATTGCCTGGGCGATCTCGCGCCAGGAGCGGCAGCTGGGATCAAAGAGCGCCGGCTCGTAGGTCGGGAGCTTCGCTTTCCACGTTTTCACCCGCAGCCATTCGTACAGCTTCGGCTCAAAGGCCCGCTGCCGGAACCAGGGATGGGTCCAATCCGCCCGGTTCTGCATCAGCCGGTCATAGCACCGGCCCACCAGCAGCCGCATGCCAAAATGATAGGCGACAGTTCCCAGAGTGATGCAAAGGGGCAGCAGCCAGCGCAGCCCGCAGCAGACCGCCAGCAGCGTCCCTGCCGTCAGCGCCGTGCTGAGCGCCGCCACCCGTTTCATGACCCTCGGCATCCGTCTTCCTCCCGTCATCAGCCGTTCTTCAGGCTGTTCAGAAAATCCTCATAGGTAATCGCCGCCGCTTCGTCGTCAGTGAGGCGGCGGGCAAAGGGCGCGCGCCCGTCCAATGCGCTGCCGGGGCCAAAGCACCCATGCTCGGTATAAAAGCCGAGGCGGTGGAAGTCCGGCTTGCCCCAGTCATCCCAGCCTGCCGGACAGATGTGGCTGCCGATGAAGCAGTCCAGCAGCACGGTCTTCGCATGCTCGCGCCAAGGCCGGCCCAGATAGAAGGCGCCGTCCGGGACGTTTTCCGCCGTGAAGCGGCAGCTTTTGAAAACATAGCCGTATTGCTGGCCCTCCGGCGTGGAGGCTGCCGCTGCATAGCCGCCGGGCCTGCGTCCGGGCCGGGGCACACAGACGATCTCACAGTCCTCAAACCAGCAGGCCGCGCCGCCGAAGATGAAGTCCACGTCGCCGCGGATCGTGCAGCGGCGGTAGGTCTGCCGCTGAGCATGCCGGGGCAAAAGCTGCGTGGGCCCCAGGAAGCCGCCGGGGATGACCTCCCGGGGCGGCAGGGGCGCGGTGAACAGCGTGTCCTGGGTGGAGATGAGCGTGCAGTCCTCGCAGACAAAGCCGTCGCCGTCGGCAAAGAGCGCGATGCACTGGCCGGAATCCGGCTGCTGCCCCGCCTCATTGCAGACGGTCAGGCCGCGAAGGCCGCAATTTTCCGCCAGCACCAGCAGCGTGTAGGTGCGGAAGGTGCCGTTTTTGCGACCGTCGGGATGCAGTGCCGTCGCCGCGTCGTCCCAGACGAGAACGGTGTTCTCCGCGCCGCTGCCGACGAGGGTGGTATGGGGGCGGCGCAGTTCAACCTTTTCCCGGTATTCGCCGGGGGCCAGGCGGATGCAGGCCGGCATGCCGTCGTCAGGCAAGCTGTCGATAGCCGATTGCAGGCTGTCACCGGGATGAATCATCAGTTCAACCATGGTCTTACTCCTCATGCAGGGCAGCGCCGCCCTTCATCACCGCCGCGCGCTCCGCCTTCAGCTCCTGCCAGAGCTGCTGCGGCGTCCATTCCGCATTGGTCGGGGTCAGGATGGCCTTGAGAGCCACCGGCGCAAAGCGCAGCTGCTTCGCCGTCTGCAGAAAGCGGTTGACGGCAGCATTGTCCATATGGCAGAAAACAAGCATTTCATCCGGGAAGCCCTCTGCCTGTGCGGCCTCCTGCGGCGTGGACAGGCCGCACAGGGCGGCGATGGGCTGACCGCAGGCCTCTGCCGGGACGGCTTTTACCGCAGCGCCCAGCTTCATGCACAGGAAGCGCAGCTTGGCCAGCCGGGTCTCGGACAGGTTGAAGGTCAGGATCATGGGACGCATGGGAATTCCCTCCTTGCCAGGCTTTACTTCGCCACGTTATTCTGCGCATTCCCCGCCAGGAACTGCCGCACATTGTCAGTGGCAATGTCCATCAGGCGCTGCCGGGCCTCCGTGGCGGCCCAGGCGATGTGGGGGGTGATGATCATATTGTCCAGGCCCAGCAGGGGGCTATCGGCGTTGATGGGCTCGCGGCAGGTCACGTCGGAGGCCGCGGCATACACCTTGCCGGAGAGCAGCGCTTCCCGCAGATCCGCTTCGTTGATCAGCCCGCCGCGGGCGGTGTTGAGCAGGATCACGCCGTCCTTCATCTTCGCGAGGGTCTCCCGGTTGATCATGCCGGTGTTCTCCGCCGTCAGCGGGCAGTGCAGGGAGACGATATCGCTCTTTGCATACAGCTCGTCCAGCTCCGTGTGGAATTCCTCCGCACCGTGGCGGGAGTAGGCCAGCACCTTCATCCCGAAGGCCTGGGCCAGCTTCGCCACCGCCTTGCCGATGCTGCCGTAGCCCACGATGCCGAAGGTCTTGCCCTGCAGCTCCATCAGCGGATAATCCCAGAAGGCAAAGTCCCGGCAGGCGCTCCACTTGCCTTCATGCACCACCCGGCTGTGATGCCCCACATGCAGGGCGATCTCCAGCAGCAGCGCCATGGTGAACTGGGCCACCGTGGGGGTGGAATAGGCCGGCACATTCGCCACGACGATGCCGCGCTTCTTCGCCTCGGCAATGTCGATGACATTATACCCCGTCGCCAGCACGCCGATGTAGCGCAGCTTCGGACAAGCCGCCATCACCTCGGCGGAGATGACGGTCTTGTTGGTCAGGATGAGAGACGCGTCCCCGATGCGGGCAATCACGTCCGCCGGGGCGGTATAGTCATAAACGGTGAGGTCGCCGAGGGCAGCAAGGGGCGCCCAGCTCAGGTCGCCGGGATTCTCCACAGCGCCGTCCAGCACGATGATCTTTTCCATGAGGCAGATTCCTCCTGCAGTTTTTCCCTATTTTATCACGGGGCGCAGGGTGCGTCAAGGCGAAGGAAGCCGCCGGGGCAGCACGTGCTGCCGGATATTCCGCAGCTTTTTGCCGTTGCAACCTTTGGCAATCCGTGGTATACTGGTTGTGTATGCATATTTGTCGCAAAGGAGCGATTTCCACATGGATATGATGACCCGCATTGCCACCCTGACCGCCGAGTGCCTGACCGCCACCTGGCCGGAAGCCCAGGGTCTTCCCACCGCTGATGAGATCCGCGGCCTGCTGGCCGTTCCCCCGGACCGGGAAATGGGCGATTACGCCTTCCCCGTGTTCCGCCTGGCCAAGGCCCTGCGCATGGCCCCGCCCATGATCGCCAAGAGCCTGTGTGAAGCCTGGAACCATCCCGAGGTTGCCCGCGTGGAGCCCGTGAACGGCTACATGAATTTCTTCCTCAACCGCGTCAATTTCGCCAGGGAAACGCTGGACGCTGTGCTGGAGCAGGGCGAGCGCTTCGGCTCCTCCGATATGGGCAACGGCAAGACCGTCTGCCTGGACTACTCCTCCATCAACATTGCCAAGCGCTTCGGCGTGGGCCATCTGTCCACCACCATGCTCGGCCACTCCCTCAAGCGCATCCACGACTTCCTGGGCTACAAGACTGTGGGCATCAATCACCTGGGCGACTGGGGCACCCAGTTCGGCAAGATGATCTACGCCTACAAGACCTGGGGCAGCAAGGAGGAGGTCGAGGAGAAGGGCATCACCGAAATGATGCGCCTGTACGTCAAGTTCCACGAGGAGGCCGAGAAGGACCCCTCCCTGGAGGACGAGGGCCGCGCCTGGTTCAAGAAGATCGAGGACGGCGACGAGGAAGCCCGCGCCATCTGGAACTGGTTCAAGGACATCACCCTAAAGGACGCTGCCCGCGTGTACGAGCTGCTGGGCGTGGAGTTTGACTCCTATGCCGGCGAATCCTTCTATATGGACAAGATGGATGTGGTCATCGACGAGCTGCGGGAAAAGGGCCTGCTGACCATCTCCCAGGGCGCGTCCGTGGTCGATCTGGAGGAGGACAAGATGCCTCCCTGCATCATCCTGCGCTCCGACGGTGCGACGCTGTATCACACCCGCGACCTGGCTGCCGCCGTGTACCGCAAGAATGTCTACGACTTTGACAAGTGCCTGTACGTCGTGGCCTACCAGCAGGATCTGCACTTCCGCCAGCTCTTCAAGGTGCTGGAGAAGATGGGCAAGCCCTGGGCCAAGGACTGCGTGCATGTCTCCTTCGGCATGATCTCCTTCGAGGGTCAGGCCTTCTCCACCCGCAAGGGCCGCGTCGTCTACCTGGAGGACGTGCTGAATCAGGCCATGCAGAAGGCCCTCGATATTATCAACGAGAAGTCCCCGAACCTGGCCAACAAGGAAGAGGTCGCCCGTCAGGTGGGTATCGGCGCAGTCATCTACTCCGATCTCTCCAACGGCCGCATCAAGGACATTGACTTCTCCTTCGAGCGCGCCCTCAACTTCGACGGCGAAACCGGCCCCTATGTGCAGTACACCCACGCCCGCTGCTGCTCCGTGCTGCGCAAGGCGGCTGAGGTCGAGCTGCCCGAGGTGGACTACAACGGTCTGGGCGACGACGAGGCCCAGCACCTGCTGCGCCTGCTGAGCCGTTTCCCCGACGTGGTGAAGGAGGCCGCCGACAAGTACGAGCCCTCCATGATCACCCGCGCCGTGACCGATATCGCCCAGGGCTACAACAAGTTCTACTACGAGCACCGCGTCCTGGACGCCGAGCCCGGCGTGGCCGCCGCCCGCGTTGCCCTGACCAAGGCCGTCAAGGACGTCATCAAGACCGGCCTGTGGCTGATCGGCATCGAAGCGCCCGAGCGGATGTAAGCCCCGAATTGCATATGAAAACACCCGCCGCACGGTCTGATTGCTGTGCGGCGGGTATTTGTCCGGAGCATGGAGCCTCCCTGTGTACTGCAGCTTCATTGTCCGCTGCCAGCCATCTGTGGTATAATGATGTCATTCCAGAGAGGGAGGTGACGGGTGATGCCCTTTCCCATGATCGATGTCCGCGCAACCGGACAGAACATCAGCCATCTCATGAAGCAGCGGCAGATCTCTATTCGCACGCTGCAGACTTACTTTGGCTTTGATTCGCCCCGGGCCATCTACAGATGGTTGCGCAGGGAGAACCTGCCCACAGTGGACAACCTCTTTGCGCTAAGCAAACTCCTGTGCGTCCCCTTGCAGGACATCCTGATCGAGCAAGCAAATGACGGTCAGGATGTTCCTTTTATTCAGCCCTGGAGGTTGTTTGAACTGATCCAGCGGAACTTGGGCGGCGGAAGCCGCTTTTTTGCTGCTTTCGGGCGCCCGGCCATTCATCATCAGCCTCCGGGCCGCACTGAATGACGCCTCTTCCTGCGCCACCCCGGCACGCGCCCCACGCGGGTGTTGTTGACGCTACGGTTCCGCTGAGCCGGGATGGGCTTGCGTTTTTTGTCCTGCTGCGGCAGGGTACGGATGAGAAACTGGAATTGGCAGTGCCAAAGGCTCTCCCGCTGGGAGAGCTGTCAGCGCCAGCTGACTGAGAGGGCTTTTTTCTGTCGCATGATTACACAATTGCTTTTCCTCTGCGGCAAGATTGTTCTGCAGCTTGAGAGCCACTTTCGCGCGTCGAAAGTGGCGCAAAGCCGCCGGGGGGAAGCTACAAATCGCTTCCCCCCGGACCCCCTCCGTTCTCCGGGGCTTGTCCGTTTTGCGGCTGCATTCGGGGCGGCTCGATTGCAGAGGGATTCTCTGAATTTCCGCTTCCAGCGGAAGAATCCCTCTGCAAAATCGCCGCATCGTTCCTTTTGAGGTCTCGCTGCAGCCGCCGCGGCTTGTACATATGGGTGCCCGGAGTGAATGGAAAGCGTAAGGGGTGCGGGACTTCAAAACCTTCCCCCTCGGGGGAAGGTGGCACGGCGCAAGCCGTGACGGATGAGGCCGTTAGCGGCTGGCTCGATCGCCCTGCCAAATCCCCATTTGCCGGGCAGCAAAACACCCATCCCCATCAACTGCTGAACGCGCAATCATCCGCGCTGCCCGCGTATTCCATCGCCTGACACACATCCGAAAACGAGCATCCGGCAAATGCCGAATGCTCGTTTTCTCTGGTTATTTTCTCTTCAGCAGCTCCCGGAGCTCTCTGGAACGGCCCAGCGCCGGTGAAGCCAGGCAGCTGACCAGCACGCCGACGGCGGCCTGCCCGATATTGCCGGCAATCGCCCCGGCGGCGCCCAGCCCCAGCCCCAGGCACAGGGCCTCATAGACAAAGTAGCCCAGCACCATAAAGGCCTCCGCCAGGATCCCGGCCAGCGCCATTGCAGGGATGGGCTTCATCTGCTTTTTCAGCCGGTCATGGAGCAGCAGAGCGATCAGCGCCACGCCGGCCTTGATCACCAGCGTGCCGGGGGCATAGGTCAGATAACCGGCCAGCACGTCCGCCAGCATGGAGCCCAGGCCGGCGGCGATCACCGCGTTGAGCGGGTGCATCAGGAAGGCGCAGATCAAAATCACGCCGTCTCCCAGGTTGGCATACCCGCCGGTGGCCGGGATCGGAATGCGGATCAGCATCGTTGCCACGCAGATCAGCGCGGCAAAAAGCGCCGTGAGGACGATCTGATAAGTGGAATAGCGTTTCATACAGCAGGTCTCCTTTGGCAGCCAGGGGAATGGGAAGGCTGGAAGGCGGTTCGCGAATTGCCTACCATCATGCTTCCCAAGGCTGTTTTTTTGCAGACCTATCTTACAAAAATCGCAGCGGCGATGTCAAGTTTTTTTTGTGTGCTATTGCGCGTCCGCAACGGTGACGATGTACGCGCCTGCGATCATGACCGCCAGCGCGATCAGGAAGCTGACCGAGGGGATCTCGGCAAAGATCAGCAGCGACAGCGCCACGCCGATGAAGGGCGCAACCGCATAATAGGCGCTGGTCTTGGCCGCGCCGAGCTCCCGCTGGGCATAGATATAAAACACGATGGACAAACCATACGCCACGAAACCCAGCGCCAGCGCGCCGAGGATGCTTGGCAGCCCGGGCAGCGCTTCGCCGGTTGCCAGCGCAACGATCAGCGACCCCAGGCCGGAGAAGATGCCCTTGATGACCACGATCTGCGTGGGGTCCTTGGAGGACAGCATCCGGGTACAGTTGTTTTCAAAGCCCCAGCAGATGCAGGCCGCCAGCACAAAGAGCGAGCCCGCCGAAAAGGAGAGGCTGCGCAGCTCCTGCACAGAGAGAATCATGCTCGACAGCGTCACCAGGCCGATGCCCAGCCAGAGCTTTCTGGAGATTGCCTCCCGGAAGATCAGCAGCGCGATCAGGGAGGTCGCCACAATTTCAAAATTGTTCAGCAGCGACGCATTGGCGGCAGAGGTGCGGCTGATGCCGATCATCAGGGCGATGGGGGCGGCAATATCCAGGAGAACCATCCCCACCGTATAGGGCAGCTCCTTCCTGGTCAGCTTCTGCTCCCGGCCATTCAGGCCCCCACCCGCCTTGACCGCCTGCAGCGCCGCCATGCCCAATCCTGCGCCCAGGTACAGGAACGCCGCCATCATCGTCGGCGGCACCTGATCCAGCAGCAGCTTGGACAGGGGGGAATTCAGTGCATAGAAGGCGGCGGCAAGAATCGCAAAGAGCACACCGCGCTTTTGCTTGTCTGTCATCACACAGCCCTCACTTCATAAACCGGTCGAGGGCAGCGTTCAGCTCGGCAATCGCCTGCTCGTCCCCGCTTTGCACCGCATCCACGATGCAGTGGCTGATATGCTCCTTCAGCACGGCTCTGCCGATGCTGTTGACCGCCGCCTTTACCGCCGCGATCTGCGTCAGCACCTCGCTGCAATCCCGGTCTGCCTCCACCATCCCGCGAATCGCCTCCAGATGACCGATGACCCGCGAAATCCGGTGGACGATCTGCTGTGAATGCGCATGCTGATATCCCATACAATCCCTCCTTCACATCCCCCCAGGGGGGATATATGGCCTATCATAGCACAGCTGCCGTCTTTTTGCAATACGCAAGCAGACAACCATTCAGCCGATTCAATCGAAAAAGGACCTCGGCCGCCAGCGTCCGAAGTCCTTTGTTCCTCTGTCCTGCGTTCATTGCCCCCGCAGCCTGGCAAACAGATCCCCCAGGAGTGCATCCCGGTGGATATGATACACATATCGGCAGGGCACGCTGTCCTGCCGGCGCTGCCAGCAATGGGCATATTCCGGCATGGGCGTCGGGATCAGCCGGTCCAGCATGAAGCTGCCGTCCGCATTGAGCAGCCAGGCAATCGTCGTCACATCCCAGATGGCCCTGCTCCACACCTTGCCCGCTGCATAACTCTCCGCCTCCTCCACTGTGCTGCGGACGAGGTAATCGCACAGCGCATTCTGCCCGGACAGCCAGCAGTGAAGCTCCGGCCCGGTGGTCGTGAAGGCGCTCACCACGCCCATGCAGGGCAGCATGACCAGCGGCGTACCGCTGCCGTAGATCACCCGGGCGGCAGCCACGTCCTGCTGCAGGTTGAATTCCCGGTTATCCAGCCATTCCAGCGCATGTCCGCCCAGCCAGACCACCACCATCCGCTCCGCGATTGCCGGGTTGATCAGCAGCGCGCTGGCCACGTTGGTAATTGCCCCCAGCGCCGCCACATACAGCGGCTTTTGGGGGGAATAGGCCATGGCGCGGCGGCTCAGATCCTCCGCGGCAGGGGAATGCACGGGGGTTTTCTCATCCGGCAGGTAGGTCGGAGAGCCCCGAAATACCGGGCGCTCCTCGCCCGCCAGGGTCAGCAGCCGATGCAGCTCCTGATAGCTCTTTTCCATTCCATCCGCCGGGGAAACGGAGCGATGGTTCAGGAACGGCGCGGCGTAGAGCGCCTGCACATTCAGCCGGTCGCCCCGCCGCAGCGCATAGGCCACGGCAAACTGATCGTCAATCTCATTGTAGGTATCCGTATCGATCACCAGATCGATCCGCCCCTTCGGGGGTTCCAGCATGGCAAGCCGCTGCTGCGCTGTCAGCATGATCTCCCGCTCCCTTCAAAAAGGGAGATGACGCACATCGCCGCCATCTCCCGTCTGTATCAATCCCGCACGATGATCCGGCCGTTCTCAATCCGGTCACAGATCGCCAGGGACACCAGCTTCACGCCCTTGCCGCGCAAATGCGCGCCGCCGGGCTGCCAGCCCTTCTCAATGCAAACACCTGCGCCCACCAGCACCGCGCCCGCATCCTCAACGATCTTCATCAGGCCGTTGATAGCGCCGCCGTTGGCCAGGAAATCATCAATAATCAGCACCCGCATGCCCGCCTTGAGGTAGTTGCGGCTGACCCGGATGACATTGTTCTTCTGATGGGTGAAGGAATATACGTCCGCGGTATACACGTCATTGCCGATGTTGCGGCGCTCGCCTTTCTTGGCAAAGATGACCGGGATGTTGCCAAAGGCCATGGCCGTGGTCATGCCGGTGATGATGCCGCTGGCTTCCACCGTCAGGATACAGTCCACCTGCTCATCCTTGAAGGCCTCATGGAACGCCTGGCCCATTTCCACCGCCAGTGCCACGTCGATCTGATGGTTCAGGAACATGTCCACCTGAACAACTTCTGTGCCAACGCCGATTCCCTCGGTTTCGATCTTTCGCTTAAGGGCTTCCATCTGTGTATCCTCCTGTTGCTGGTAGGTGTTTATTCGTTTATTTTATCGCATTTGCCGCATTTCGGCAAGGGGAAAATGCAGCGCCGCGGTCTGTCGGGCAATGAAAAGTGCCTGGACGCAGGGCAGGGACGCCGGGAAATTGGGATTAACGCTTCGACAAATTGGGATTTGTAGAGATGTGCGATCGTTAGATGTTTGTATCTTAGTGGCAGGTCACTTGTGAGAGATCTTCTTTCTCGGTCCCGAGAAAGAAGCAAAGAGGGCCAGAGGGGGTGGCAAACATCCCACCATTGATTGCCACCCCCTCTGGACTCCCCCCGCCCCCACATAGTAGTCTTTAGGTGGAGTTGTACTCCCCGCATGGGCCTCGCGGGGGCGTAGCATTTCTTGACTTTTCCTTTGTTTGTTGGTGCGCCGCTCGCC
>JAFQIB010000155.1 GCA_017397765.1 Clostridia bacterium | reverse complement strand
CTGCCCCGACCTGCACGCCAGGCAGATCGATAATCCCCCGGACAAATGGCTGTGCTTCCCTGGAACGCACGAGGCCATCGTCGCCCCGGAAGTGTGGCACGCGGCACAGCGGATTTATCATCCTAACATGTCCAGCACGCCAGGAATGCCCTGCAAACTCACGGGAATGATTATTTGCGGCGAGTGCGGTGCGCCGATGCTGTTTAGTCGGAACAACCGCAATGAGCAGTATAATAATTATTCGTGTAAAACAAATCAGCAATCTGTAGGATATGCAGAACGGCTCTGTTCTCGCAATGGCATTCAGGTTGCGGTGATCCGGCAAATCGTGGGCGATACCCTCCGCACCGTCAACCGCTACGCCATTACAGATGAAGAAGGTTTCCGCCGCAGACTTGTGAAGACAGCAGCCACCTACCAGCCTGATGATCGGAAGCAGCTGGCGAAGCAAATCCGGGACAAGGAAAAGCACATCGCCCGTCTTGAGCATCTGCTAAAGAAGCTGTACGAGGACTATGCCCTGGGGCATATTCCGGAGGAACGCTTTGACAGGCTGTCTGCGCAGTACGAGCAGGAGGAAGCCATGCTGAAAGCTGAACTTGCAAATGATCAGGCTCGGCTGAACGAAGTGCAAACCGCCTCTGCGCAGACAGACAAGTACCTTGCTCTTGCCCGCAAATATCGGGACTGTACAGAAGTAACGGACGACATGATCCTCGCCTTTGTGGAGAAGATCGTCGTCTATCGTACCATCCGCCCAGCCAAGGGACAAAGCACACGACAAATCGAGGTGCATCTGAACTACATCGGACAATTTCCTATCCCGACGGAAGGAATGGAGAATGAAAATGAATAACGGCCCAACACCCAACAGGCAGCACATGAGGCAACTCGGTGCTGCTTCTTTTTATGTAAGAATCAGGAGGAACAATGACGAAGACTACCCCTATGATGGAAGTGACCCGCCAATACGGGCATACCGTTTACACGATCTGCGCCTTCGGAAATCCCGAGGCAAACAGTACCTACGAAGACCGGCTGCTGAATCTGATCCAGCATGAAGCGGATAAGATGGACAGCTGCAAGGAATCCCACAGCACTTCAACAACCAACAAAGAAAATGACTAAGAGAGGTATAATCATGAGAAAGCATAACAATTTCTATATCATCGGTGTGGACGCTGGCTACGGCAATATGAAGACCGCCCGCACCATCTACCCCACGGGCCTGGTGGCGATGGACACCAAGCCCTTTTTTGATGGCGACATTCTTGAGTATAACAACACCTGGTATCGCATTGGCGAGGGGCATAAGGCCTACAACCCCGACAAGACTGCTGACGAAGATTTCTATATCCTGACGCTGGCATCTATCGCTGCCGAGCTGAGTACGGAGCAGATCACTGAGGCCAATGTATATCTGGCGCTGGGTCTGCCCACGACCTGGACAGGTCGACAGCGGGAGGATTACCGCCGCTATATGATGCGCAACCCGGACGTCCGGTTTACCTTCAACGATGTGCTGTACAGCATCCATCTAACCGACTGCATCGTGTTCCCCCAGGGCTATGCAGCACTGGTGCCGCTGATGGATAGCGACAAGAGATTCAATGAGTTCCGGCAGTTCATCGGTACGGTGATGATGGCCGACATCGGCAACGGCACCATGAACATCATGCGTCTGGTAAACGGCAAGCCCAATGACCAGCATTGCTGGACGGAGGTGTTGGGCGTGAATCAGTGTGTGCTGACTGCCCGCAAGCAGATGATGGACAAGTATGGCATTGACATGCCGGAGAGCGTCATTGAGCAATTCCTGCGAACTGGCACCGCAAATCTGTCGCGTGAACTCCTCGACAACCTGACCGACATTGTGCGCGGCTATGTGACCGGCCTGTTTGATGCGCTGCGTGTTCATGGCTATGACGCTCGCCTGATGAAGCTCTTTGTGATGGGCGGTGGCGGCTGTCTGGTGAAGCACTTCGGCAAGTACGATCCCAGCACGGTTGTTTTCGTGGATGACCTGCACGCATCTGCCAAGGGCTATGAGTACATGGCGCAAGGCGTGATCTGGCGCAATGAGCGCTTGGCACGGAAGGCCGGTGATTGATGATGTGTGTGAAGGCCATTACCGTGCGCTTTCACCTGTCGCACCCAGCAGAAAAGCAGGCATGGGAAAAGCTCAATGCCCTGCGAAGCGAACGGCATCAGTCGTTCAGTCAGCTGGTTGTGGAAGTTGTGAATACCTACGGTGCGGAGGGTACATACCTGTCACGATCGGAGAAAGACGAGCTTGTGCAGGAGATCACAGAATCGGTAGCACTCAGGCTTCAGCAAATGCTTCCGGCATATCTCGCCGGATACTCTGCTGGAGCGAGTGCGCCGGCTGCTGTGACTGTACCTCCGGTGAACGTTACGCCCCTGCAAGTCGCTGCAGCACCCACCCAGCAAGAAAACGATGACGCAATGCCTGATTTCGGCGACAGCTGCATGGATTTCGACTTCATTGGCGGCTGAGTCGGTGCATCAATCTACCGCACGTTTCACGTTATTTGCATCAAAATGATGCAACCCCATCAAAGAACACAACGACATCTGCACCAGAGTGGTGCATGCTTGCATCACTCTGGTGCACCACAGGAGGACAT
>JAFQIB010000154.1 GCA_017397765.1 Clostridia bacterium | reverse complement strand
CGGTGAAACCTTTCGCCTGTCTTTCATGACGTCGGATTTCTCGTCGGCGCAGAAATTCAAGGCTGTTCTCAATCGCCGCACGATTTCGCTCTGCTACATGGGCAGCGACGGCGACCTTGAGGTGCTGAAATCCTATATCTCTGGCTTGGACTGGCAGCATAAGCGCGGCTATACCGCACTGGGACTTCATGAGCGAGATGGTCGCTGGGTATACGTCAGCCGGGAATGCGCCAAGGCCGCAGGCGACGAGGATGTAATGGACATGGTGCAGATGGACAAGTGCGCATCCATCGAAACGGACATCCTCAGGCACGATCCCATTACCGCCGAGGGCATGGCGACGCTGGGCCAGAATCTGCTGGACTACAACGAGCCTGCCAAGACGGTTACGGTGCTGGCGTGGTGTGCCGGATGCTTCGTGAAGGAGATGCTCCGCTCGGCTGGCGTCAAGTATCCGCATCTGTTTCTGATCGGCGAGGCTGGAAGTGGTAAATCCACGACGCTGGAGCGTGTGGTGCTGCCTATCTTCGGGCGCAGCAAGGTTATCGCCGCCCCGCAGATCACCGGATTCACGCTGATGAAGGATGCTGCTTCCAGTAACCTTTTTCCGCAGGCGCTGGATGAATTCAAGCCGTCCAAGATCGAAAAAACCCGCCTCGGTGCGCTGTACAACCATATGCGCGACAGCTATGACGGCCATGAAGGTGTGCGCGGACGTGCGGATCAGACGCAGGTATCCTATGCGCTGCTGGCTCCGCTGGTCATCGCTGGTGAGGAATCGCCGGACGAAACGGCCATCCGCGAGCGCGGTATGGAGCTACTTTTCAGCAAGCGTGATCTCAAGGACGCCTCCGCCCGTGCAGCCTTTGCCCGGATTACCGAGCGGCATAGCGACCTGACCGCAATGGGACGTGCGCTGCTGGATACCGCGCTGACGCTGCGGACGGACGCCGTGGTGCAATGGCACAAGGAAGCTCTGCCGATGTTCAACGCTGCGCTGCCGTCCCGCATCCTCAATAACCTTGCCTGCTGCATGGTTGGCCTGCGGCTCATGGAGGCAATGCTCGCCCGGCTGGGCCTTGCTTGGGGACAGGTGTTTTCCGTGGGCATGGACGCCTGCGTTTCCTATATGGAATACGGCGTCCGGGAATACCTGCTGGACGGCGGCAATAGCAACAAGAGTGTTGTGGAACTGACACTGGAGGTCATAGACCGCATGGGCCTGACGGCGGATGAATTCAGAACGACGAAGGATGGATACGCCGCCTTCCATTTCCGAGGCTTCTATGATCGTTACACCCAGTACCGGCGCGACCATGCCATCCTCGGAGAATGCCTGCCATATACGCAGTTCATGAAGCAGCTGCGCAAATCCGACCTCTATGTGGGCGACCGCGCTGTGATGTTCGCGGATACCTCGCGCAAGGCTGTGCTGCTCAATTATGATTTGCTGCGCCAGCGTTGCGATATTGAAGGTTTCCTTCAATCACAGGTTGAGCCTTTGACCGGAGAAACCTAACTTCTAACCTTGTGAACTTATTTTTAGAGCTACGCGGAAAACTTTTTCGCCCTTATACGCGAGCGCGCGTGCGCGCGTATATATGCGAGGCTCTAAAAATCACGGTTAGAGCGGTTAAAAGTCAGGAGGTACGGATGGCTGAGCGTGATATAGTAGCCGCCATCCTGCGGCTGCTGAAAAAAACGCCGGGCTGCTTCTGTTGGAAAGAGCACGGCGGGATGTACGGTACGGCAGGCATCCCTGATATTATTGCCTGCATTAACGGGAGGTTTGTGGCCTTCGAGGTCAAGACCGAAACCGGCAAGTTGACAAAGCTACAGGAAATCACGCTTCAAAAAATCCGAGATGCAAAGGGACAAGCCTTCAAGGTAACTTCGGCGGCGGAGGTGGCCGCCATTCTGAAAGAATTGGAGGGCTGATCCGTATGGACGATTATAGACGCGCAAGAGCGTACCTTTCGCGGGCATACCGCCTGAACCAGCGCATTGATGCAAAGCTGGAGCAGTTGATGCAGCTGCGGAGCCTGAGCCAGCGATGCACCGTCGCCTTCGGCGGCGAGCGCGTATCCCACACTCGCAATGTGACCTCAATGGAGAATGTGATCGTGAAGATCGTTGAGGCCGAAAAGCGGCTGGATGCCCAAATTGACCGGTTCGTTGATCTCAAGGAGGAAATCCAGCAGACCATTGATGTTCTGCCCGACCCGGATTGCAGGCTGCTGCTGGAATTGCGGTATCTGGCGATGAAACGCTGGATGGATGTGGCCGGTGAAATGAACATCAGCCGCACCTATGCGCACATTCTCCATGAGAAGGCGCTGGCGATGCTGGAAACCCTGCTCGCCGAGAGGGGTGTGAATGCGGATGTGTGAACAGAAGCCAGTGCTGCACAGGAAGGACGAATGCCTGCGCTGCGGACAAATCCTCCGGATTGCGGAATATGTCGCCCGGCAGTATGATATTCCCGGCGTGGATCGTGTGCTGTTCAGGCGCGAATACAACGAGGCCATTCCGCAGCCGCTGCATTGCGAGGCTGGCGGCAGGAAGATGTGGGTGGACAAGTATTATCTGGCGTATATGCTGGAGGACGGCGTTGTGCGCTATGTCTACAATACCCGCTATCATATCCGGGAGGAACATCGAAACTGGCGCGATGCAAGCAAGAAGCGCGGTAATGCGCCGCCCGTTCCGAAGGATGTCCTGCGGAGCTTCCATAAGTCCGGCTATGAGATGTTCGTTGCCGGACATACCTGCTGGGTGGAGAAAAATTTCCTTGAGAAAATTTTTGGAAAACCGCAGGAGTGTACAAAAGTGAACATTTCCATGTGATATAATGGTATCGTTGAATGATACGCACATGGGCGGCCCTCCCGGAGTGATCCGGCGAGGGCTTTTCCTTTGTCGCGCCGGTTGAAAATTTTTTGAAGAAAACTTTCAAAAATCCCCGGTTGTGTACAAAAGTGAACAT
>JAFQIB010000039.1 GCA_017397765.1 Clostridia bacterium | reverse complement strand
TGCTCGGCGCCGGCGTAGATCTTCAGCTTCTTCGCCATCTGGCGGCCCAGGGGGCCCTTGGGCAGCATGCCCACGACGGCGTGACGCAGAGCCTCTTCGGGCTTCTCAGCCAGCAGCTTGCGGTACTTGGTCTCCTTGAGGCCGCCCACATAGCCGCTGTGCTTGTAGTAGATCTTCTGATCCAGCTTCTTGCCGGTCAGGATGACCTTGGAGGCATTGATGACGATGACAAAGTCACCGGTGTCAACGTTGGGGGTGTAGATCGGCTTGTTCTTGCCGCGCAGGATATTGGCGACCTGGCTGGCAACGCGGCCCAGCGCAAGGCCCTCGGCATCGACAACATACCACTTACGGGTAATGTCCGCCGCTTTCGGCATGAAAGTCTTCAAAGGTGTTTCCTCCCTAAGATGAAGTCAATGAATTAATTTGCTTCCAACGTGATGGTCGCACGTCGTCCGCGGTTGTATCATTCAATAGTTACCGGGGCTAGCGGAGCTATTGATGCCATCGTCTATTGTACTACACGGCAAGAAGCTTGTCAAGCAGATTTTTGCAGATTTCCCGGCTTTTTTCGGGAGATTTTCTCCGGGCGTCAGCAGCTGTTTTCGCTGACGCCCGGAGGATTTATTTCGGAAGCACCAGCGCGTCCGCCACATCGACGGAGGCTTCAGCTCGCACAAACCGGCGCAGCCCTCCCCCCTGAGCATCCCCTTTTGCATAAATTACCTTCTCAGCCCCTTGGGATAATGGTTCTTCATCACCCCGTCGGACACCTTGCCCCAGCCCAGCGGCACGCCGGCGTATTCCGCCAGCACCCAGCCCTTGACGGCTGTATCCGCCACAGGAATGACCTGCCCGTTCTGATACAGCCGGGCCTGCTCCTCCGTCATGGGGACGCGAGGCACGTCGGGCGGCTGGATGGACATGGCCCAGGCGTGATCCGGAATGAATACCTTGCCCTTCACCGTGCCCAGGTGCAGCCCGCTGCGCAGAACCGTTACGCCCTTTGCTTTGGCCAGCTCCGGAAAATCCGGGCAGAAGCGCATTTCGCCGCCGAACATGAGGTTCGCCGCCTGGCCGGGCAGGAAATCCTGCAGCAGCTTCATGGCGTTCTTGTCCGGGGCATGCTCCTTGGAGGAAGCAGTTTTCCAGACCGCCGTCCCCTCTCCCTTCCGGCGCAGCAGAGCGACAAAATGGCCCTCGCCCTTCACCCGGTGGGGGTAGATGGTCAGCATACCCGTGGGCGCCGGGAGCGTCGGCAGCTCAAAAGCTTCCAATATATAGTCCGGGTGCCGCCGGAGGAAATCCTCCACCACGCCCTCGTTTTCGATGGTGTTCAGCGTGCAGGTGGAATATACCAGCCGTCCGCCGGGACGCAGCATGATGGCCGCGCTGTCCAGAATGTCCCCCTGCCGCTTGGCGCAGCCTGCGGGGGATTCCGCATTCCACTCGCTGCGGGTTTCCGGATGGCGGCGGAACATGCCCTCGCCGGAGCAGGGCGCGTCGCACTGGATCGCATCGAAGGCGCCGGGCCAGATCTCCGCCAGTTTCTCCGGCCAGGCGCTGATGACGATGGCGTTGGGAATCCCCATGCGCTCCACGTTCCGGGACAGAATGCGGGCCCTGTCGGCAATGGGCTCGTTGCACACGATGGTTCCCTGCCCTGCCATGCGCAGCGCATTCTGCGTGGTCTTGCCGCCGGGCGCAGCGCACAGATCCAGCACGCGCTCACCGGGCTTTGCATTGAGTACCGCCGCCGGAATCATGGCACTGGGCTCCTGCAGATACCAGGCGCCCGCTTCATGAAGCACCTCCGCGCCGGCACGGGATTCCTGGGTCAGATACCGGCCTTCTGGCTCCCACGGTACAGCGTCCAGCAAGCCCTCGGGCAACGCCTGCGCTCCGACGGGTTTGCAGGGATTGAACCGGATGCCCCGGTAACTGGGCTCCTCATAGGTGCGCAAAAAGGCGGGCAGTTCGTCACCGAGCTGCGCCGCCATGCGGTCAATAAATGCTTGCGGAAGGCTGTTCATTCCTGTTCTCCCTGTTGATCCTGTGTATTCTGCTGCCACTGGGGCGGATAGACAGGCTGGTGATAAGCTTGCTCCGCAGCTGCGTAGCGCGCTGCCCGGCGGGTAGGCCGGATAGGTGAGAGAAGCCGTTCCTCCTCCTGCTGGGGCTTCATGTCCCGCAGCGGGTCAGGGATCTCCTCCACCGTGGTCGTTCCGTCTGCATACACCCATTTGCGCTGCAGGATCGGCTGCTGCACCTCAAATGCAGTCTTTTCCTCCGCCTGGGCGGTGAAGCGGCTGAAGAAGCTCCGCCACACCCGGAAGGGCTGCCACCGGAGGAGATACACCAGCAGATCGATCACCAGCCCGGCGATGCAGAGCAGGAGCGTCAGCGGCAGCCAGTTATCCAGCAGCCACCGGAGCCAGGCGCTCACATTCGTATTGGTGACCAGGCCCCACAGCCAGGACGCTGCGGTCTGCACCCAGCCCAGCAATGCGCCAAAGAGCATATTGGCAAACTGTCCCATCGTCCCGGCCTCCTTTCGTATTTCCTCTCAGGCCCGGACATTCGGGCCAATATTGAACGATCGTCGATTATCGTTCGATCACCGTCACCACCACGTTGGAGGGACTGATGTCATAGGTGAAGCTCTGCCCTTCGCTGCCCTCCACCTTGCAGGTCAGCGGCAGCGTGTAGGTACCGGCTGCAGCGATGCTGCTCAGGTCGCAGCTCAGGTTGATGTCCGCGGAGCTCAAGCCGTCCAGCCAGGGCTGTGCGCCGGTAAGATAGACCGTCGCGGTGCGCAGTCCGCCGACCTCCCGCCAGTCTCCTGCCAGACCCGTCAGCTCCACCTGCGCGTCATAGGCCCTGGTGGTGATGATCGGCCCGATCTCCACCGCCACGGTGATCGTATCTGTGGACGAGTAGCGGATGGTTGAGGGCTGGCGTACCCGCAGCGATTTGCTGACGGACTCCGTCAGGCCGTTCACATTGACTGTGCTGTCCGCATAAAGCAGGTTGATATCATCAATGATCGACGCGCGGCCGGCAATGGTGACGCTGGCGGGGCTGATGTAGACGCCCTTGATCTCGTACCCCTCTGCCGGCTGTCCGGTCACCAGGCCCAGATCGGAAAGCTCCACCGTGCGCTGGGCATAGACCGCCTGCTCCACCACAATGGAATCCAGCAGCACGGATTCACTGGTGACCTGCAGCATGCTGCTTTCAACCGGCGCGCCGGATTCATCCACCAGCAGGAAGCTCATTGCCCGGCGGACCGTGCCCTCTTTCTCCTGCAGCGTGGTCTGATCCGCCACGACCTTTGCATTGGCAATCCGGTCAACCACCGTTTTGGGGCCGCTGACTGCGATCATCGGCGGATCTGTGGACGGCTCGGCGGCATAAAAGCCCTCCGGCGGCACCCCTTCGGTCTCCACAGTCACCGGGATGCGGTAGCGGGTGATATATTCGTCCACCGTCAGCTTGACCGTCGGCGGAACGATCTCCGTCACGGTGCCGTAGGTCGAGGAGTTGGTGGACAGGATCTTCACGTCCTGCTCGCCCGTACCGGAGATCCGGCTCAGGTCGATGCGCACGGAATAGTTGCTCGCCTGGGCGTTGGTGTACTGCCCCTGGGGGACGCTCACCCGGACCGCGACGTTCTTCAGTGCGGTCTTCGTATCCTCCAGCACAATGTAGCCGTTGCGCCTGAGGGTATCCGCGCCCATCACATTGACAGCCACATCCAGGAACTGCTTTTCTCTTGTCAGCGAAGGGTCCTGGGTGATCAGGCCGGCCCAGAGCGCGATGGCGATCAGGATCGCCAGCAGCTTGGTGCCCCAGTTTTCCAGCAGGATGGATTTCAGCTTGCGCAAAAAGGCGTCCAGGCGGGGATGCTCCTTCCTTTCCTTCTGCGGCTGCTGGGATGAGGGATTTTGCTGCATCACTTTGCCCCCTCCTTCCTGCTGCGGTTCCAAAGCTTGCCGATGCCCTTGCGCTGCGGCATGTACATGCCCTCCAGGATGGTCTTCAGCGCCTTCTGATCCAGATGGCGCATGAGCTTACCGCCCCTGGCCATGGAGATGATACCCGTTTCCTCCGAAACGATCAGCACCGTTGCATCCGTGGTTTCGCTCACGCCCAGGGCCGCGCGGTGGCGGGTACCCAGGTCATGGCTGATGGATGCGTCCGTCAGGGACAGGAAGGACGCCGCAGACATGATGCGCCGGTCACGGATGACCACCGCGCCGTCATGCAGGGGCGTATTGGGTTCAAAGATATTCTCCAGCAGCCCGGCAGAGATCTGGGAATCCAGGGGAATACCGTTCTCGATAATATCCTTCAGGCCGGTCTTGCCTTCAAAGACGATCAGCGCGCCCACGCGGCGGCGGCTGAGGTTGAGCAGGCAGCGGATGATCTCGTCGATCAGCTTGGCCGCATCCTCCTGCGCCTCATCCCGGCGCACATCAATGCGGGCGCCGCGGCCGATCTGCTCCAGCGCCTTGCGGATCTCCGGCTGGAAGAGGATCACCAGCACGATGGGGCCGTTGTTGAGCACCGCCATCAGCAGCCAGTTCAGCGCTGTCAGCCCCACCAGGCTGGATACGCCCACCAGCACCAGCAGCAGCAGCAGGCCCTTGAGCACCGCGCTGCCTCGCGTGTCCCGGGTCAGCATGAGCAGCTTGTATACGATCACTGCCACCAGCAGGATATCCGCAATATCAGTCAGCCCCGGACGGTGCAGCACATTCCACAGATAAAGTTCCAGCGTATCCCACAGCGCCGCCAAGCCTGCCACCTCCCCTGTATCAACGGTCAAACGGGCACAGGTTTCCCCTGCCCGGAAAAGTCCATCCTTATTATACTACAATTTGTGAACGATATGAAGAGCTGTTTATGAATTTTCTGAAAAACTTTTTTCATAAAGTCAATCAAAAAACCTTTCCCGCACGCAGGAAAGGTCATGATGCTTCAGGGCGTCAGGTGATCCATCAGAGGTTGCCGCCGTTCCAGCCCCAGGTGTTGATCTCCTCGTAGGCGACATAGATGCGGTCGGGATCAATATCCAGCTCCTCGCGGATAATATCCGTCAGCGCTTCGGTCAGCTCCGCATAGGCCTGCTCGTCCGCCGTACCGAAGAGCTTCACCTGCATGATCGCGCAGGGGTCGTCCTCTCCCTTGAAATACATGGGTACATTGTCCCGGAAGGACAGCATCAGCCAGCTCTCGGATTTGCCGGGGATCAGCTCGATGGCCTTGCCCATGCGTTCCTTGATGGCTTCCTTTTTCCGGCCGGAGATGGAGACGTTGGAGGTGGTAGCAATGTAAGGCATGGTATGCTCCTTTTTATGTTCAGGCCTCGTTGGAGGCGTTTTTCTTCAGCGTGATGCGCCGCGCAGCCTCCAGGGCCAGCAAAGCAACACGATCCTTTTCTTCCAGATTTGCATCGTTGGACAGGCTGCGTTCGTCCCATTCGACGCTGTCCAGATTATCCGCCGCATAGAAGAAGTGCAGCACTTCCTTCCCGCGGAACTGAGCCGCTGCCGCCACCGACGCACACTCCATATCCACGCAGATGCAGCCGCTCGCCTTGCGACGGGCAGTTTTTTCCCGGGTTTCGCGGTACATGGAATCCGTCGTCCAGCACTTCCCCTTTGTGCAGGGCACCTTCAGCTCCTGCAGCAAATCAAGGAACAGCTGCCCATGATGCACATTGACAGCCAGCTCATCCGACGGCGGCGCATAATGGAAGGATGTGCCTTCATCCCGCAATGCGGAGGTCGGCAAGATCACCGCGCAGTCGCCAATGCTGCCATCCAGCACGCCGCAGGTGCCGAACAGCACCAGACAGTCCACGCCCAGGGCGTAGATCTCTTCCAGATTGCCCACGCACAGCGGCGCGCCCACGCCCGACATGTACAGCGCCAGCTCCACATCCCGGTAGCGCACCCGGTACACAGGGAAGCGCTGGGAGGCGCATTTCATCTCTGCGATCTGCACCGCATCGGGAAACAGCGCCAGCATCCGGTCAAAGGTGACGTAGGAAAAGCAGCTCACTGCGACCTTTGGCATGCCTTCGACAGGGGTGAATACCATCGACGGGTTGAAGATCGCCGTTTCTGCCGGATCGAACTCATGCAGCAGCATGGGGATGGCCTCCTTGTGACAGCATTCCTTATTATAGCCCATGTTGGCCGGAATTGCAACATGTAATAGGTATCTGCCAGCCTACATTCCGGAGAATTATTGATGCACTTGTTGCGTTTCCCAGTCATTTCATATATAATGTATACACAAATCAAAGCTCACACCCGGAGGATGACAGCAATGAAATGTAAATACATCACATATCTGCTTGGGCAGATCATCGTACTGCTTCTGATTTCTTTGTGCTGCGCCTCAGCAGACGCGTACCCGGAATCTGACCATCCCTATGCGTCTTCACGCGATATAACCTGGACTTACTCGCACAATGAGCCGGCAGAATACATCAGCGTGACCTTTTCCGAGGAGACCAGCTTTGAGCAAAACTGCGACTATCTGTATGTCACGGAGCCCGATGGTCAGGAGTCCCGCTATACCGGAACAGAATTAGCGGGCAAGACGATTGGACTGAAGGGCAACAGCTTCACCCTGAGGCTTAAAACCGACAGCAGCATCAACCACCATGGATTTGCAATCACAGCTATTGCAGCAATCACTGAAGAAGAATACAAAGCATACAACCCGATCATTTTTGTTGTAGCCGACGGAATTCTGACCAACGTAAAAGGGGGAAAGCTTGATGATGATCTGGTAATCCCCGAAGTGATCGATGGACAGACAATCACAGGCATCGGTTCTCATTTTCTGGCATCTCATCATTTTAAGTCGATCACCCTGCCTGATAGTATAGAAACTATTCATCCTTACGCCTTTTACGGCTGCAGCTCATTGACTACCGTCAAGCTATCCAAAAATCTGATTTCCGTTGGCAGCAGCGCCTTTGCATACAACTCAGCGCTGACCCACATCACCCTGCCTGACAGCGTAGAGACAATTGGCTCATACGCTTTTTACGAATGCAGTTCATTGACCGATATCAGTCTTTCGAAAAACCTGGTTTCCATCGGCACCCGCGGCTTTTCCGGCTGTTCATCACTGACCCACATGACCCTGCCTGACAGCATTACGGAGATTGAAGATTCGGCTTTTGATGGATGTACAGCTTTGAGAAGCGTAACTCTCGGCAGCGGAATAACAAGTATTCCTGACAGAATGTTCAGCAACTGCAACGCCCTGGTTTCCATCGACATTCCTGCCAACATATCCTCCATCGGCAAAAGTGCGTTCAGCTATTGTGAAAACCTGGCGATGATCAATATCGCAGGCGAAAACGTTTCCTTTGCCGAAAAAGCATTTGCAAATCTTCCCGGAGATTTTGCCACAAAGGAAACGACCACCTGTTTTGTCGCGCCCGCCGGCAGTGCAACCTATGATGCGCTGATTGCACTCGGTCTGCCCTGCAAGGCATCCGGACATTCCTTTACCCTTCTGACGCCGCTATCCACAGACCCGGCAAATCCCACCGTATTCCCCGCCGTTTCGCAAAACATCAGTCTGGAAAACAAGGAAGGCGTACAGGTCGTATCCGTATCTGTCAGCATATACAGAGAATACTCTCCAGGTTCAACGACAAATGTCAGCTTTACGAATCCCATCGAAGGAAATACATGGCAGTTTTCATCTGATTACAAAAGCCGTGCCTCCATTGTCTTTCTGTGCGAAAACGAAGCAGGCGAGCAGTTTTACTCTCCGGCCTACCATCTGTACTTCGGCATGGCCGATCTCGTTTACCCGGAGTTCATCTCTCCTCAAATTCTTGAGACACATGACGGAATGCCGGAATTCCCGCTTGCAGATTTCGAAATCACCTGGACCGGTGCAATAAACTGCCATTATGAAGTCAGCCTTGTCCAGGGAATGTCCATTTTTTCGAATTGGTCCACAGATGTCACTGAGCCCCGCTGCGTCATTCCCGCATCCGCGTTTGAGCAAGGAAAGGACTACTGGATCTCTGTTCACGTAATCGATAACACAACAGAAGAATCGATCTCCATCCAGACGCCCAGCTTCTACATCAGCGCACCGAAGGAGCTGCTTGCTTCAAATGCAAAGCTCATCAGCCCCTATGCCAACAGTGTGATCGACTCACATGAAGAATGGATGATCACGATCCCCTACCAGGATGAGCTTGTCATCGCATGGGAACCGGTTCCCAATGCTGCGGAATGCAAGTATGAGATATGGGCTTTTATTCCCTCCGGAGCCTTCTATACACCGTATGAAGATACAACCACTGAATCCTCCGTTACCCTGGACGGCGCCCGACTGAAGAGATACATGGACGTCTATCAAGTCACTCATTTCATGATCAACCTGGAGGTTGTCGGCACTTTGGGGGACACCTACACCTCGCAGGCATATTTCCGGTTTGGTACGCCGGGTGACATGGCGCTGAAGGCTGGCAATACCCCTGTCTCCTTTACGCCGAACAACTGGACAACGCTCAACGCAGGAAACCAACAGCTGACATGGTCGCCTGTGGACGGCGCTGATTCCTATGCTTGTTCGGTCCTGCGGCAGAAGTCCGGATCATTTTTCAACGCGAGCAGCACAACCACGGATGGCTGTGTTGCGGAGGCTGAACTGGCAGACGGCAACTATTACGTCATCGTGCTTGCCGCGATGAACGGCAGCTCCATCATCAAAACAGACCGCTATTACATCAGCGTGAACGGCAAAGAGTATCCGAAGCCAGCAATTCTTAGCCCCGTGAAGGATTATGTCGGACTGGAGGATATCCTTGTGCAGTGGACCGACGCCGGCGCAGAAAGCTACACGCTCCGTCTGGGCAAGCAGGCGCCGACGGACTACTCTGAAGAAGAGAACTTTTTCGGTGATCCGCTTGATTACTATAGCATTACCGTTGAAGAGCACACCGGTCTGACAGGCACCTCCCATACATTCGACGCATCTCTGCTTGAATACGGCGGCATGTACCGGATTCTTCTCACCGCAATCGACAGCGACGGCACGGAAACCAAGACTGATTTTCTTTTCCGTGTCATGGGTGATCCAGCCAATGCTCCGGATGTTTCCGGTATTATCTGCAGCGACGAGCCGTCCGCTTCGCCGAAGAACGCTGCATGCAGCCAGCTGACTATCACATGGGCAGAAAGCGAAGATGTTTCCTATTATGAAACTCAGCTACGCACGCTCAATGCCGAAGGAACCGGCAGTCAACTTGATCAGGTAAGCAGAGTCAAGGATCGAATCATCAACCTCAAAGGCAGCAGCCTCAAAACCGGCGTTTCTTACCTGCTGGTGCTCCGCGCCTATGATAAGGATCTGATGGCAACAGAATATCGCTTCTACTTTACCATGCTTGACAGAGCCTCATTGAAAACGCTGACAGTCCCTGCCATGGTACGCATCGTGGAGGACAGCGCCTGGGAGAACTGCGTCAGTCTTGAACAGGTTGTCTTTACCGGCGGGCAAATCACAGCAATTGGAAGAAATGCCTTCAAGGACTGTGCAAATCTGCTGCTTATCGAAATTCCCGCCAGTGTTTCGGAAATCGGCAGCAATGCATTCTCAGGCTGCCCGAAGCTGACAATCCTTTGCTTGGAACACTCGCCTGCACATCAGTATGCACTCGACAACGGCATCCGTGTAATCCTGCAGGCAGGCAGCTGATTTACCACAAACCACACCGGCAGAGCGCAATGTGCGTTCTGCCTTTTTCACACAAAGGAGCCTGCTCCGTTTGGGAGCAGGCTCCTTTGCATTCACAGATATTGCCGGATGTCGATCGCCAGCTGCTCCTCCAGATTGATCAGCCGCTTGGCAATGTCCTTGGAGACCTCATCCGCCGCTTCATACTGGTTGAGGTAACGGTTCAGGGACTTGACCCCCATGTTGCAGCCGTCGGTCATCAGGTCGGCAATGGTGGCGTCGGTATGCTCCATGGCCAGCTTCATGCCGGTTTTCATGTGGGACATGCCCTTGGCCATGGGATTGGGCTCCTTGCCGCCGTCCTGATAGCGATCCAGCAGCTTCTGGATCTCATCCTGCAGCTGATTGTGCTGCCGCTTGCAGTCCGTCAGCTTTTTGCGGAAGGCGTCGCCCTTCACATGCGCCAGCACGTCGTCAATGGAGGCTGTGCCCATCTTCACGCCTGCGTCGCACTCCCGCAGCAGCTTGATCGTGTCCTGTTCTACCATGCTGTCATCCCCTTTCGGATATTCAGGATCAGTATGCACAGCCGCTATCCTTTTCATCACAGAAAAAGCGGACGACACTCTTTCAGGAGCATCGTCCGCCGATCAAGCTGATCAGGCGAAGTAATCCACGCCGCCCTCAAACAGGGGCTGGTACTTGTTGCCGGGAACATTCTTGTACAGGTTCTCGCCGGAGCGCTCGGTGTGGCCCATTTTGCCCAGCACGCGGCCGTCGGGGCTGGTGATGCCCTCGATGGCGAAGTAGGAGGCATTGGGGTTGAAGCGCATATCCATGGAGGCATTGCCGGCAAGATCCACATACTGGGTGGCGATCTGACCGTTCGCAGCCAGCTCGCGCAGCAGCTTCTCCGGGCCCACGAAGCGACCCTCGCCGTGGCTGATGGCGATGGTGTGGATGTCGTCCACGTCGCAGCGGCTCAGCCAGGGAGACTTGTTGGAGGCAATGCGGGTACGCACCAGCATGGACTGGTGACGGCCGATCTCATTGAAAGTCAGAGTCGGGCACTGATCGTTGGTATCCACGATCTCGCCGAAGGGCACCAGACCCAGCTTGACCAGCGCCTGGAAGCCGTTGCAGATGCCCAGCATCAGGCCGTCGCGATTCTTCAGCAGCTCATGCACGGCGTCCTTCATCGCGGGATTACGGAAGAAAGCGGTGATGAACTTGGCGGAGCCGTCGGGCTCGTCGCCGCCGGAGAAGCCGCCGGGCAGCACGATCATCTGGCTGCGGGCAATGATCTCGCTGGCCTTCTGGATGGACTCGGTGATCTTCTCGGGGGTCAGGTTGTTGATAACCAGGATTTCCGCCTTGCCGCCGGCGCGCTCCACCGCCCGGGCGGTGTCGTACTCACAGTTGGTGCCGGGGAACACGGGGATGAAGGCCAGGGGCTTGGCAATCTTCACGGAAGGCGCAACGATCTTGTCGGCCTTGTAGGTGAACTTCTCGGTGGTCTCGCCGGTGCGGCCGCGGTACTTGAAGACCTTCTCCAGCTTGCCCTCGTAGATCTCCTGCATTTCGCTGAGGTCGATGCGCTCGCCCTCGTACTCCAGCACCCAGGCGGGGATGGTATCGCCGATCTTCTCGCCGAAGTCCACGTCCGCTGCGCACTCGATCAGCATGCCGCCGATCTGCTGGGCGAACAGGTCGCCCTCGAAATCCTCGTCAATGCGGGTGCCGATGGCATTACCCAGGCCCATCTTGAACAGGCCCTCCGCGATGCCGCCCAGGCCCAGCGCCCAGGCCGCCACGATCTTGCCCGCCTTGATGGCCTCATAGACGTTCTCGTAATTGGCGGTCAGCTGGGCGGTATCGTGGGCGTCGCAGCTGACCAGGCGGATGGCATGGCCCGCGGCTTTGAATTCGGGAGAAATGACGTTGCTGGCCTTGCCGGGGGCCACTGCGAAGGAGCACAGGGTCGGGGGCACGTCCATCTTCTCAAAGGTGCCGGACATGGAGTCCTTGCCGCCGATGGAGGCGATGTTCAGATCCAGCTGTGCGTCAAAGGCGCCCAGCAGCGCCGCAAAGGGCTTGCCCCAGCGGGTGGGCTCGGTGCCCATGCGCTCAAAGTACTCCTGGAAGGTCAGGTAGGCTTCCTTGTAATCGAAGCCCGCCGCCACCAGCTTGGTCACGCTCTCGATGACCGCCAGGTAGCTGCCCTCGTAGGGGGACTGCTCCAGCAGCTCGGGGTGCATGCCGTAGGCCATGCCGGACACGGTATCCGTCACGCTGTTCAGCACGGGGATCTTGGCCACCATGGTCTGGTTGGGGGTCAACTGCTTTGCACCGCCGAAGGGCATCAGCACAGTCGCCGCGCCGATGGTGGCGTCAAAGCGCTCGCTCAGACCCTGCTTGGAGCAGATATTCAGGTTGCCGACCATGTTGGCCAGCTTCTCGGTGACGGTGTCGCCCTCGAAGGTCACCTGGTTGACGCCATCCTCAGGCACAGCCACAGTGGTGTGCTTCTCCGCGCCGTTGGAGTTGAGGAACTCGCGGGAGAGGTCAACGATGGTCACGCCCTTCCAGGTCATGCGCAGACGGGGCTCCTCGGTGACTTCTGCCACAACGGTGGCTTCCAGGTTTTCGCGCTCTGCCGCAGCCAGGAACGCATCCACGTCCTTGGCCTCCAGCACGACCGCCATACGCTCCTGGCTCTCGGAGATGGCCAGCTCGGTGCCGTCCAGGCCGTCGTACTTCTTCGGCACCTTGTCCAGGTCGATCATCAGGCCGTCGGCCAGCTCGCCGATGGCCACGGACACGCCGCCCGCGCCGAAGTCGTTGCAGCGCTTGATCAGGCGGGTCACCGTTTCATCGCGGAAGAGGCGCTGCAGCTTGCGCTCGGTGGGGGCATTGCCCTTCTGGACCTCCGCGCCGCAGGTCTCGATGGATTCCAGCTTATGGGACTTGGAGGAACCGGTTGCGCCGCCGCAGCCGTCACGGCCCGTACGGCCGCCCAGCAGGACGATCTTGTCGCCCGCAGCAGGCACCTCGCGGCGTACGTTCTTTTCGGGCGCTGCGCCGACCACCGCGCCGATCTCCAGGCGCTTGGCGGCATAGCCGGGATGGTACATTTCATCGACCAGGCCGGTCGCCAGGCCGATCTGATTGCCGTAGGAGGAATAGCCGGCGGCAGCGGTGGTCACCAGCTTGCGCTGGGGCAGCTTGCCGGGCATGGTTTCGCTCACGGGCACCAGGGGATCTGCCGCACCGGTGACACGCATGGCCTGATACACATAGGTACGGCCGGAGAGCGGATCACGGATGGCGCCGCCGATGCAGGTCGCCGCGCCGCCGAAGGGCTCAATCTCGGTGGGATGGTTGTGGGTCTCGTTCTTGAACATGAGCAGCCAGGGCTCGTTCACGCCGTCCACGTCCACGTCGATTTTGATGGAGCAGGCGTTGATTTCCTCGGACACGTCGATATTGGGGGTCTGGCCGATCTTCTTCAGGTACTTGCCGCCCATGGTGGCGATGTCCATCAGGTTGATGGCGCGCTTGGCCGCCTTCTCCTCGCCGTAAACGGTCACGCGGGCCGCCAGATAGCGTTGGAAGGCCTTCTCCACCGCAGCCTTCTCGATCGCCATCTTGTCAATGGTGGTCAGGAAGGTGGTGTGGCGGCAGTGATCGGACCAGTAGGTATCGATCATGCGGACCTCAGTGAGGGTGGGATCACGCTTCTCAGAGGCGAAGTAATCGCGGCAGAAGGCCAGATCGTCCTTATCCATCGCCAGGCCGTACTTGGCGACGAAGGCCTGCACCTGCTCCATGTCCATGGTGGTGAAGCCGGTCAGGGTTTCCACATGATCGGGGGTCTCGTAGACCTGCTGCAGGGTCTCCTTTTCCGCCAGATCCGCCTCACGGGACTCAACAGGGTTGATGACGTGCTTCTTCACGCGGGCCAGCTCGTCCCCGGTGAAATCGCCGTCCAGCAGGTACACGCGGGCAGAGCGCACGGTGGGACGGTCGCACTGGCCGACCAGCTGGATGCACTCCTCGCAGGAGGCGGCGCGCTGGTCGTACTGACCGGGCAGGAACTCCACGGCAAACACAGCCTTCGCGCCCTCGGGCAGCTGCTCGTAGGTCACGTCGACCTGGGGCTCGGAGAACACGATGGGCAGGCACTTTGCGTACAGATCATCCGCAACGCCTTCCACGTCGTAACGGTTGAGCAGACGCAGCCCGGTGACGGACTTGATCTGCAGAATATGACGAATTTCCCAGAGAAGATTCTTGGCTTCGACGGCATAGTCGGCCATCTTCTCCACATAAATGCGCTTGACGCTCATGGGAATTCCTCCTTATCAGTCGGAATTCCAAATTCGGAATGATGAATTCGGAATTCGGAATTTATTTACTTGAATTTATTGCGTACATGATTGTTGTTTGAAGGGAATATCAAGGCAGCAGATTCAGGAACCACTTTCTCAATTCCGAATTCCGCATTCCGAATTCCGAATTCAATCAGTCATCGCAGCCAGTCCGCGCTGACCGATATCGCTCCGCATGTGCAGGTCGGTGAAGCTGATCTTCTTCGCAGCTTCGTAGGCCTTGCTGATTGCGCCGGGCAGGCACTTGCAGCGGCCCACCACGCCCAGCACGCGGCCGCCGGCGGTGACGATGTCACCGTTCTCGTTCAGCTTGGTGCCGGCGTGGATGACCAGCGCATTCTCCCCTGCCGCTTCCAGGCCGGAGATCACATAGCCGGACTTGTAGCTCACCGGATAGCCGCCGCTGGCGATGACCACGCAGCAGGCAGCGCCGTTGTCGAATTCGACCTCGGTATCTGCCAGGGTGCCGTTGACCGTCGCCTGCATGATGGTCAGCAGATCGGACTTGAGCAGGGGCAGCACCACCTGGGTCTCCGGGTCGCCGAAGCGGCAGTTGTACTCGATGACCTTGGGGCCCTTGGGGGTCATCATCAGGCCGAAGTACAGGCAGCCCTTGAAGGTGCGGCCCTCAGCGTTCATGGCGTTGATGGTGGGCAGGAAGATCTCCTGCATGCAGCGCTCGGCCAGCTCGGGGGTGTAGCAGGGGTTGGGGGCAATGGTGCCCATGCCGCCGGTGTTGAGGCCCTCGTCGTGATCCAGCGCGCGCTTGTGATCCATGGAGGACACCATGGGCTTGACGACCTTGCCGTCGGTGAAGGCCAGCACGGACACCTCGGGGCCGGTCAGGAATTCCTCGATGACCACGGACTTGCCAGACGCGCCGAACTTCTCGTCCTTCATCATGGAATCAACGGCCTCGATGGCTTCCTCGCGGGTGTTGCAGATCAGCACACCCTTGCCCAGGGCCAGGCCATCCGCCTTGACCACGATGGGCATATCCGCCGTCTGCAGATAAGCCACAGCTGCATCGTAGTCCTCGAAGGTCTCATAGGCAGCGGTGGGGATGCCATATTTCTTCATCAGGTTCTTGGAAAAGACCTTGCTGCCCTCGATGATGGCGGCGGCCTTGTTGGGGCCGAAGGCCGGAATACCGACCTCCGCCAGCGCATCCACCATGCCCAGGCACAGGGGATCATCCGGCGCGACAACCACAAAGTCGATGGCATTTTCCTTCGCCCAGGCAGTGATGCCCGCCACGTCCGTGGCCTTGAAGGGCACGCACTCGCACAGCGCGGCCATGCCGCCGTTGCCGGGGGCTGCGTAGAGCTTGGTCACCTGCGGATTCTCCGCAATCTTCATCGCGATGGTGTGCTCACGGCCACCGCCGCCAACGATCAGAACTTTCATTTTTTCTCTCCTAACATCGAAGCATCCTTCAAAAGGATGTGCCCCGAAGGTTTCCAAAGGGCATCGTGCAGAAGCGGCCCCCCGGTGGGGAGTTGCCGAAGGCAAAGCTTCAAGCGATGTTGGATGACGGAAAGCCCTTTGGCCGCCCGCAGGCGGAACCCTTGCAGCAGCATCAATCAGACAGAAGGAGATTTCGCTCCTGCGGGAGCGAGCAGAGGGCTTTCCGATCGCCCTCTGCACTCCTTCGGTGCCCATCCTGGATGGGTGTTTGATTAATGGTGGAACAGACGCATGCCGGTGAAGGCCATGACCATGTTGTACAGGTTGCAGGTCTCGATGACGTTGTCGTCGCGGATGGAGCCGCCGGGCTGGGCCACGTAGCTCACGCCGGAGCGGTGGGCGCGCTCGATGTTGTCGCCGAAGGGGAAGAAGGCGTCGGAGCCCAGGGCCACGCCGGTCTGCTGATCCAGCCAGGCACGCTTCTCCTCCCGGGTCAGCGGGACGGGCTTCTCGGTGAAGAACTTCTGCCAGCGGCCCTCGGCGATCACCTCGTCGGGCTCGTCGGAGATGAACACGTCGATGGTATTGTCGCGGTCGGCGCGGCCGATCTTCTCCACGAAGGGCAGCTCCAGGACGCGGGGATGCTGGCGCAGCAGCCAGTTGTCCGCCTTCTGGCCCGCCAGACGGGTGCAGTGGATGCGGCTCTGCTGGCCCGCGCCGATGCCGATGGCCTGGCCGCCCTTGGCGTAGCACACGGAGTTGGACTGGGTGTACTTGAGCACGATCAGGGCCACGATCAGGTCGATCTTGGCACTCTGGGGCAGCTCCTTGTTCTCGGTGACGATGTTGTTCAGCAGCGCTTCATCGATGACGAACTCATTGCGGCCCTGCTCGAAGGTGATGCCGAAGACCTGCTTGCGCTCGATGGGCTCGGGCTTGTAGGCAGGATCGATCTCGACGATGTTGTAGTTGCCCTTCTTCTTGGCCTTGAGAATCTCGAGGGCCTCGTCGGTATAACCGGGGGCGATCACGCCGTCGGATACCTCAGGCTTGATGAGCAGCGCGGTGGACTTGTCGCACACATCGGACAGGGAAATCCAGTCACCGAAGGAGGACATACGGTCCGCGCCGCGGGCACGGGCATAGGCACAAGCCAGGGGGGACAGCTCCTGGTCGCCAACGAAGTAGATCTTGCGCATGGTCTCATCCAGCGGCAGACCCACCGCAGCGCCGGCAGGGCTGACATGCTTGAAGGAGGTCGCAGCGGGCAGGCCGGTGGCCTTCTTCAGCTCGCACACCAGCTGCCAGCCGTTGAAGGCGTCCAGGAAGTTGATGTAGCCGGGCTTGCCGTTGAGCACCTTGATGGGCAGCTCGCCGTTTTCCACAAAGATACGGGAAGGCTTCTGATTGGGGTTACAGCCGTACTTCAGTTCCAGTTCGTTCATTGTATTACGCCTCCACTTCTTCCTGCTCGTGCTTGTTGATGATGATGGTGTCAGCCTCGCAGCTCTTCAGGTTGATGAAGGAGACGTACAGGCTGACCTTGTTGTCCTCATTGAGGTTCATCCAGGTATCCAGCGCCAGCTGCTCGATATCGCCCTTCAGGGTGACCTTTTCAGGCTCGCCCTCAAAGGACGGGATGGGATTGCCGTCGCACTTGTAGGTGTGGATGAAATGACCGATGCCGGCCTTGGGCTGGGGATACTCGTAGAAGAAGCGCTGCACCGAGGAATCGTCGTGCGCGTCAGACTTGAGGATGGACAGCTTGTACATCGCCGCGCCGTCCTTGACCTCCACAATGCCGGAGATGCGGGGGGTGCAGTTGGGCAGATCATCCTCAAAGGTACGGGTACGCAGCGCTGCCTCGAAGGTCTTGCCCTCCTTAAGGAAGTCGCGGATGGTGTCGGTCTGGTCGCCGTTGGTGACGATGACGCGGCCGTCGCCCAGATCGCGCACAGGCGCGTAGATGATCAGGTGGGGATCGGTCATCTTGCTCTCGTCATACGCCTTGGTGATGATGCCGTCCTCGCTCTCCTCAAAGATGCGGTTGCGGCTGTTGACGCTGCGGCCCATGATGAAGTACACGATTACGGCGTTCTCGCCGGTCTCGTCAATACCCAGGCAGATGCCGCGGCCGGGATAGGTGTTGGTGTTCAGCAGGGTGTTGAAATCAAAGGTCTGCATCTGTATATCCTCCTTATCGGATGTGAACGTTACGGCCTTCGACGGTGATACGGCCCTCACAGAACAGGGCGACCGCTTCGGGCAGGAGTTTCCATTCAGCTTCTTCCATGATGCGCTTCTGCAGCGTCTCGGGCGTATCGCCTTCCAGCACAGGCACGGCCTTCTGCGCGATGATAGGACCACCGTCGCACTCCTCGGAGACGAAGTGCACCGTCGCACCGGAAAGCTTCACACCATAGGACAGCGCTGCCTCATGCACATGCAGGCCGTAGAAGCCTTTGCCGCAGAAGGCCGGGATCAGCGCCGGATGCACATTCATGATGGCATTGGGGTAATTGTCCACCAGCTCATGGGAGAAGATCACCATGCAGCCAGCCAGCACGACCAGCTGGATATCCAGCTCCTTGAGCTTTTCCACCAGCGCAACGGTCATTTCCTGATTGTTGGCATAGGCCTTGCGGGGAATGACGTAACCGGGAATGCCGGCGTTCTTCGCGCGCTCCAGGGCATACGCACCCTCCTTGGTGGAGATGACCGCGGCGATTGTGCCGCCGCCCAGTTCTCCCCGCTGCTGCGCGTCGATCAGCGCCTGCAGATTGGTGCCGCCGCCGGACACCAGCACAGCAACTCTTACCACAGCTCCACGCCCTTCTCGCCCTTGACCACTTCGCCCAGGACGTAGGCGTCCTCGCCGTTCTGACGCAGGATCTCCAGCGCCTTCTCCACATCGGCGGGGTCAACGGTGACGGTCATGCCAACGCCCATGTTGTAGGTGTTGAACATGTCGCGCTCGGGCACATTGCCTTCGCGGGCAATGATATCGAAGATGGGCAGCACGCGCACATCGGAGCGCTTGATCTTCGCGCACAGACCCTCGGGCAGCGCGCGCGGAATGTTCTCATAGAAGCCGCCGCCGGTGATGTGGCAGATGCCCTTGGGCTGCACTTCCTTCAGCAGCGCGAGGATGGACTTGACGTAGATGCGGGTGGGGGTCAGCAGCGTCTCGAACAGGGACTTGTCCAGCTCGGGATAGGTCTTGTCCTGCGCGCCGTCGGTCAGGCCGAACACCTTGCGCACCAGGGAGAAGCCGTTGGAGTGGACGCCCGTGGAGGGCAGCGCGATGATCACGTCGCCAGCCTTCATGGTGGAGGGATCGATGATCTTCGCCTTATCGACAATACCCACGGTGAAGCCAGCCAGATCATAATCATCCTCAGGCATCATGCCGGGATGCTCCGCGGTCTCGCCGCCGATCAGCGCACAGCCGGACTGCACGCAGCCCTCCGCCACGCCGCCGACGATATCCGCGATCTTCTCGGGAATGTTCTTGCCGCAGGCGATGTAATCCAGGAAGAACAACGGCTTGGCGCCGCAGCAGATGACGTCGTTAACACACATGGCCACCGCGTCGATGCCAATGGTGTCATGCTTGTCCAGCAGCATAGCCACCTTCAGCTTGGTGCCCACGCCGTCGGTGCCGGAGACCAGCACGGGCTCCTTCATGCCTTCGGTATTCAGGCCGAAGCAGCCGCCGAAGCCGCCAATGTCATCCACGCAGCCCTCCGTCTTGGTGCGGGCAACATGCTTCTTCATCAGTTCAACGGACTTGTAGCCGGCTACGATGTCAACGCCGGCAGCCTTGTAGGATGCGCTCTCGCTCTTCATGAAAGTATCTCCTTTATTCCTTGTTCTTCTTTTCGATGGTCAGGGGCTGGTCATATTTATTGATGTGCTTGCGTACCGGCGGGGCGATGGGATACTCCCCGGTGAAGCAGCCCTTGCAGAATTGGCACTTGCTGCCGGCAGCAATCTTGTCGCAGGCCTCCAGGGGCAGGTAACCGATTGTGTCCGCCCCGATGATCTCGCAGATCTCCTCCACCGTGTGGTTGGCCGCAATCAGCGTCTCCCGCTTGCTTACGTCCGTGCCGAAGTAGCACACATCGGTAAAGGGCGGCGAGGACAGGCGCACATGCACCTCCGTCGCGCCCGCTTCGCGCAGCAGGCCGACAATGTGGGCGCAGGTCGTGCCGCGGACGATGGAGTCGTCCACCATGACGACGCGCTTGCCCGCCACCGTGGATCTGATGGCATTGAGCTTGATGCGCACCGCATCCTGCCGCTGCTTCTGCTCCGGCAGGATAAAGGTACGGCCGATATACTTGTTCTTCAGGAAGCCGATGCCGTACGGGATGCCGCTCTCCTGGGCATAGCCCAGCGCCGCATCCAGGCCGGAATCCGGCACGCCGATGACGACGTCCGCCTCCACAGGATGCGCCTTGGCCAGGAAGGCGCCGGCCAGCTTGCGGGCTTCATGCACGCTGCTGCCGTCGATGATGGAATCAGGACGGGCGGTATACACAAATTCAAACACGCACAGGCCATCATGGCATGCGCCCTTGACCTTGCGGGATTCAATGCCGTCCCGGCTGACAACCACCATTTCACCGGCCTCAATATCCCGGTCAAAGGTGGCGCCCACCGCATCCAGCGCGCAGGACTCGGAGGCAAAGACAATGTCATCGCCGATATGGCCCATGCACAGCGGGCGGAAGCCATGGGGATCGCGGCAGGCAATCATCTTCGTGGGGCTCATGACCACCATGGAGTAGGCGCCCTTGATGATGCTCATCATGCTGAACACCGCATCCTCGATCGAACCGCATTTGAGACGCTGCTGGGTGATAATGTAGGCAATGACCTCGGTATCCGCGGTGGCGTGGAAGATCGCGCCGCCGGCCTCCAGGTCGTCCCGCAGCTCAGCGGCATTGGTCAGCGCGCCGTTGCAGGCCAGGGACATGGCGCCCTTATGATGATTGATGAGGATGGGCTGGGCATTGGAGCGGCTCTTCATGTCCGCCGGCGCATACCGGCAGTGGCCCAGCGCCATGCTGCCCTCTTCGATCTTCATCAGCATATCGCGGGTGAACACCTCGGTGACCAGGCCGCTCTCGCGATACTTCTTCATCACGCCGTCCGTGTTGACGCACATGCCGCAGCTGTCCTGACCGCGGTGCTGAAGGGCGTACAGCGCATGGTAGGTCTCCGCCACGACGCCCTTGCCCTCTCTGCGGTAGATGCCGAACACGCCGCACTCATCCTGGGGCTTGTCCAGCTCCTCGTGCAATTCCTCCGCATCAAGCCAAAGCTTGTTTTCCATATTTACTTCCTTCTTCTTTTTACAGAATGAATATTCAGCCGACATTTTTTGCAGAATGTTCGGTTTTTCCTTATTCAATCACCAGCGCAGCATCCTTGGCGATGACGGCATCGTGCTGTGCCTTGCGCATCGCATCCAGCTTCTGGGCCAGCGCCGCATCCTCCACAGCGATGATCTGAGCCGCCAGCAGGGCTGCATTGGCGCTGCCGTCAATGGCCACGGTCGCCACCGGCATGCCGGAGGGCATCTGAACGGTGGAGAGCAGCGCGTCCAGGCCGTCCAGCGTGGAGGACTTGACCGGAATGCCAATCACCGGCAGCGTCGTCTGGGCTGCAAAGGCGCCAGCCAGATGGGCCGCCTTGCCGGCAGCGCAGATCAGCACGCCGAAGCCGTTTTCCCGGGCATTTCTGGCAAACGCAGCGGCCTCCACCGGCGTGCGGTGCGCGCTGTACACATGGGCTTCAAAGGGGATCTCCAGCTTCCTGAGCTGTTCAAAAGCGGGCTTGAGTACGGGCAGATCGCTGTCGCTGCCCATGATGATGGCAACCTTCTTCATGACAATTCCTCCTGTCTGCTGCGAACCGGTTATTTCACGAAAAAGAGCACGGTCTGTATACAATCAGATCGTGCTCATGCTATCCCATTGACAATCCCGAAAAGGATACACGCCTCCCCCAGACGGACAACCAGCTGCTGGCAGGTCATGGCGGCGCCTCCTCAGGTACACTGTCCGGCCAGGCTGATCAATCCCGACCAGTAAACATTACAGAGGTATTCTACCCCATCCCCCTGTGTATGTCAAGGGATTTTCCGAACATTTCTGCCATTTTCTCAAACATCGTTTTGATTATTGCTCCATCTGGCCGATCCGTGACCGAAAGGGACAACTGGTAAAACCTGCCTGAACGACAGCAGCGGCGGACAGCTGTCAAGAGCCGTCCGCCGCAGGGGTCAACGTGTGGATTTGTCGTAGGGAATACCCTCTGCCTTGGGGGCGCGGGAGGACTTCGACGTGAAGGCCAGCACCACCAGGGTGATGATGTAGGGCATGAGATTGTACAGATGCTTGCTGATGCCCAGCTGCGCAAACTCATACACACGGTCAGCGTTGAAGTCCAGCGTGCTGTAGGATGCAGAGATGCACTTGAGCAGACCGAAGAGGAGGGAGGCCATGGCAATGTTGCCGGGCTTCCAGTTGCCGAAGATCATGACCGCCAGGGCCAGGAAGCCGAAGCCTGCCACATCGCCGTTGGAGGAGCAGTTCATGGTCGTCGTTGCATAGAGGAAGCCGCCGATGCCGGCCAGTGCACCGGAAATACCGACGCCGGCATAGCGCATCTTGAACACATTGATGCCCAGGCTGTCCGCCGCCTGCGGGTTTTCACCGCAGGCCCGCAGCCGCAGACCGAAGCGGGTCTTGTACATGAAGACGGCCATCACAATGAACAGCAGAATGCACACATAGGTCATCGGGTAGACCTGGTTGATGAAGGCCTGGCCAAGGAAGCCCATGGAGGCTGTTTTGGTCGTACGGGTCAGCTTGATGCCGAAGCCGAAATAGCTCTCCTTGAGCATGAACCAGCTGCTTGCTTCGCCGGCAATATTCAGCGTATTCTGATTGGCGATCATGCGCACCAGGAACAGCACCAGCGCAGGCGCCAGCATGTTCAGCGCAGTGCCGGCAATGGTCTGGTCAGCCCGCAGATGGATGGCAGCAAAGGCCAGCAGCATGGAGAAAATGCAGCAGACGACCGCAGTGACCGCCATCGCCAGCAAGGCAAAGCCCTGGGTCTGCAGCAGCAGGCTGAAATCCATCTCCGCCTTGCCGCTGGGAACCAGCTTCAGCGTTTCATAGGCTGACTGGAACCAGCCCAGCTTCTCAATGCTGTTGACAAACAGCACGCCCACAAAGGCGCCGAAAATCATGATGCCCTCCAGGGCCAGGTTGATGACGCCGCTGCGCTCGGAGAATACGCCGGCCAGCGCTACAATCATCAGCGGAACCGCAAACAGCAGCGTCTGCCGGATCAGGAAGGCCATCGAATCACTCTGAAGGATCGCGAGAATATCCATTACTTCAGCGCCTCCTTTCCGCCGGACTTCCGCTTGCTCAGCAGGATGCGGATCAACATCGCAAAGGCGGACAGGTACACGATCACAGCAATGATCACATCGGTGATGTACTCATTGAAGGCCGTCAGGTCCTTCAGCTTCTGTCCGCAGATTTCCAGCATGGACATGAACAGGCCGGAGAAGATCACGCCGATGGGATTATTGGCTGCCAGCAGCGCCACGGGAATGCCGTTGAAGCCCACTGCCGGCAGGCTCTGGGAGGTCTCCCAGTACAGCTCGGTATTGCCCGCCAGATAATACAGCGCAGCGCCTGCACCGGCCAGCGCACCGGCCATCGCCATGGAAATGACGATGCTGCGCTTATCCCGGATGCCCGCATACCGGGCTGCAAAACGGTTGGAGCCGCAGGCCTTCAGCTCATAGCCGAAGGTGGTCTTGTTCAGGATAATATAAACGACAATCGCCATCAGGATGGCAATGACAATGCCGCCGCTGACCTGGCTGTTGGGCAGGAGCTTGTCCAGCCCCAGCTTGGAGGTCTGCACACCGTTGAACGACGTCTTGTAGATATAGGCGCGCTTGGTATTTTCCACTGCATTCTGCAGCTTGGAGGCATCGAAGATCCAGGTCACCACGTTGGCGGCGATCCAGTTGGTCATGATGCAGGCCAGCACTTCATTGATATTCAGCACGGCCTTGAGCAGGCCCGGGATTGCTCCCCAGAGCGCACCGGCCAGCATACCGCCGATGAAGGCCAACACCCAGACCAGCCATGCCGGATAGGTCGCACCTGTCATGCCCAGCGCTTCCATATGCGTTGCAAACTCACCCGAAACGCGCTGGAGCGATTCGCCCGTGCCCGTGGGCAGGCTCAGCGCGATATACAGCGTCGCCGCCGTGCCCATGAGGTACTGACCGGGCGCACCGATGTTGAACAGGCCGGTTTTGTTGGCCAGCGCCACGCTCAGGCCGGTCATGATCAGCGGCATCGCGCGGAAGAGCATATTGCCCATCAGCTGCGGATTAAAGCCGAAGGTCAGCGCACCGGTTGTCGCATTGCGGCCGGTGGAGAACAGGCCGCCGGTAACCAGCTGGATGCCCTCCAGCACCGTTTTGCCGCCCAGGTTGTCATTGGTCAGGCCGGAAATAATGATAACAACCGCGCCTACCGCCATACCGATCAGAATGGAAATCAGCGACGCAAGCACCGTTTTGAAGCCGGCCTTGCCCATCAGTTCCCGCAGGTCAAACCGTTTCATGCTTCAGCCGCCTCCTTCCCCTGCCGCTTTGCGCCGGCCATGTACAGGCCAAGCTCTTCCACGGTCGTCTTCTTCGGGTCCAGCTCGCCCACGATTTCTCCCTCATACATCACCAGGATGCGGTCGGAAAGGTTCATCACCTCATCCAGCTCCAGAGAAACCAGCAGCACCGCCTTGCCCGCATCGCGTGCAGTGACCAGCTGACGATGGATATACTCAATCGCGCCGACGTCCAGGCCGCGGGTGGGCTGAACTGCAACGATCAGCGGCAGATCCCGGTCAATCTCGCGGGCGATGATCGCCTTTTGCTGGTTGCCGCCGGACATGGAGCGAGTCACCGTCACAGGGCCCTGACCAGAGCGAACGTCATACTGTTCAATCAGCGTTTCCGCATAGGCGCGCACGGCGTCAAAGCGGATGAAGCCCGCCTTCTGGAACCGGGGCTCATAGTACTTCTGCAGCACCATGTTCTGTTCCAGCGTGTTGTCCAGGATCAATCCGTGCTTGTGCCGGTCCTCAGGAATATGGGACATGCCCGCCTTGGAGCGCTTGCGGATGGGCGCAGAGGTCACATCCGTCCCGTTGAGGACAATCTTTCCCTTTGCCGCCTTCTCCAGGCCGGTGATGGCATGCACCAGCTCACTCTGGCCGTTGCCGTCAATGCCCGCAATGCAGACGATCTCTCCGGCCCTGGCAGCAAAGCTGACATTCCTGACCGCTTCCCGGTTATACAGCTTGGACTTGACAGACAGATTCTTCACCGTCAGCACTGCCTCGGCAGGCACAGCAGGCGCTTTATCCACCACCAGCTGCACGTCCCGGCCGACCATCATGCGGGACAGCTCCGCCTGATTGGTATCGGCCGTGTTGACCGTGCCGATATAGCGGCCCTTGCGCAGCACCGTACAGCGGTCCGATACAGCCATGATCTCGCCCAGCTTGTGGGTGATGAACAGAATGGACTTGCCCTCGGCCGCCAGCCCCTTCATGATCTTCATCAGCTCCTCGATCTCCTGGGGCGTCAGCACGGCGGTGGGTTCGTCAAAGATCAGGACCTCATTGTCGCGGTAGAGCATCTTCAGGATCTCCACACGCTGCTGCATGCCGACGGTGATATCCTCGATCTTTGCATCCAGATCCACCTTCAGGCCATATCGTTCAGACAGCGCAGCGACCTTTTCCCGGGCCTTCTTCTTGGAGAGGAAGCCCATTTTGGTATCCTCCGCACCAAGAATGATGTTGTCCAGCACGGTGAATACATCGATCAGCTTGAAGTGCTGATGCACCATACCGATGTGCAGGGCCGTTGCGTCGTTGGGATTATTGATCTTCACGACCTTGCCGTCCTTGCGGATCTCGCCCTGCTCGGGCTGATACAAACCAAACAGCACGCTCATCAGCGTGGATTTGCCCGCGCCATTCTCGCCCAGCAGCGCATGGATCTCCCCCCTGCGCAGCTGCAATGTGATGTCATCGTTGGCTTTGATGCCGGGAAACACCTTGGTGATGTGGAGCATTTCAATGACGTACTCAGGTACGTTGGTCATGCAGCCACCTCCCTTTCCATATCCAATTATGCACAAGCCTTCAGCTCTGCAAGCATACTATCTTTATTATATGAGGATTTTCCCCAAATTGCAAGGGAAAACCCACCAGCGCCGCAAAAAAACAGGGGAGCGCCTTGCAGCGCTCCCCCCCAGACCATCAACGAACTCCGGGAGGCGTCGGAGGGCTCGCAAGCCCTTCGACTTTAGATCGAAAATCGGCGACATGCGCGGCGATTTTCGCGCTTTTCCGTTAGGAAAAGCTTCCTTACACGAACGAACGGCCGGGAGAACGACTTGTCGTTCGACC
>JAFQIB010000038.1 GCA_017397765.1 Clostridia bacterium | reverse complement strand
CTGGCTGGCGGCCAGGGCAGCCGTCTGGGCGTCCTGACCAAGAAGGTTGCCAAGCCTGCCGTTCCCTATGGCGGCAAGTACCGCATCATCGACTTCCCGCTGTCCAACTGCACCAACAGCGGCATTGATACCGTGGGTGTTCTGACCCAGTATATGCCTCTGGAGCTGAACTCCTACATCGGTTCCGGCGCTCCGTGGGATCTTGACCTGTCCAACGGCGGCGTGTTTGTTCTGCCCCCCTACCAGACCGGCAAGACCGGCGACTGGTACCGCGGCACCGCCAACGCCATCTACCAGAACATGGCCTTCATCGAGCAGTACGATCCTGACTATGTGCTGATCCTCTCCGGCGACCATATCTACAAGATGGATTACAACGCCATGCTGAATTACCACATTCAGAAGGGCGCTGACGCCACCATTGCCGTCCGTCCCGTGCCGTGGGAAGAGGCCAGCCGCTTCGGCATCATGAATACCGACGATCAGGACAATATCGTCGAGTTTGAAGAGAAGCCCAAGAACCCCAAGTCCAACAAGGCGTCCATGGGCATCTACATCTTCACCTGGTCCAAGCTCCGCGCTTATCTGACCGCTGACGAGGCCGACAAGACCTCCTCAAATGACTTTGGTAAGAACATCATTCCTTCCATGCTCAATGACAATCAGAAGATGGTTGCCTACAATTTCGAAGGCTACTGGAAGGACGTCGGCACCATCGAGTCCCTGTGGGAAGCGAACATGGACCTGCTCAGCCAGCCCATGCCCATCGACCTGCATGACAAGAAGTGGCGCATTTTCGCCAAGAATCCCGGCCTGACGCCTCATTACATCGCCAAGGGCGCTGTGGTGAAGGATTCTCTGATCACCGAGGGCGGCGAGATCTACGGCAAGGTTGAGCACTCCGTCGTGTTTGCCGGCGTAACCGTTGAGGAAGGCGCTTCCGTGATTGATGCCGTCGTCATGCCCGGCGCCATCATCCGCCGCGGTGCGGTCGTCCGCCGCTGCATCATCGCTGAGAATGCCATCGTGGGCCCCGGCGCTCTGGTGGGCGAGGATACCGGCGATATCGCTGTTGTCGGCAACGGCGTTCAGCTGCCTGCCGGCGTCACCGTGAAGGCTGGCGTTCAGGTGGATGAGAACACCACCTTCTGAGCATCCTGAAAACTTCTGATTCTGCTTCCATACAGCAGCGAAAGGATTGAATACAATGAAGAACGTAATGGGTGTTATCTACACCGGCGAAAACGACGCCCGCCTGCGCGAGCTTACGCTCATCCGCGCCATCGCCGCGCTGCCCGTGGCTGCCCGCTACCGCGTCATCGACTTCCTGGTTTCTTCCATGAAGAATTCCGGCATCAAGAACGTCGGCGTCATTACCCAGAAGAACTATCACTCCCTGATGGATCACCTGGGCTCCGGCAAGGAATGGGACCTGCACGGCAAGAATGATGGCCTGCACATCCTGCCTCCCTTCCTGACCCGCGAGAACATCGGCGTGTATTCCGGCACGCTGGATGCGCTGCGCTCCAACAATGACTACCTGATCCGCTCCAAGCAGGAGTATGTGGTCTTCTCCAGCTCCGAGATCATCTACAACGCCCATCTGGACGAGATGGTCCGCTGCCACAAGGAGTCCGGTGCTGACGTGACCGTCATGTACACCCGCGATCCCTCCATGCAGCGCGATGAGTACGGCACCTATCTGTCCGTGGATGAGAACGGCGTTGTGACCGACATCGAGGTCGAGCCCACCCATCCCTCTCTGGACATGACCTACATGGAAGTTGTCGTGATGAAGCGTGAGCTGCTCCGCTTCCTGGTGGACAAGGCTGTTGCTCACGGCCTGCATGATTTCCGCCGCGACGTGCTGCTGCCCATGATCCAGGAAGGCAAGGCCAACGTCAATGCCTGGGAATACACCGGTCCCTGCTGGCGTCTGGATTCCGTGCAGTCCTTCTTCAAGTTCAACATGGATGTGCTGGACGCAGACGTCCGTCACAGCCTGTTCGACAAGGACATGCCTGTGTACACCAAGGTTCGTGACGACATGCCCGCCCGCTACGGCGAGAATGCCACCGTCGTGAACTCCCTGGTGGCTGACGGCTGCGTGATCGAAGGCACGGTCGAGAACTGCATCCTGGCCCGCGGCGTGTGCATCGCGCCCGACGCCCATGTCAAGAACTGCATCATCATGCAGGATGGCCAGATCCATTCCGGCGCCTATATCGAGAACTGCATCCTGGACAAGCAGGCTGTCATCAAGCGCAATGCCCGCCTGATCGGCCCCGCTGCATATCCGATCGTGATCGCCAAGAATGTTGTGATCTGATAACTGTTGCAAGCCGCGTCAATTTGTGTTATGCTGTTGGCGCGGCCTTTTGAAATGCAATTGGCCGATAATTAGACATCAACTTGGAGGTTGAACCAATATGAAGATCCTGTTTACTGCCAGCGAATGCGTCCCCTTTGTCAAGACCGGCGGTCTTGCGGACGTGGTTGGTGCGCTTGCGCCCGTGCTGGCCAAGGAAGGCCATGACGTTCGCGTGATCCTGCCCCTGTACGCTGCCATTCCCGAAAAGTACACCAGCAAGATGACTCATGTGTGTGACTTCGAGGTGGAGCTGGGCTGGCGCCGTCAGTACTGCGGCATCGAAATGCTGGAGCAGGACGGTGTGAAGTGGTACTTCATGGACAATAAGTTCTACTTTGGCCGTCCCTATATTTATGGCATGGGCGGCGATGAGTACGAGCGCTATGGCTTCTTCTGCCGTGCGTCTCTGAACTGCCTGCCCCTGCTGGACTTCCAGCCCGACGTGATCCATGCCCATGACTGGCAGTCCGGTATGGTGCCTGCGCTGCTGAAAATCCAGTACGCACATCTGCCCTTCTTTGCCAATATCAAGACCATGTTCACCATCCACAACCTGCAGTATCAGGGCGTGTTCGGCATCAATCAGGTCAAGGAGATCCTGGGCCTGAACGACAACGGCCTGTGGACGGATGACAAGCTGGAATGCTACGGCTGCGCCAACTTCATGAAGGCTGCGCTGGTGTATTCCGACCTGATCACCACGGTGAGCCCCTCCTATTCCGAGGAGATCCAGACTGCCTACTACGGCGAGCGCCTGGATGGTCTGCTCCGCGCCCGCAAGCATCAGGTGTTCGGCGTGCTCAACGGCATCGATATGGTCGATTACGATCCCGCCATTGATAATCGCATCGCTGCGACCTATTCCCTGGACAACATGGAGGGCAAGGCTGCCTGTAAGGCGGACCTGCAGCAGAAGCTGGGCCTGGAGGTCAACCCCAATGTGCCGATCATCGGCATGGTGGGTCGCCTGAGCAATCAGAAGGGTCTGGATCTGGTGGACTATATCATCGGCGACCTGCTCAAGCAGGATGTGCAGCTGGTGGTGCTGGGCATGGGCGAGAGCCGCTATGTCAACCTGTTCTCCTGGGCTGAAGGCGAGTACAAGGGCAAGGTGGCCGCTCGCTTCGCGATGGACCATGCGCTGGCCCATCAGATCTACGCCGGCTGCGATATGTTCCTCATGCCCAGCCAGTTCGAGCCCTGCGGCCTGAGCCAGCTGATCGCCCTGCGCTACGGCACGATCCCGATCGTCCGTGAAACCGGCGGCCTGCGCGATACCGTGCTGAGCTACAATGAGTACACCGGCGACGGCAACGGCTTCTCCTTCTTCAACTACAACGCCCATGACATGCTGCATGTCATCGAGCGTGCCTGTGATTACTACCACAATCACAAGGATGTGTGGGCTCTGCTCCAGCAGCGCGGCATGAGCGGCGACTACAGCTGGACCAATTCCGCCGGCAAGTACATGGATCTGTACAAGCTGCTGGTGAACAGTGACGCTGCGCCTGTGGCTGAAGTGTCTGCCGAGCCCAACCCCGTGGTCGTCGAGATCGCCGTGGAGGAAGCGCCCAAGCCCAAGAAGCCCCGCGCGCCCCGCAAGAAGAAGGTCGAGGAAGCACCTGCTGAGACGGCCGAAGCGCCTGTGGAGAAGCCCAAGCGCACCCGTAAGAAGAAGGTCGAGGAGGCCCCTGCTGAGGCTGCCGAGGCTCCTGTGGAGAAGCCCAAGCGTACCCGCAAGAAGAAGACCGAAGAGCCCAAGGCTGAATAATTGATTCAACCGGCAGACGCTGCAGCAATGCAGCGTCTGCTTTTTTGATGGGATTTCGGGGATTTGTTACATCTGGTCGTGACAGACGCAGGGGAATGTGGTACAATAACAGAGAGTATATTCGGGAACAAGGAGGTACGCACATGCGTTGCAGACGGCTTGCAGCTGCTATGGCTGCGCTTGTGATGACAATGGCGTTTCTGTTTTCCTCCGTGGCTGCAGCAGAAGGCCTGGAGAATGTGATCGTGCTCAGCGCACCGCTGAAGAAATCCTCCACCGTGCGGGACGGCATGGTGCGCGTGTGGCTGAAGTCGATCGGAGACGTCACGGCACTGGATGTGACGGTCACCGGCAATTATTCGGTGAACGGCAATACGGCCATGTCTCTCTCTACGGGCGATCAGGTGAAGATCGGCTTTGATAAAGCCACGGGCAGCATCACCATGACCATGAATGGCTTGACCTATGCCATGGGCAAGGAGATGCGTCTGCGCCGCCATCAGGCCAACGGAAACAGCGCGGTCTCCATCGCCCAGGCGAACAGCGCCAGCAACCTGTATCCGGGCGATCTGCAGCTTCTGGCGGTTGAGAATAACGGCGCCTACCGGTTGTACCCCATTGTGCATGTATATCTGGAATACTATCTCAAGGGTGTTGTGCCCTACGAAATGGGCTCGTCCTTTCCGCTGGAAGCGCTCAAAGCCCAGGCGGTTGCATCGCGTACCTATGTGCTCAGGGAGATGGCTGTCAGTGGCGGCGATCGCTATGACGTCAATGATACCTCCAGCTTCCAGGTGTACAGAGGCATGTCTGCTTCTGCCAATAATGCGACCCGGGCGGTGGATGCGACTCAGGGCATTGTTGTGCAGCATGGAAGCTCCCTGACCGGTTCCTTTTATACGGCTTCCAACGGCGGCCAAACCGAGGCCTCCAGAAACGTCTGGGGCGGCACCGGCTATGCGTATCTGAAGGTCAAGGAGGATCCCTTTGATGCGGCAAACACTTACAGCTCCCGCCGCAGGGCTACTATCTACACAGATTTTGATCAGGCCGGCCAGAATGCCAACCTGGCTGAGCTGCTCTCCGAAGCGGCCAAAGCACAGCTGGGGGATACGGCGGTGATCCAGACGATCAACTCCGTGGTGCCGCATACCCCCAAATACGCAGCCCCCAGCCGTCTGTACACCTTGATAGACTTTGGTGTGACTGTGCTGGCGGATGGGGAAACGGTGGATACAACGCTGACATTCTCCATCTTCGACGACCTGGAATCCAAGCTGGGCATGAGCATTCAATCGTCCGACAATGAGCTGTGGACGGTGGAAAAGCTCAGCGGCGGCTTCCGGGTGACGGCTGCCCGTGCAGGCCATGGCATCGGCATGAGCCAGCGCGGCGCACAGAAGATGGCCCAGATGGGCTATACCTACGATCAGATCCTTGGCTTCTATTACGAAGGCTGCGACCGGGTGCAGTACACCTTTGCCCACACGATCCTTCCTGCGGGTAGCAGCAATGACATAGTCAGCACGGAACCGCCGGCGGAGATTTCTCCCGCTGTACCGGATCAGGCAACGGTCACGCTGCCCGGCGCGGGGGATATCATTCCGCTCCGTTATACGGCCAGTGCGGAGGGCAAAACGCTGACAGGCGTGCCCAACGGCGCAGGCGTGACCGTGCTTGCCAAAGCAGCGGAATGGACGATGGTTCGCTATGGCGAGATCATCGGCTATCTGCCCACCGACAATCTGACCTTCAACGGCGTCCCGCCGACCACCTCTGACGAAAAACCGACTGCTATAAGCTTCTGGGCGAAGGTGAGCGGCACCAATTCCCTGAATTTCCGGGAAGGCCCCAGCTTTGATGATAATGTGATCCAAACGCTGTCGGAAGGCGAGGTGCTGTGCGTCCTGAGCACCACCGGCGAGTGGGTCCGGGTGCAGTTTGGCGCAAAGGTCGGCTATGTGTCCAAGGACTATCTGACCTACTATCAATCCTATCCGGGGTCGATCAATGCGGATACCTCGGCAATGGTCAGCCTGGAGGATGTATCCTATACGGTTTCCCTGCTGGCTGCCCCCTCCATGTCTGCGACGGCGATCATGGAGCTTCAGCATGGCACCCAGGTGACCGTGCTGTCCAATGATGGCTCCTGGTGCCGGGTCGAGGTGGCCGGCGTCGAGGGCTATCTGCTCAACAGCAGCCTGGATTTTGGCGCGACCGGTGTTACCCCTACGGATGCGCCGGATGCGGAGGAAATGACGGCGATCGTCAATTCCACGGCCTCCACCCTCAATCTGCGTTCCGGCCCCGGCGAGGCGTACAGCGTGACGGCGGAGATCCCCAAGGGAACGGAGATTGTCGTGACGGAACGAGGTGAGACCTGGTGTGCTGTCCGCTGGGGAAGCCTGACTGGCTATGTGATGACCAAGTATCTGCTGTTCGGGGATGAAGATCCTACGCCGACCCCCACGCAGACCACGGAATCTGAGCCCACCAATACGCCCGCGCCCGTTGAGCCGGAAGGCCGCACGGCATGGGTCATGAAGACGGTCAACTATGTAAACCTCCGCAAGAGCGCCAGCACGGAGGCGGAGGTCATCACCCGCATTCCCAGCGGCGACGAGCTGATTGTGTTGGAGGAGAAGGGGACGTTCAGCTATGTCAAGCATGGCGTGGGCACCGGCTATGTGCTGGCCCGTCATCTGACCTATACCAAACCGCTGCCCTCTATCGGCATTCTGTATGTCAATACGGACGTGGACCCCTTGTCCATGCGGGATGAAGCAGATCTGTATGACAGCGTCATCCTGACCCGCATTCCCAGAGGCGAGGCGGTCATGCTGATCGAACGCGAAGGGGACTGGAGCTATGTGCAGTACGGCGACTATATCGGCTACTGCGCATCCCAGTATCTGAGCTACAAAAAACCCACCAACTATGCGGTGGACGATATCCCGATCTATGATCCGACCATGCAGGCGGTGACCGGCTGGACGGCGCTCAACAACACAAGCGAGGCGCTGCCGGTGTACAAGTGGTGCTCCTACGAAGCGCCGGAGCTGACGAAGATCCCTGCGGGCGGCTCCATGAAGCTGCTGCAGACCGGCGATATCTGGTGCCAGATTTCTTACGAAGGAGAAAAGGGCTATTGCTTGACAACGAAGCTGGTGCTGCTGGCACCGTAACAATCCAGGCTGATGAACGGCTGGATGACCTGCAGCTGGGCGGCCTCCGTATCCTGCAGAAGGAGCGGGGCTTCCGCTTCGGAATGGATGCGGTGCTGCTGGCTGATTTTGCCCGGGTAGAGGCGCGGGATCGTGCTGCTGACTTTGGCACAGGCACGGGCATCCTGCCCCTGCTTCTGGCAGGCAGAGGCAAGGGGGCGCATTTTGACGCCTTTGAGATCCAGCCGGAGATGGCAGAAATGGCGGCGCGCTCCGTGGCCCTGAACGGATTGACGGAGCGGATCGCTGTGCACAATTTGCCGGTGGAACAAGCTGAGCAGGCAGTGCAGCCCGGCTCGCTGGATGTGATTGTCTGCAATCCGCCCTACGGCGTGCCGGGGACGACGCTGCTGAATCCGGAAAAAACGCTCTCTCTGGCCCGGCATCAGACGGAGGCAGGGCTGGTGGAATGGTTCCGCACCGCATACCGGCTGCTGCGCGGGAAGGGGCGGTTCAACCTCATCTACCCCGCACCGCGAATGCTGGAGGTCATGACGGCGCTTTCCTGTGCAAGGCTGGAGCCGAAGCGCTTCCGCCTGATCTATCCCAATGCGGACAAGCCTGCCAACCTGGTGCTCATCGAAGCGATGAAGGACGCCAAGCCCATGCTGCATCCGGAACCGCCGCTGATCGTCTACGAACAGGATGGCGGCATGACAGCCGAGCTGCGACGTATCTATCACCTTACGGATTGAGCGTTGCGAGCGTGAAGTTCAATACCGCCGCAAAGGTCAGCCACAGCTGATAGGGAATCACCAGGTAACCGGCAATTCTGCTCTCACGGAAGAACTGATACAGCATGATTGCAGCCAGAATCCAGAGCAGAACCAACCAGAAGAAGGCCAGCCCCAGCGTCTGCTGGAGGAAAAACAGCACCGGCCACATGAGGTTGACGGCAAGCTGGGCGATATACAGCCCCAGGATGATCCAGCGATCCTTGCTGCCGGTGCGAAGCACAAACCACATGGCAGTCGCCATAGAGGCATACAGCAGCGTCCATGCGACAGGAAACAGCCAACCGGGAGGAGCGAAAGCGGGTTTGTTCAGCCCCTCATAGAAGGAAGACTCCCGCTGTGTCAGGAAGCCGACCGCAGCGCCTGATAGCAGCGTGACTGCCAGCAGGAGGACAAGAGAACGCCAGGTGTAGTGGCTGTGTGGTTTTGATTCCATCATATCGATCACCTCTTTGAAAGCGTACGCTGCTTCAGGGCGCTTCATGCAAGGGAAATGCTGCTTCATCCGGATATTGCAGGATCGGCCTGTGCAATTCATGAACGGAGGGATAGGATGATCTATACGCCGATGACCATCAAGGCCATGAAAATCGCGTATCAGGCCCATGACGGGCAGCTGGATTACAATCAGGTGCCCTACATCTTTCATCCGGTCCATCTGGCGGAACAGATGGAGGATGAGATCAGCTGTACGGCTGCGCTGCTGCATGATGTGGTGGAGGATACGGACGTTACCTTTGAAGATCTGAGGCAGGAATTTCCGGAGGAAGTCATCGAGGTGATCCGGCTGCTGACTCATGAAGACGGCGTCGATTATTTTGACTATGTCTGGACGATTGCAAAGCATCCGATTGCCAGGAAGGTCAAGCTGGAGGATCTGAAGCACAATTCAGATCAGACCCGATGTGTGGGCAGCAATCTGTCCGAGGAGAAGCTCCGGTATTGGGCGGAAAAATATGAAAAAGCCAGGCGGATTCTCCTGCAGGAATAAAAGGTGGAATTTTGCAAGCCACAGCGCCGGATAAAGCTTCCGGCGCTTTTTGATGCTCCGGAAACGGCCCAAGTGCGCTTTTTTTATCAAATCATTGCGAAAACGCGCTGTTCAAGCTATAATGGAAGCGAAGAAACGCAGGGAGGAACAGGCATGGAGACGGTGGTCATCATCGGCGGCGGTGCGGCTGGTCTGGCAGCGGCGATTGCGGCAGCGGAATGCGGCGACAGAGTGACTGTGCTGGAGCGAATGGATCGTGTCGGCAAAAAGATCCTGGCAACCGGCAACGGACGCTGCAATCTGATGAATACCGGGATGCGCCGGTATCCCGGCAGCAGCGCCTGGGCGGACGCTGTCCTCGACCGCTGCGGTGTGGAGGCACAGACCAGGTTCTGGCAGCATCTGGGCCTTCGGATGCGGCAGGAGGATGGCGGCAGGGTGTATCCCGTCAGCGGGATGGCCTCCTCCGTGCTGGACACGCTGCGCTTTGCTGCCGCAGCACTGCAGGTGGAGATCGTGACCGGCGTGCAGGTGACTGGGCTGTTCAAGGCGCGGCATGGCTGGACGGTGATGGCCGGGGAGAACAAATGGAAGGCTGACCGGGTGATCGTTGCCGGCGGCGGCTGCGCTCAGCCCAAGCTGGGCAGCGATGGGAGCACCTGGCCGCTGATGACGGCGCTGGACCATCGGCTGAATGCGCCGAAGCCTGCGCTGACGCAGATCGTGACGGAGACTGCGCCAATTCGCGGTTTGAGCGGCATCCGAATCCGCACCGCGGTCAAGGTGACCAGGGCTGGGGCGGATGTTTATCAGGAAGCAGGGGAGCTGCTGTTTGCAGATTACGGCGTGACCGGCGTATGCAGCATGCAGTGTGCCAGGTATGTGCAGCCGGGAGATCTGTTTCATATTGACCTGAGCCGTGCGTTTGGATTTGAAAGCCCTGCCGCACTCCGGCAGGAATTGCACAGAAGGCTTTCTGCCTGGGGAGAACGTTCCCAGGGCGAGCTGCTGACGGGGCTTTGCGTTCCGAAGCTTGCGGATGCGCTTTTCCGCGCTGCGGGGATGAAGGCCGGAGAGCATGCCCTGTGCAAAAGGATCACTGAGGATCAGATCGAACGGCTGGTACAGTGCGCAGCGGATTTCATGCTTGAGATCCGCGGTGTGAAAGGCTTTGAAAGCGCCCAGGTGACAGCCGGCGGGTTGAATGTGCAGGATTTTGATCCGGCAACGATGGCGTCGCTGCTGGCGCCGGGCGTCCATGCGGCAGGAGAGATGCTGGATGTGGACGGTGACTGCGGCGGCTATAACCTGATGTTTGCCTTTGGCAGCGGCATCCTGGCAGGCTTGAACGGAAGAAATTGTCCCTGGTGATGAAGAACCGCCTGAAATGTTGCTGTAAGCAGCAAATCGGGTGGTTTTTATTTGCATTTTGTTCCGGAACATGGTATAATGCATTCTGTATCAATCTGTGTATGCGGAAGGAGTGACGGCTTCGTGGATCAACCTCCCTGTAGTCCTGTGTCTGCGGGCCGTGCTGTGTCCTCCGCAGGCGTTGACGGCCAGGATCGGGGCCAGCCCTGAACTGCCGCGCAATGCCGCTGTGACACGACTCAACTACGGACCGACAAGGAAAGGATTGCTTGATTATCCATGACGCCTGATTTATGGATCATGATCGCCATACTGATCGTCTGTGTGGCGCTCTCTGCCTTTTTTTCTGCCTCTGAAACTGCTTTTACCTCTGTCAACCGGGTCAAGCTCAAGACCATGATGCAGAGCGGCAACAAGCGGGCCAAGCTTGCCTACAGCATGGCCGAGGATTATGATCGTCTGCTGACCACCATCCTGATCGGCAATAACATTGTGAACATTGCCGCTTCTTCGCTGGCGACAAGCCTGTTCCTGGTGCTGCTGGCAAGCAAACCAAACCTGGTCACGCCTGTATCAACGGCAGTGATGACGATTGTCATTCTGATCTTTGGCGAAGTATCGCCCAAAACGATTGCGAAGGAATCACCGGAAAAGCTGGCAATGGCCATTGCGCCTGTTTTGAAGGTGCTTTGCACAGTGTTTACGCCCTTTTCCATCATGTTTTCCCATCTGAAAAAGCTGCTGACAAAGCTGTTCAATTCCGAGGAGGAGGAATCCTTCATCGAGGAAGAGCTGATGACGATGGTGGATGAAGCGGAATCGGAAGGCGATATGGACGCCCATGAGGGCGAGCTGATCCGTTCGGCGATCGAGTTCAATGATGACCGAGATGTACTGTCCGTGCTGACGCCCCGCGTGGATGTGACCTCCATTGAGGATACTGCCACCATGGAGGAGGCGGCGGAGCTGTTCCGCACGAGCGGCTATTCCCGTGTGCCGGTGTTCCATGAGGACATGGACCATATTGTGGGCATTCTCAACGAGAAGGATTTCTACCTCGGCCAGCACGAGGGCTGCAAGGATATCACCCAGATCATGAAGCCGCCGGTTTATGCGCCGACCACGTTGAAGCTGTCCAAGCTGCTGAAGCTGTTTCAGGCGCAGAAGACCCATCTGATCATCGTGCTGGATGAATTCGGCGGCACGGAAGGCATCGTCACCATGGAGGACGTGCTGGAAGAGCTGGTGGGCGAGATCTACGACGAGCATGATGACGTGGAGCAGGATACGGTTGCGCTGGACGATGGCTCCAAGCTGGTGGACGGCGGTATGCAGCTGTCTGAGCTGCTGGAAATGATGGGCGTGGAGGACATCTATAACGCCGAAACCGTCGGTGGCTTTGCGGGTGAGGTACTGGGGATTATTCCCTTTGTCGGCGCAGAGTTTGAAACCGATGAGATCCGCGGCCTCGTCACCCAGATGGAAAAGCGCCGTGTAACCCAGGTGCGCGTATGGAAAAAGGAAAATGCTGATGCAGATGCTGCATCCGATTATTGATTGGACAGGAGGAAATTTCCATGAACAAGACAACGACCAAAACGAACAAGAAGGAAGAACAGAAGAAGCTGATCGTCCGCATCATCTGCTTTGTGCTGGTGTTTGCGCTGGCGGTCACGTCCCTGCTGGCGATGTTCCCCACGCTCTTCCAGAGCAATGACGGCCCCTCTGCGGCTGAGCTGCAGCAGATGATCGACGCCGGTATGATCTATCGCGGCGAAGACGGCGCTTATTACTATACCGAAGAGTTCATCAATTCCCTGATCGTCACCGAGCCAGCCGATGGTGCGGAGGAAGCCGACGAGCATGCCGGTCATGATCATGCCGATCATGCTGAGGAGACCGCTGTGGAAGAAGCTGCTCCTGCTGAAGGGGAGATTCCGGCAACCGAACCTGCTGACGAGGCTGGTCAGGAGTAATATCCCGAAAGAAAAGGGGGAGGATGCACCGTGGAAAAGAAGCGGAACGAGCGTCCTTCGAGACGCGGGATATCCCTGGGCACCATCTTCATGCTGGCGGTAACGGTGATCGTTGTCGGGCTGTCAGCGGCTACGCTGCCGAGGCTGTTGGGAAAAGCTGATTTTGACATGGACGTCGGCAGCGTGTTTGCCCTTTCCCTGGATCATGCGATTCCCTCGCTGGCTTTGAGCCAGATTCCCATTTCAGACAGGACTGCGGAGCCTGCTGTGCAGATGACGCCGGAAATGCCGGAGATCCTCTTTACCCCTGCGCCAACAGCGGTGCCTACGCCAACGCCTGTACCGGGCGGCACGGTAACGCTGACGCTGGGCGGCAGCGTGAATATCGAGGAGGGCATCCGTAAGTCTGCCTATTACAGCGATTCCGGCAAGTATGATTTTACGGAGATCATGATGCTCCTGCAGGAGGAAATGCAGTCGGATCTGACGCTGCTGACCCTGGAAAACGTCACCTGCGATACAGAAAAGGTATCCAGCGTCAACGTCCCTTCAGATGTGATGGACATGCTGTCTGACGCGGGTGTGGATCTGCTGGCGCTTGGCTATCCCAATGCGATGGACAAGGGAATGGCTGGTATGCAATCCACGGTTCAAGCCGCCCGGGATCGGGGCATGATGACCCTTGGCGCTTATGTGAATCAGGCGGATGCGGATACGCTGCGCATGGTCACGGTGGACAATGTGGATGTGGCTTTCCTGCATTACACCGAATCCATCAGCAGCACGGGAAAGAAGGCTGTCAGCAGCGAGGGGGCAGACTATGCGCTGCCGATGACCCTGATCTCAGGCACACCGGACGCCATGCTGGCAGATATCCGAAACGCGCGGGAGGCTGGGGCGGATCTGGTGATCGTGTCCCTGAACTGGGGCAAGGTCAGCGCATCCAAACCCACGGCAGCCCAGAAGGAGCTGGCGCAGCAGCTGGCAGATGCCGGCGCGGACGTCATTGTCGGCGCAGGGACAAGGGTTGTTCAGCCGGTCAGCTGGCTGACGGCAAAGGATACGAACGGATCGATCCGGCAGGTGCTTTGCGCCTGGAATTTGGGCAGCCTGATCAATGAAAGCCGGAAGGACGGGAATGTGCTGGGCATGCTCCTGCAGCTTCAAATTTCCCTGGACGGCGGTGTGCTCAGCTTTGAAAAGGTCTGCTATACGCCAACCTATGTCTGGCGCTTCAAGCAGGACGGCAAGTATCAATATCGCATTGCGGTCAGCGATCAGACCCCGCCGGACGGTATGAGTGATGACCATATCGGCTATATGGAAAAGGCCTACAGGAACCTGCAGAAGTATCTGGGGGATTCTCCTGTGACGCTGAGGACGAAATAATCACAGGCTGCCGGAAGAACCCGGCGGCCTTTTTCATGACAGCCTGTAAACTTTGGCCCGCAAGGCTTGCAATCTGCGTCAAGTGCGTGTACAATAAATCCGACAACGAATGAATGAGGTGATGCGGATGAAGCGTCTTTTGATGCTCCTGCTCCTGCTGTGCCTGGTTGTTCCGGCGGCAGCGGAGGAAGAGGAATGGTCGATCTGGGATGTGATCGATATCAACGAGCAGGAACTGAGCGAGGCTGCGCCGGTGGCGGAAGAACCGGCAGCGGCTGCGGCGGACGAGCTGGTGCTGATCGTAGAAGGGGAAGATATCTCTGCCCGGGATGATTTTATCAACCGGATCATTGCCATGGGTCAGGAGCTGTATATCGCGGCGGACGGGAAATCCCAGCGGGCGCATTACAAGGAAGATATCTACGTCTGCAAGAATTTTACCGTGCATCTCTTCAACAAGAACCGGGATGATTTCTGCATCGCGGAATATCCGGATGTGAAGCTGCGCATCCCCAACAACCTCCCGTCTGATAAGTGCAAGCCCTACTATTATGGCTTCTACTGGCAGGACATCGCAGCGGAGGACGGCAATCCCTTCTATGAGGCGGCTGCTTTCCGCTACGACACCAAGCTCACCAAGGAAGAAAACATGGCGCTGGCCATGGATTTCATGCGGCAGGTGCAGCGGGGTGATTACTTCCAGATGAGCGCCAAGTACGAATACGGCACCGGTGCGCACAGCGCCATCATGCTGGGCTATGACGCAGCAAAGGACGAGATCCACTGGATGGACTCCAACATGCGGGGCGGCAAGCGCAACGGTATCCGGTACGGGCTTGTGCAGTTTGACGAGGTCAAGAGCGTGGAATGGTGGGCGTCTACCTTCTGCCTGAAAGGCCGCGGCGCAACCATCTTCCGCCTGCGGGATGACATTGCCTACCGGGAGGATTGACATGGACTTCGGTATCCCTTATCTGCTGGAGATGCATGCCATTGAGGAATGCTGCGCCCTGGCAAAGGAGCTGGGGCTGCAGTTTGTGGAGCTGAACGCGAACTTCCCGGATTGTCAGCTGGATCAGCTTGATCCTGCGCTGCTTCAAAAGCTGTCCAGACAATATGGTGTGTATTTTACGCTGCATATTGAGGAAGAATGTGATCCCTTTACATTCAACCGGACGGTCCGGGAGGCATGGCTCCGAAGTGTCCGGAAGGCGCTTGAATTGGCGGCAGCCCTGCAAATGCCGATTGTCAACATGCATTTTCCGCATGGCGTGTATATCACCCTGCCAGATCGAAAAACGTTCCTGTATGACCGATATCAACAGGTTTTTCAAGCGTCTCTGTCCACGTTCCGTGGAATGTGTGAGGAAGCGCTGGCCGGTACGTCCACCCGCATTGCCATTGAGAATACGGATGGCTGGAAGGCCCACGAGCAGCGCGCCATTGAGTATCTGCTGGAATCGCCGGTGTTTGGTCTGACGCTGGATATCGGCCACTCCCACGGCGTGGAGGATGCGGACGAGCCCTTTTACCATGCGCACGATGACCGGCTGATCCACATGCACGGCCATGATGGGGCGGGGAAGAAGAATCACCTGGCCCTGGGCGATGGAGAGATCGATCTTCGCGGACGATTTGCGTGGGCAAAGCGTCGTGAAGCCCGCATTGTGCTGGAAACCAAGACCATCGCGGCGCTGCGTTCCAGCGTTGCCCGGCTGCCGGAATTTCTTTCATAATTTTTGAAAAAACTTTGCGCAACCCCTTGCAAATACAGGGATACCTGTGCTATAATATTCATTGTGTATACGGACGGTCCGCTTTCCGGAGAACTGACCTCATGCAGTCCCGGATATGAACGTCTATGATGGAAGGAGGAACCAACATGAGCGAAATCATCCGTTCTATTGAAGCCAAGCAGCTGCGCAATGACGTGCCCGCCATCGCTATCGGCGATACCGTGCGCGTGCAGGTTAAGGTTGTTGAGGGCAAGAACGAGCGTCTGCAGGCTTTCGAAGGTGTGGTCATTGCCAAGCGCAACGGCGGCATCCGCGAGACCTTCACCGTCCGCCGCGTTTCCTACGGCATCGGTGTGGAGCGTACTTTCCCCGTCCACAGCCCCCGTCTGGGCAGCATCACCGTGATCCGTCATGGTAAGGTGCGCCGCGCCAAGCTGTACTACCTGCGTTCTCTGCAGGGCAAGGCCGCCAAGATCAAGGAAGTCAAGCGCGTGTAAT
>JAFQIB010000003.1 GCA_017397765.1 Clostridia bacterium | reverse complement strand
CCGGGAGGTGTCGGGGGGCGCGCCGCCCCCCCCACACCTCCCGGAAGTTTTTTTGACAGTCTGAGCGCTGCTTTGCGGCGCTCCTCTTTTTTGTGAAAAACACATTGATTTTCCTGGCCGCAGGGAAGGAAACCGGCTCCTGATTCGTTTTTATCAGTGCAGGCAGCCAAATTTCTCCACACGATGCCAGCTTCGGTGAAATTTAGCGCTTGCACGTTTGCGCTGAAACGTGTACAATAGTATTTGTACAAAACCGATTGGAATCACTTGCGTCCGCGGAAGCTCACCTTTCCGCGATGGAATAGGAAATTCAAGGAGGAACAATCCATTATGAAGAACAGCAAGGGTCGCCTCGTCAAGGGCCTCGGCCTGGTCGGAATGCTGGCGCTGTGCCTGCTGCTCACCGGCTGCGTCGTTCCGCCGGCTGATATCGACACCAGCGGCAACTATGTGGTCACGGATAACAATCCGCCCTTCCAGACCCTGGGGCCGACGATCACCAATACCCCCTATACGCCGCCGACCAACACGCCTGCGCCCACCATGCCGCCCTACAGCCCCGTGGTGACCAACGTGCCCAGCCAGAACCAGGGCGGCGTCAGCCCCATCATCCCCAATAACCAGATCACCGCCATCATCACCCCCCAGGTGATCATCACCACCCAGACCACCCCCACCCCCGAGGCCAGCTCCTCCACGACCCTCAAGAACGGCTCCACCGGCGACGAGGTTCGTCAGATGCAGCAGCGGCTTAAGGAGCTGGGCTACCTCAAGGGCAGCGCGGACGGTGATTTCGGCGCTGCGACCGAGGCTGCCGTGAAGGCCTTCCAGGCGCAGAACGGTCTGTCCGTGGACGGCAAGGCCGGCACCGCCACCCTCAACAAGCTCTATTCCTCCTCCGCCGTCCGGGCGGCTTCCCTGAGCACCACCAACACCCCCAAGCCCACTGCCACTCCCTTCACCTCCTTCAAGGTCGGCGATACCGGCTCCGAGGTCAGGCGCATGCAGCAGCGGCTCCGGGAGCTGGGCTACCTGCACGGCAGTGCCGACGGCGACTTCGGCAGCGCCACCGAGGAGGCCGTGCGCCTCTTCCAGAAGCAGAACGGCCTGAAGGTGGACGGCAAGGCCGGCAACGCCACCCTGAACCTGCTCTATTCCTCCGCCGCCAAGCGGGCCACCGCCACGGCGACCCCCACCGCCAAGCCCACCGCCACCCCCAAGGCGGATGATCTGGATTATTACCTCGACCTGGGCACCTCCGGCTCCAAGGTCCGCACGCTTCAGAATCGTCTGATCGCGCTGGGCTGGCTGGACGGCGAGGCGGACGGCTCCTACGGCAACGCCACGGAATATGCCGTCAAGGCCTTCCAGAAGCGTTACTCCAGCCTGTGGGATGACGGTGTGGCCGGTCCCGATACCCTCAAGATCATCTACGGCGCAGGCGCGGCTACCACCATCACCCCCGCCGCCTCCATCGGCATGACGCTGCAGCAGGGCGACAGCAACGAAGCGGTGCGCGCCATGCAGAAGCGCCTCAAGGAGCTGGGCTTCTACGACCGCACGGCGGACGGCTCCTTCGGCGGCGTCACCAAGTCCTCCGTGATCGCCTTCCAGACCGCCAACGGCCTGAGCGCCACGGGCGTGGCCAACGTCAATACCCTCAACAAGCTCTACTCTGCTTCCGCCAAGGACGCAGACCACCTCAAGGATGAGGAAAACGCAAAGAACGAAGAGGACAGCAGCACCTCCACCAAGCCCAACGACAACCCCACCGACGTGGATGATGTCATTGTCGGCGGCTACACCACCCTGCGCTGGGGCGACAAGGGCCCCGAGGTCAAGAAGCTGCAGGAGGCGCTGAAGAACCGCGGCTACTACTCCGGCAAGCTGGATTCCACCTTCGGCAGCGGCGTGTACGCAGCCATCAAGGCCTTCCAGAAGCAGTACGGCCTGAAGGTGGACGGCATTGCCGGCCCCGCCACCCAGATCCTCCTCTACGGCTCCTCCTCCTCTTCCAACGATACCTCCACCTCCCTCAAGAAGGGCTCCTCCGGCACCAAGGTGCGCAACCTGCAGTATGTGCTCTATGAGCTGGGCTATTACGACGGCGCCATCAACGGCCAGTACGGCGATACCACCGCCGACGCGGTCCGCGCCTTCCAGATCAACAACAACCTGTCCCCGGTGGACGGTGTTGCCGGCTCCAAGACCCTGAAGGTGCTCTACTCCGGCGATGCGAAGGGCGCAACGGCCTCCTCCGCCGCCTCCTATGACACCCTGAGCAAGGGCAGCAAGGGCACCCTGGTGGTCGAGCTGCAGGAGTCCCTGTACGCCCTGGGCTATCTGGGTGAGGTCACCGGCGAATTTGACAGCGCCACGGTGGAAGCGGTGAAGAACTTCCAGCGCCGCAACAACCTGACAGTGAACGGCAAGGCCGACCAGGCCACGCAGCGCGTGCTCTACGGCGGCAGCCCCAAGCCCGCCTGGTAATACGCCAAGATACATTCAGGGGAGCAGCCTGCATCACGGCTGCTCCCCTTTCTGACACCATGGAGGCACTATGCGAAAGATCATCGCCCTGCTGATGCTGCTCCTGCTGCTGACGCCCCCGGCCCATGCCGCAGAAGCGCCCTATCCCCGTTCCACGGTTCTATCCGCCGTGGAGCTGACCGCTTCCCAGCGCAAGCTGGCGGATTTCCTCTACCCCCGCATCTTCCGGGGCGATACACGCATTGAGCTGCCGAAGAACACCGCCTACAGCGACGTTTCCCCCGCGATGCACAGCCTCATGCAGGATTATCCGGAGCTGTTCCATCTGGACAAGAACTATTCCGTCGGCTATTACCAGAACACGCCGCAGACCGCCTCCTGGCTCGAGCCCCGCTACCGCATGGGCAGCGCCGAGGCCTCCTCGCTGCGCGCCCGGCTGTATGTGGAGGCAAAGTCGCTGGCCGACGGGCTGCGCCAGCCAGAAGCACTCCATGATGCGCTGTGCAGCCGGGTCGCCTACGGAGGCCGGACGGACATGCGCCATACCGCCGTGGGGGCGCTCCTGGAGGGACAGGCTACCTGCGAGGGCTACGCCCAGGCGCTGACGCTGCTGTACCGCATGGCAGGGTATCCCTGCGGCGTCATCAGCGGCCAGGCCGTGGATTCCTCCGGCCGCACCGAGGGCCATTCCTGGAACATCGCATATCTGAACGGCTACACCCTCATCGACGCCACCTGGAACGATCAGGACAATCTGGGGATCAACACCCACTGGTATTACGGGCTGTCCACGGCGCAGATGGGGACGGATCACTTCCCGGATGCTGACGCCGTTTTGCCCTTCTGCGGGGAACAGGACAACTGGCATACCGTCCGCGGCTATACCGTCTCCTCCCAGGCCGGGATCGACGCCGCCCTGCGCCGGCTCGCCGCGGGCGAGACCGTCAACCTCCGCTTCACCGACTGGCGGCTGTATCATCCCCTTGCGTCCAACGCCCACGACTGCCTGACCGACTACAACGAGCGCAACCCGGCGCAGGCCTTCTACGGCTCCTACAGCATCACAAAATCCGAAACGCAGCTGTGCCTGCTCCTTCAGCCGGGCCAATAAACGGCGCACACCTTCACAAACTGCATGCACACCGTCCTCCCACTCCCTTCGGACGCCGGAATCATGCAGTTTTTTCTTGCACTGCCCCTGATTCTATGATATAATAAATTGGTTTGCTATATTTAATTGTAAGAACCACTTGCGTCCGCTTTTCAGACGCAGCAGACTGTCAAAAAAGCCCCAGGGGAGGTGTCGGAGGGCCCGCAGGCCCTCTGACTGTCATCGTATCGCGGGGCTTTGCCGCGCGGGCGGGGCGTTTTCCCCCTCGGCCATCACACAGCCAATGCTGTGTGGTGGCTACGCTCGGTCAACAGAACCGTTGACCGAGCTAGTCGGACTGAAGTCCTCCCTCGAACCGTCGAAAACATTCCTTACATTTTTCACGGCCATCAGCCTTGGCTGATCGTGAAAAATGCCCGCTTCCGCAGAAGCGGAATCCCTTTCCTCTTCTCGAAAAAGTGGCCGCAGCCACTTTTTCGACCCCCTGCTTGCGTCCGCTTTTCAGACGCAGTTATTTCCCTTTTGAAAGGAGCTTCCCATGCTTGAATGGCTGAAAAAGCTCCTTGGCAACAGCAATGAGGCTGAGGTCAAGAAGCTTTCCAAAATTGTTGATGAAATCGAGGCGCTGGAGGACAGCTACAAGCAGCTGACCGACGAGCAGCTGCGCGGCAAGACCGCGGAGTTCCGCGCCCGGCTGCAAAACGGCGAGACCGAGGACGATATCCTCCCCGAGGCCTTTGCCACCGTCCGCGAGGCTGCCTGGCGCATCCTGGGCATGCGGCCCTTCCGCGTGCAGCTGATGGGCGGCCTGGTGCTGCATCAGGGCCGTATCGCCGAGATGAAGACCGGCGAAGGCAAGACGCTGGTCGCCACGCTCCCCGCCTACCTGAACGCGCTGTCCGGCAAGGGCGTGCACGTGGTCACCGTCAACGACTATCTGGCCAGCACCCAGAGCGCGTGGATGGGCAAGCTGCACCGCTTCCTGGGCCTGACGGTCGGCCTGATCGTGCACGACCTGGATGCTGCCCAGCGCCGCGCCGCCTACGCCTGCGATATCACCTACGCCACCAACAACGAGCTGGGCTTTGACTACCTGCGCGACAACATGTGCGTGCGCCGGTCCGAGCTGGTGCAGCGCGGCCACCACTTCGCCATCGTGGACGAGGTGGACTCCATCCTGATCGACGAAGCCCGTACCCCCCTGATCATCTCCGGCCCGGGCGACAAGTCCACCGACCTGTACGAAAAGGCGGATGCGGTGGTCAAGGCGCTGCGCCGGGACGAGCACTTCGAGGTGGATGAGAAGAAGAAGTCCATCGTGCTGACGGACGAGGGCGCCCAGCGGGTCGAAAAGGCTTTTGGCATTGAAAACATCAACGATGCGGAAAACGCCGAGCTGAACCATCACATCCAGAGCGCACTGCGCGCCAACTTCATGATGAAGCGGGATGTAGACTATGTGGTGCAGAACGGTCAGGTCGTGATCGTGGACGAGTTCACCGGCCGCCTGATGATCGGCCGCCGCTACTCCGAGGGCCTGCATCAGGCCATCGAGGCGAAGGAGCACGTCAAGGTCGAGCGCGAAAGCCGCACCCTGGCCACCATCACCTTCCAGAATTACTTCCGCATGTACCACAAGCTTTCCGGCATGACCGGTACCGCCAAGACCGAGGAGCCGGAATTCCAGGGCATCTACTCCCTGGACGTGGTGGAGGTGCCCACCAACAAGCCCAACATCCGCAAGGATCTGGACGACGTGGTCTACAAGAACCGGGGCGCGAAGTTCAACGCGGTGGTCAACGCCATCCAGGCTGCCCATGAGAAGGGCCAGCCCGTGCTGGTCGGCACCGTGACCGTGGAGACCAGCGAGATGCTGTCCGCCATGCTGCGCCGCCGCGGCATCCCCCACGATGTGCTGAACGCCAAGAATCACGCCCGCGAGGCGGAGATCGTCGCCCAGGCCGGCCACTACGGCGCGGTCACCATTGCCACCAACATGGCAGGCCGCGGCACGGATATCCTGCTGGGCGGCAACCCGGAATTCCTCGCCCGCCGCGCCATGCGCCAGGAGGGCTATGAGGAGGAGATCATCGAAGCCGCCGTCGGCCACGCCGAGGACGTGAGCGACGAGGTCCTCGCCGCCCGCGAAAAGTACCGCACCCTCCACGCCTCCTTCAAGCAGGAGACCGACAGGGAGCATGAGCGCGTCCTGGCCACCGGAGGCCTGCACATCATCGGCACCGAGCGCCACGAGAGCCGCCGCATCGACAATCAGCTGCGCGGCCGCGCCGGCCGTCAGGGCGACCCCGGCTCCACCCAGTTCTTCATCTCCCTGGAGGACGACCTGATGCGCCTCTTCGGCTCCGAGCGCATCGGCCCCATGGTCGAGCGCCTGGGCCTGAGGGACGACGAGCCCCTCACTGCCGGTCTCCTCACCAAGCAGATCGAATCCGCCCAGAAGCGTATCGAGGGCCGCAACTACGAGATCCGCAAGCACGTCCTTGAATACGACAACGTCATGAACCGCCACCGCGAGACCATCTATGCCCAGCGCCGCCGCGTGCTGATGGGCGAAAATGTGCGCGAGAACATCATCGGTATGGCCGGTCACCTGATCGACGCCGCCATGGCCCGCCACTGCAACGCCGAGGACGCCCAGGAATGGGATGTGGACGAGCTGGCGAAATACCTGGAGAACCTGTGCGTCCGCCACGGCAAGCTGGCAGAGCTTCAGCAGCTGGTGAAGGACGAGGACCGCGACGGCCTGACCGAGGCCCTCAAGCAGGATGCCCGCAGCCTCTATGAGGAGCGCGAGACCCTGCTGGCCGAGCTGGGCGTGGATATGCGCGAATTCGAGCGCGTGATGCTGCTGCGTGCGGTGGATGTACGCTGGATGGATCACATCGACGCCATGGATCAGCTGCGGGACGGCATCGGCTTCCGCGCCTACTCTGGCAAGAACCCCGTCACCGAATACCAGATCGAGGCGGGCTACATGTTCGACGAGCTGAATCACCTGATCCGCGAGGACACCGTCCGCCGCATCTATCAGATCCGCATCGAAAAGACCCCCGAGCGCATCCAGACCGTCAAGACCACCCAGGAGGGCAAGGCCGCCGTTGCCGCCCGTGCAGGCGGCGGGGTTCAGCAGCCCCGGCGCGTCTCCGCTGCCGAGAAGATCGGCCGCAACGATCCCTGCCCCTGCGGCTCCGGCAAGAAGTACAAGAACTGCTGCGGCAAGAATCAGCCGACGGAGGGGTGACACGCCCCCGGCAACCCCTGACAACACCGCCTCAGCGAGGAAAGCTCAAACCGGACGCTGACCTTGCTGGCCGCATTGCCGCCCGGAGACCAGGCCAGCATTTCCCCGCCGCTCGGGGCTTCGCCCTATTTCTCCGGGGCACACCACCCCCGCACAACACGATCCCGTACCCCTCCGCAGGAGGGGGCCGCCTCTCACCACATCAAAGGAAAAAGACTACTGTGCGCGACGCGAGGACTCTGTGAACGCCGCTCAGCCCCAAACACCCCCCACCCCAGCGTTCACAGATCCGAGCCAAAGCTCGCACACAAAACCCCAACACCCGGCACCCCCGCAGCCCGGCCGATGAGCGGCCGGACGCGTACCCCCACCAGCGCCACGCCCCACGCGCACCCAGCCGCAAAGGACAACCCCAACTCCGATCGCGAAAAGGGAGTCCAGAGGGTCGAAGACCCTCTGGCAGGGTGCAGGGGCAGCGCCCCTGCCCGCCGGAGGCCCCCGCTCCATGCCATCACTACCACCGAAACGAGGTAAACAGCCATGTCAATGCTTGATCTGCAGCAGTACACCCAGGACCTTGCAGCGCTCCGCAAGACCCTGATCGAAGCCGGTGAGGCGCTCCACATCGACTCCCTGAAGGAGCAGCTGGAGGAGCTCACCGAGGAAATGAACCAGCCCGAATTCTGGAACGACGCGGACCGCGCCAACAAGATCAACCAGAAGACCGGCAATATCCGCAACAAGCTGGAGCACTACGAGGGCCTGCTCTCCCAGGCGGACGATATCGAAGTCGCCATGGAAATGGCCGAGGAGGAGCAGGACGAGTCCATGGTGGACGAGGCCGGCACGATGCTGGCCGACCTGAAGGAAAAGACCGCCGCCCTGGAGCTGGAAACCCTCATGCGCGGCCAGTATGACGACTCCAACGCCATCCTCTCCCTGCATGCAGGCGCGGGCGGCACTGAGGCTCAGGACTGGACCGGCATGCTCTACCGCATGTACACCCGCTACTGCGAGCAGATGGGCTTCCAGGTGAAGGTGCTGGACTACCTGGACGGCGACGAGGCCGGCGTGAAGTCCGTCACCTTCGAGGTCAGCGGCGACCATGCCTACGGCTACCTGCGCGGCGAAAAGGGCGTGCATCGTCTGGTGCGCATCTCCCCCTTCGACTCCCAGGCCCGCCGCCACACCTCCTTCTCCTCCCTGGACGTCGCCCCCATGCTGGACGATATCGACCAGGAGATCGAGATCAACATGAACGAAGTCCGCGTGGATACCTACCACTCCTCCGGCGCGGGCGGCCAGAACGTCAACAAGACCTCCTCCGCCGTGCGTATGACCCACTACCCCACCGGCATCGTCGTGGCCTGCCAGACCGAGCGCGACCAGGTGCAAAATCGCGCCACCTGTATCGCCATGCTGAAGTCCAAGCTGCTGGAGCTGCGCATCCGTGCCCGCGAGGAAGAAATGGCCGAGATCAAGGGCGAGATGAAGAAGATCGAATGGGGCAGCCAGATCCGCTCCTACGTCTTCCAGCCCTACACCATGGTCAAGGATCACCGCACCTCCTTCGAGTCCGGCAACATTGACGACGTTATGAACGGCAACATCAAGGGCTTTGTGACCGCCTACCTCAAGATGCAGTAAGCCGGGGAGCCCCCGGCGGGGCGGTGGCGCTGCCGCGCGGCGATGCGTTGCCGGGGAGTCACGGTGCACGGAGGGTGCACCGTGACCCAGTACCGGAGCCGTGCTCTGCCCGGGGCTGACTTCCGCGCCCTCATGGCGCGGGCTATAAGGTTATCTGCGTATGATCCATTTCAGTCCCTCCGGGACAGCTCTCCCGGAGGGAGAGCCTTTTGGATTTTGGAGGGCCGCCCAATGAGGAGCCGTGCTTTAGTCATCTTCTCCACAATCTGCCTGTGTGTTTTTCTTCTGGCAGCAATCACACACCTCTGCGCAAAGTCGCCCTATCTGATGTACCAGCTGATGACACACTATGCACCGCCAGAGACCACGGGCTTACCCGCAGCAGAATACGCACCCGTGGCAAAGATGATCACACGCTATCTGCAAACAGGGCGAAACTTCCAGCACACATATGTTGTCGATGGCATGGAATATGTTGCTTTCAATGCCAAAGAGCAAGCCCATATGGCTGACGTACACAGCTTATTCTTTTGTAGCACATGGGTCTGTTGGGTGCTCCTGATCCTATCTTTCGGGTGCTTGCTCCAGTTCGATAGCAACGCGCCCTGGAAGAGTCTTCCGCATATGCTCACCTTCCGCCACACGCTCATTGCCGTGTTAGCCGTCGTGACCGCCGTTATCATCCTGGCCTGCATCGACTTCAACAGCCTGTTTGTGCTGTTCCACAAGGTCGCCTTCACCAACGACCTGTGGCTGCTGAATCCGCAAACCGACCTGCTCATCCGCCTGATGCCCATCGAATTCTTCATCAGCTATGCCGCCATCATGGGCGGGATGTGGCTGGCGGGGATGGTCGCGATGCTCGTTGTCAGCACCATCCGCATCAAGAAACTGAAAGCAAATGAAGGGGAGTGATTTCCCGATGACATACACAGAATCCGCCCTTGCCCAGGCAGAAGCGCTGCGCAGCAAGGAAAACGTCCGCGTCCTCGCCCTGGAGACCTCCTGCGACGAGACCGCCGCGTCCATCGTGGAGAACGGCCGCACCATCGTCTCAAACGTGGTGTTCAGCCAGATCGACCTGCACGCGCTGTATGGCGGCGTGGTGCCGGAGATCGCCAGCCGCGCCCATGTGGAGGCCTGCGACCGGGTCATCGACGAAGCCCTGCGCGAAGCCAATATGTCCCTGCAGGACGTGGACGCGCTGGCCGTCACTTATGGCCCCGGCCTGGTGGGTGCGCTGCTGACCGGCGTTTCCTGCATGAAGGGCCTTTCCTATGCGGCGAACAAGCCGCTCATCCACGTCAACCACATCGAGGGCCATGTCAGCGCCAATTACATCTCCAATCCGGAGCTGAAGCCGCCCTTCGTGTGCCTGGTGGTGTCCGGCGGACACAGCCACATCGTGCGCGTGAATGATTACGGTGATTACACCCTGCTGGGGCAGACCACCGACGACGCCGCCGGTGAGGCCTTCGACAAGGCCGCCCGCGTGCTGACCCTGCCCTACCCCGGCGGCCCCCGCATCGACGCGCTGGCAGAGGAAGGCGATCCGCATTACATGCAGCTCCCCCATCCCCACACGCCCGGGCGCTATGATTACTCCTTCTCCGGCATGAAGACGGCCTTCCTCAACGCCGCCAACAAGCTGGAAATGAAGGGCGAGGCCCTCCCCAAGGCGGACATGGCGGCCTCCTTCCGGCATGCGGTGGTATCCGCGCTGGTGGAAAAGGCCATCCTCGCCGCAAAGGAGACGGAAGCTCCGGCGCTGGCGATGGCGGGCGGTGTCTCCGCCAACCGGCTCCTGCGCCGCATGATGCAGGCAGAGGCCGACAAGGCAGGCATTCCGCTGTACATGCCCAAGCTGAACCTGTGCACCGACAACGCCGCGATGATCGCCTCCGCCGCCTATTACCGGCTGCTGCGGGGCGAAACCGCGCCGCTGACCCTCAACGCCATGCCAGCGCTGCGGCTGGTGTAAGCGTCGTGAAAGTGCTTTGGCACTTTCACGAGATTTTGCACTCGCGCACTGGTCGGTTCACAAGTGAGCCTCCCGGCCGTTTGCTCGTGTAAGGAAAGTTTTTTGCGAAGCAAAAAACACCCCCGCCCCGCCGGGAAACCCGGCGGATACGATTACAGTCGAAGGGCTTGCAAGCCCTCCGACACCTCTCACAGTCTCTCTTGCGTCACGAAAGGAGGCCCGCCTCATGAAATTCCGCATTGAACTCTGGCGGATCATCAAATTCCTGCTCATCACGGCAGCGGTGAATCTTCTGCTGATGTTCCTGATGCTGGAGATATATCGTGCGCTGCTGAACAGCGGTGTTTCCGCAGGCGTCGCCGCTGCGGTGCACAGCTACGGGCAGCTGCTCCTGAGCACCACCCTGCTGACGCTGCTGCACAGGCAGTTTACCTTCCGAGCCACAGAAAAGTGGTTCATGGCCCTGCCCATCATGCTGATTGCAGCCATTGGCTGGCAGTTCCTGTCCAGTCTGGCGCTGAGTATCATGACTGCTGCCGAATCGATTTCTCCCACACAGGACGATTTTGCTGCGCTGGTCAATCTCCGTTCAGGGCTGTGGATTGTCCTCAGCTACCTCCTCCAGCGCTGCGTCATCTATTGCCACACCACCGACACCAACGGCTGGTACCGCCGTTTTCACCCGGCCAATGATGAAAAGGGGTGTGTTTCCCATGAATAAGAACCTCATATTCCGTATTGAACTCTGGCGTATCGTCAAGTTCCTGCTCATCAACATGGCGGCGAGCGTAATTCTTGGGCTGGCCAGCGGCCCCATCCTCAACGCGATCATGTCCACCCTTAATGGTTCCACCGGGCTGTGGCTTTCCATTCACAGCTATGCCCACATCCTCCTCAGCGCAACCATTCTGACGCTTGTGCACCGCTATTTCACCTTCCGCGCAACGGAACCTTGGTACATCGCCCTGCCGATCATGTTGGTTTTCGCGCTGGCATGGCAGTGGCTAAGCCACCTCCCAATGGTCTTCGCCGCCCGCAATGGCGCGGAGGCACTCATAACCATAAGCAACCTGCTGGGTTATGCTGCAATGATTCTGCAATACCTCCTCCAGCGCTGCGTCATCTACTGCCACACCACCGACACCAACGGCTGGTACCGCCGTTTTCACCTGACCAATGATGAAAAGGAGTGTGTTTCCCATGAATAAGAACCTCATCCAGGCCATCAAATTCACCCTGTTCAGCCTCTCTGCCGGCATCATCCAGGTTGCCAGCTTTGCCCTGTTCCATGATCTGCTGGGCTGGGAAAGCTGGTGGATGAGCTATCTGCCCTCCCTGGCGCTCTCCGTCATCTGGAATTTCACCTTTAACCGCAAGTACACCTTCAAGCCCACCGGCCATGTTGTGCGCGACATGCTGCTGGTTGCGCTGTTCTACGCGGTGTTCACACCTGCCTCCACCTGGCTGGGCAACTGGCTGGAGTCCGTCGGCTGGCATGACTGGCTGGTGCAGCTGACCGTGATGTGTCTGAATCTCATCACCGAATTCCTGTTCCAGAAGTTCGTCGTGTACAAGGAGCCGAAGGCGCAGTAAAATGCGCGGTCAAATAAGAACCGCAGCAATTACCTCGTGGGGGAACAAATAGAGAAGATGACGTGTCCTTCACTTACCATCATGCCAATAGCGAACCCGCAAGCCCTGGCTGGCTTGCGGGGTTTTGTTCTGCTGTGATAGAAAGAACGCGACAAACTGGAATTGGGCGCAATAAAAGGCTCCCTCTCGAGGCGCGACGCGTTAAGAAAACATGCCAGTGGCATGTTTTTAGCCAAAGCGGGGAGCAATCTATGATTGCGACTCGGACAGCTGGCAGCCGTTTGCGGCTGACTGAGGGAGTCTTTCTGCCACACGATCGCCCAGTTGCCTAATCTTCATAGGCAAGACCTCACCGCAGCTTGAGAGCCACTTTCGTGCGTCGAAGGGTCATCGACCCGCGCGCACAAAGCCGCCGGGGGGAAGCAAAAACAGCTTCCCCCCGGCCCCCCTCCGTTCTCCTGAGTGGGCGTAGTGGCGGCTGCATTCGGGGCGGCTCGATTGCAGAGGATTGCCTGAATTTCCGCTAAATCGGAAGCAATCCTCTGCAAAATCGCCGCATCGTTCCTTTTGAGGTCTCGCTGCAGCCGATGCGGCTTGTACATATGGGTGCCTGGAGTGAATGGGAATAACCAGGGCCGCGGGACTTCATAACCTTCCCCTCTGGGGAAGGTGGCACGGCGCAAGCCGTGACGGATGAGGCCGTTAGCGGCAGGCTCCGTCATCTCTACAAATCCCAATTTGTCGAGCGAATGAAAACAGCTCCCCCTCTCATTAACGCGCAATGGTACACACCATTCCGGTGTATAGCAGTTGTACAACCAAATAAGCAAAACGAGCATCCGGCACAACGCGTTATTATGTAGAGGAAGGTTTACCCCTCCTCGTCATGAGCCGCGGGAAATACAAGTAATTCAAGCAGTTATGGCTTGAAGGGAAACCTTCAAGTACATAGCTGCTTTTTTCATTGCAGCAGAAAGCGAGGATACCCCATGAAACTGACCTATCGCCGCTGTGGAGACTACTACTTGCCCAACATCGGCATCCCTGCCGAAGACATGCGCCCGCTTGGCAAGTATGGCAGAATGCGCCTGCGCTACCTCCGGGAGCATCGTTCCCTCCTGTTCAATCAGCTCCTGCTGTCCGGCAAGCTCATGAAGCACCTGTACAGCATTGACGATGCCTGCCAGGAACGAATGGATTTGCTGATCCCTCAGATGAAAGCTGCCGAAGGTGTCACCGAGGACTTGAAAGCTGCCGACCAGATGGAATGGGTACGCCGCATGAACAGCATTCACAACCGGATCGAAGAAATGCTGTTCAACGAGTTGATCTATGACTGAGGAACTGTGCCATATAGCAAACAGGCACGAGCCTCCAGCCCGTGCCTGTCTCCCCAAGAATCAGATGGAGGTACTTATGAAGAAACTGCTCAAGCTGCCCCTGCGGATAGCCACTCTGCCGCTCATTGCGATACTGCTGGTGTTCCAGCTGATTTCATCCGTAATTGTTGGATTGACCTCCATGAGTATAACATCACGGATGCTGCATCTTGTCTGGCGGCTCTTCAGACCGTCAACACGAAGTTCTACGGTCTGAAGAGCCAGCGAAAAGAGAACCATGATCTCACGCTTGAGCTGACTGTCCGGATCGAATCTTATGAAAAGTGGAAGAAATACCAGAAGTATCACCGGACATGGGAGAAGCTGCCGGAGGCAAAACGCAGTGGCTGAAAGTATGAGTATGAACTGCGCCAATACAGACAGGCGGCATCTGTCTTGCGCCGCTGCCAGGATGAGGGCGAAAAGATCGACTACAAGGGCTGGAAGGCAGCTCTGGAGTATCTGGACAAGGAGCGCTTCATGCTGGACTATCAGCTGGAAGATATGAAGGAGGAAGTGCGTCGGTTGGAGGTCGTGAAGCGGGAGTTCATTCAGGAGAATAAGAGGACGAATCCGGGAAGATATATGCGCTAAGAATACATAGATCATTTCAGGGGACGATAAGTCTTTCGCAGTTCTCGCGGGGATATGCCCATGTACCTGCGGAAAAGAGTGGCGAAGTGTTTCACATCGTCGTAGCCGACAGATTTAGCGATCGTAGCAATGGGATCACTGGTGCGGATAAGCAGCTGACATGCCTTTTCCACACGCAGTCTTTGCAAATACTCGGTCAGGCTGACACCTGTCTCCTGATGAAACAGACCGCTGATGTATTGGGGCGTGTAGCCGTAATGCCGGGCCAGAGCAGCGAGGGAAACGGGCTGGGGATAGGCTGTTTGCAGCTCGTCTGCGATGGCGGCGACAACGGGATGGCAGTGTGCCGTGGCACCGACGGGATGCTTGCGGATGGCGTGAACGAGGATCTCGATGAGGTGGCAGCGCACGATCTCCAGATAACCGGGCTGCTTCTGCTCATATTCCCGCAGCATGGCCTCCATCAATCGGCGGATCGTGCCGTCATTGTCATGCAGGATGCAGTCTGCTGGGCTGTCTGCCAGCAGATCGCCGCCGAATTGGCGCAGGCTGGTGGACAGCACTGCCTGCAGGGAAGGACAGTTCACCAGCGCGCGATCCACATATTCCGGGGCGAAGAGGCAGTTGATGATCTCCAACTCCTGCCCGCCGTGGTAGCCGTGCAGGCTGCCGAGATCGACCATGAGGAAGTCGCCCTCGCGGATCGTGCTGATCTGGGTGCCCATCTGATGCTCCGCGCTGCCGTGCAGGACGTAGGCCAGCTCCAGAAATTCGTGATCGTGCAGACGGCTGAAAGAGCTGACATCCCGCATGACGAGCAGCTTGTTTTCATCCAGATAAACGGAGCGAAGCAGTGTATCATGCAATTGCGTCATCTGAAAAAACCCCCGAAAAACAGAAAAATGAGATAAAATTCGGGCCTGTATTCATTTTAATAGCTGTGTTATGATATTGTCAAGATTACAGGTGTTGAGGTGAATGACAGATGCTGTACCCCAAGAAACGGATGCCCCGCTTGTCTGAAGAGCTGTTTCGCCATCCGACCAGCGAATATCGCGCCGCCCCTTTCTGGGCGTGGAACTGCAAGCTGGAAAAGGATGAGCTGCTGCGGCAGCTGGACGTCCTGCGGCAGATGGGCATGGGCGGCGCCCACATGCACGTCCGGACAGGCATGGGCACTCCATATCTGAGTGATGAGTTCATGTCGCTGATCAGGGCATGTACAGACAAATGCAAGGATGAGAAGATGCTGGCATGGCTCTACGATGAGGATCGCTGGCCTTCCGGTGCAGCTGGCGGCATTGTGACCCGCGAGGAACAGTACCGAGCGCGGCACCTGCTGTTCACGACGGTGTCTGCCACAGGCGTGAAGGGTGCAGAAAGCCATGAGATGTCCGGCAGTGCATCCCGTTCAGACAACGGCTGGCTGCTGGCCTGTTATGACGTGGAGCTGGATGATGCGGGCTGCCTGCATCGTGCGAAGCGCATTGCTGAGGATGAAGCTGCCGCCGGCGTGAAGTGGTACGCCTATGTGGAGACTGATCTGCCCAACCCCTGGTACAATGGGCAAACCTATGTCAATACGCTGGACAAGGCGGCCATCCGGCGCTTTATTGATGTGACCTATGAGCGCTACATGTCTGCCGTGGAAAATGAATTCGGTGGCGTGATCCCGGCGATTTTCACCGACGAACCGCAGTTCTCCCACAAGAGCAACCTCGGCTACGCCCGGGAAGAGCGGGATGTGATCCTTCCCTGGACGGACGACCTGCCGGAAACCTTCCAGGCGGCCTATGGGGAAGAGTTGCTGGACGGATTGCCGGAACTGGTCTGGGAACTGCCTCAGGGACAGGTTTCCGTGCTTCGTTACCATTACCATGACCATATTGCAGAGCGATTTGCAGCCGCTTTTGCTGATCAGTGCGGCGGCTGGTGTGCTGATCATGACCTGATGCTGACCGGCCACATGATGGAAGAACCTACGCTGCAAAGCCAGTCCGCTGCCCTGGGCGAGGCGATGCGCTCCTACCGAAGCTTCCAGCTGCCCGGCATCGATAACCTGTGCGGTGTGCGGGAGTTCACCACGGCCAAGCAGGCCCAGTCCGCCGTACATCAGTATGGTCGCCCCGGTATGCTCAGCGAGCTGTACGGCGTGACCGGCTGGCCCTTTGACTTCCGCGGGCACAAGCTGCATGGCGACTGGCAAGCCGCACTGGGCGTGACGGTCCGCGTGCCCCATCTGTCCTGGGTATCCATGAAGGGCGAGGCAAAACGCGACTATCCGGCGTCCATCAACTATCAGTCCCCCTGGTGGCAGGATTATGCGCTGGTGGAGGATCACTTCGCCCGCGTGAATACAGCCATGACACGGGGCAAGCCGGTGGTGCGCGTGGGCGTGATTCACCCGGTGGAGAGCTACTGGCTGCACTGGGGCCCCTCCGAGCAGACCCACGCGGCCCGTCAGCGGCTGGAAAGCCAATTCAGTCAGATCACGGATTGGCTGCTGCTGGGCAGCGTTGATTTCGATTTTATCAGCGAGTCCCTCCTGCCTTCCCTCAATGAGAAGGGTGGCGTGCCATTGACGGTGGGCGAGATGGCCTACGACGTGGTGATCGTCCCCGGCTGCGAGACGCTGCGCAGCACGACCGTCGATCGCCTGGAGGCCTTCCATGAAGCAGGCGGACAGCTGGTGTTCATGGGCGATGCCCCGTCCTTGGTGGATGCCTGCCACAGCAGCCGTGGTGCGGAATTGTATGCTGCCGCGGCGCATATCCCCTTCACGCAGGAGGCTGTGATGGATGCGGTTGCTCCCGTACGCATGGTGGATATCCGTGGCCGCGACGGCATGCAGACCGGCAATCTGCTGCACCAGCTGCGCGAGGATGCAGACGGTCTGTGGCTGTTCGTGGCCCAGAGCGGCGAACCCTACAACAAGGATGTACCCCGGCGGCAGGACGTGCAGATCACCATGAAGGGTGCGTACCATGCACGCCTCTACGACACGCAAAGTGGCGAGATCCTGCCTATCCGCCATGAAATCCGTGGCGACAAGACCATCGTACATGCGGCGCTGTACGACTATGACAGCCTGCTGCTGCGTTTTGATCAGGAGGAATCCGGACAGCCCGCAGCCTCTGCGGACAAGCATTACCGCAGATTGCCCGTTCCTGAGTTGGTGGATTACACGCTGCACGAGCCGAACGTGCTGCTGCTGGATAACGCCGAATTCGCCCTGGATGATGGTGAATATGATCCGGCCATGGAGCTTCTCCGGGCAGACAATGCGCTACGTGCAAAGCTGGGATGGCCAAGCCGTCAGGGCGCAGTCGCACAGCCCTGGACTGTACCGGAGGAGCTTGCCGAGCATCATGCCCGTCTGCGCTTTGCCATCCATGCAGACAGCGAAATCTCCGGTGCCAAGCTGGCCATGGAAGATGCAGATCTGGCCTGTATCACCCTGAACGGCGAACCGGTGCCTGTTCGTAGCGACGGCTGGTTTGTGGACAAGTGCATTCAGACGCTGACGCTGCCTGCGCTCCATGAGGGGACGAATGCGCTGGAGGTCAGTCTGCCCATCACCCGCCGGGACGGCCTTGAATGGTGCTATCTGCTGGGCGACTTCGGCGTGGAGATCATGGGGGCACATCGCATATTGACGGCCAGACGCAAGAAGATTGGTTTCAGTGACTGGGCGCACCAGCGCCTGCCCCATTACACAGGCAACATGACCTATCGCATCCCAGTGCACACCCATGGCGGCAAGCTGCGTGTGACTGCACCGCACTATCGTGGTGCAGCGATCCGCGTTACGCTGGATGGCAAGGACATGGGTTACATCGTGTATTCACCCTATCAGCTGGAACTGGATGCACCTGCCGGCGAGCACGAGCTGCAACTGACCGTTCTGGGCCATCGGGAGAATGCCTTTGGCCCGGTGCACAATGCAGATGCCCAGGAGCGGTGGATCGGCCCCGACATCTGGCGCACCACCGGCGCTTCCTGGACGGACAGCTATCGCCTGGCACCGATGGGGCTGCTTTCTGCGCCTGTTGTCGCAGAAGAGATGTGAACAGCCTTCTAACTTGTATTGCACTTCAGAGCCCGTGCTTCCAATGTGGAGGCACGGGCTTTTGTTGCTGAAAATCCAGCTTGAAAGAAAATGTTTCAGAAACAAACCAAATTAGATTGACACTGAATTTCTGCCTTGTTATAATGAATCAATAATGCACTGCTGTGCAGCGTTCTGGAGGATCTATGAAGAAATACCTGAGATACATGTGGGGCTTGTTCATCGGTGCTGCCTGCGCCGCGCTTCCCGTTGCCCTTTCCCGCTTACTGATCAGAAACCTTGCCGGGATTTTCGGGTGGATTGGATCCATCGCATCGTTGGATGAAGAAACGCTCTCCTACGGGGTACAGATTCTCGCTCAGCTGAAGTCCGCCGTCATTGTTTCTCCGTGGCTGCCCTTCCTGCTGGCGGGTGCGGTGCTGGGGCTGTTGACTGCCTGGCTTACTGGACGCAAGCCGGTCAGGCATATCGTCATTGATCTGACGCTGGGCTTGCTGCTGCTCCTGCTGCTGACGCTGCTCGCGCTGTGGTTCACTTCCATCAATGCCATCAGCGTCAGTTCGCTGATTGAGTCCATCCTGCCCACCCTTGCCCATCTGCTATAAGGAGGCATGATCACGATGAGAAATTGGAAATGGTTCATTGCTGTGCTCCTTTCTGCTGTGCTGCTGGGTGGAATTGCCTCCGGTGCAACCGCGCAGGAGGCGGCAGCTGGCTGGAAGGTTGGCTTTGCCCGCAGGCAGATCGCGCTGCCTGAGAACAGCGCCGAGCCCATTTACATTGCAGGCTACAACAGCGCCTGGGAAATCGCAGGTGTGCTGGATCTTTGCGAGGCGAGGGCTGTCTGGCTTGATGCGGGCGAAGGCGGCGTCCTGCTGATCGGTGTTGACTGCATTGCGCTGGACAGCGGCACGGTTGGTGAAATCCGGGCGGCCATCGGGGAGATTCCGGGCTGCCTGGCGATCAATGTGTACGCGACGCACACCCACGCCGGGCCAGACACGCTGGGCATGTGGGGCCCGACGGGCGTGAATGGCAAGAACAGCGACTATATGAAGAACCTGGTTGCTGCAGCAGCCGAAGCCGGACGGGAGGCTGCGGCCAATCCCCGCGAAGGCAGGCTCTTCTTCGGATATGCCGTAACGGAGGACATGTACCGCGATTCACGTTACCCCTATGTCTATGATCCCAATCTCTATCAGCTTCGCTTTGAAGCCAACGATGGCACTGCGGGCGTGCGAGTCTACATCTATGGCGCGCACGCTGAATCCCTGCGTGGCGACAATAAGCTGGTCAGCCGGGATTTCCCCGGCCGCCTGTGCGATGGCATGACTGCGCTGACCGGTGACAATACCATGTTCTGTCCCGGCCCGATCGGCGGCCTGATCATGACCAAGGCATTCGTGGATGACATCGGCAAGCAGGCCGAGGAGAACCTTGCCATCACCTCGGACAAGCTCATCGGATACGCCCAATCCATCACTCCCGAGACCGAGCGCGAATTGATGCTGGCCCTGCAGTTCAGCCGCAGCGTCTTTACTGTGCCGCTGGACAATCCGGCCTTTGCCTTGTACAAGCTCCTCGGAATCCTCAACAACAAGGCTGTCAAAGCAGACGGTGCGACCGGTCACGGCGTGGAAACCGAGCTCTCCGTCCTGATGCTGGATGATCTGGCGGTGACCCTCATTCCCGGTGAGATCTTCCCCGAGCTGGTACTGGGCGGAGAGACCGGCTGGATGAACTACGGCGCCGTGAACCCGCGCCCCCTCAATCAGATCGCCAAGGAAAACGGCGTTGAGCAGATGGTCGTCATCGGCCTATGTAACGACGAGCTGGGCTACATCGTTCCGCCCTCCGATTTCCTGCTCAACCCGGATACGCCTTACATCGAGCGCATCACGGATGGCATTGGTGAGGATCATTACGAGGAGACCAACTCCGCCGGCCCTGCCTGTGCCCAGTGTATTGCAGACGCCCTGGAAGCTGCGCTGAAGAACCTGAAGTAAAAGCAAAATGCCCCATCTGTTGCTGCAAGTATGCTGTACTTGCGCAACAAATGGGGGCATTTCACCGCGTTGGATGTTCAGTTCCTGATCTTTTTCACCATTGTGTGGCAGCCCACCGCCAGCAGCAGCAGAACGACGGCCATCAGCAGTGCCGCATCATAGGAGCCTGTGCTATCGTAGATTGCGTTGGTCAGTGTCGGGCATACGGCGCCGCCGAATACGTTCATGGCGTTGATCACGCCGTATACAGCGGCATAATCCTTCTTGCCGCAGGCGTATTCCGTCAGCATGGGATAGGACACCGAGCCCATCGTACAGCCAAGACCGCTACCGATGACCACTGCGATGTGCATTGCCTGATAGCCTGACAGATACAGGCCCGCCAGGCCCAGCAGCACAGCACTCATGGCCAGGAGATTGGTCTTCTTCACGCCGATGCGGTCGTTGATGACGCCCAGCAGCACCTTGCCGATGCACAGCACGCCCATGAACAGTGCATTCACCCGCGCTGCATAGGCAGGGTCGAAGCCCATGTCGCTCAGGCGGGGAACCACGGTGTGGTTGAGAACAGTGGTCGTGAAACCGATCAGCGTCACGAAGGTCAGCAGCATGTAGAACGTCGGGCTGCGCAGCGCCTCCTTCAGCGTCACACCGTCTGCCGGCGCGGTAGCGGAAGGCGATATCTGGGCGGCTTCCTGCGCATCCTGGGGAGCTGTACGGATGACGAAGAATACCAGCGGAATGAGCACGCAGGCCACCACGGCTGCCAGGATCTGATAAGTCTGCACCGGGCCGAGCGTCACCACCCATTCGCCTGCCAGCGTGTTGAACAGCATGCCGCCCAGGCCGCTGCCCATGAAGGTCAGGCCGATGGCCAGGCCGCGCTTCTGCTCAAACCAGCGGGGGATGATGACCGCAAAGGCAATGAAGGACAAAAATGGCACGCAAAATCCCTGCAGCACAGCCAGCAGATAGAACTGCCACAGCTGCGTGCACAGGGAATTGCAGAAATACGCACAGGGCAGGATCACTGCCGCAATGCGCATCAGCCGCTTCAGACCGAGCTTTTCGATCAGCTTGCCCGAATAAACGGAGCACAGCATGTAAACCACGTACACGATCGTCAGACTGGTGGCAAAGCCCTGCCGGGAAAAGCCCATCATCTCCGATACCGGTTTGACGAACAGGCCGAAGCAGTTCAGCACGATCCCGTAGGAAACACCCGTCACCATCATGCCTGCCAGCACCATCAGCCAGGCGAGCCGCTGTTTTTTCTCCACCGGATTCACCATCCGCTTTCTTCTGAAATCAGGGACAACCCTGGGTATTATACCACATTTGACCCAAATGGGAAGAGGCATCTGGAACTTTCTTGTTACACTTCCACGTAAATTGAAACAGGACGATGATGCTGCATGCTGCAATCCGACAAGGCCATCACATAATGGGGCCAGACAATTCACAATTGACAGGCAGGGAGATACATGAAACTGTACATTGACAAAGAAGAACTCCGGGAACGGATCAGACTGAATTTTGATCATCTGAAAAATGATCCCTATTACAGCATTGGGGAAGTATTCTCGCCCGCCGACTATTCATGGTACGGTGATAAGGAGGGCAGAGCGCTGCTTGCGTTTGTCTCTCATTATAAAATCTCGGGAGAAAATATTCCGTGTATGGAGTTCATGCTGGAGCAGCTGCCCGGCAGGCTGAATGAGGAAGGCTATTTCGGGCCGCTGTACTGCGGCAGCATTCACGAGGAGCAGCTGTCCGGACATTCGTGGCTGCTCAGAGGTCTCTGCGAGCATTACCAGGCATTCGGAGATGCTATCTCCCTTTCTGCCATCCATCGGATCACGCAGAATCTGTATTTGCCTTTGCTGGGGAAAATGGCCACCTATCCAACGTTCAGAAGCGCAAAGCAGGCAGGCGGCGTCAGCGGTGAACTGGCGGAAAGCATCGACGGCTGGATCCTCTCCACGGACATCGGCTGTGCGTTTATGAGCATCGACGGCCTGTCCCACGCCTATGAGGTCGCCCGGGATGCGAAAACAAAAGAGCTGCTGGATGAAATGATCACGGTGTATCTTTCCATCGACAAATTTGCGATGAAAGCACAGACCCACTGTACCCTCACCGCGGCCAGAGGCATGCTCAGAATGTACCGGAATACGTCGGAAAGCAAGTACCTTCATGGTGCGGAGGAGATTTTCACGCTGTATGTTTCCGGCGGCGGCATGACAAAAACATACCAGAACCTGAACTGGTGGGATCGGGCGGATTCCTGGACCGAACCCTGCGCGATCGTGGATTCCCTGATGGTTGCTGCCGAACTGTACCAATTTACCCAACGAGAAGAATACCGGCGTCTTGCCGCAAGGATCTATCACAACGGATTTTCCACCTCTCAAAGAGACAATGGCGGCGCAGGAACGGATACGCTGATCTGCGATGGCAGCGGGCAGCAGGAGCTGTATCCGCTGCGGTATGAGGCGTACTTCTGCTGCTCCATGAGGCTGGCGGAGGGGCTGTGGTACATAGTGAAGCATCAGGATCTGCTCTGGGCAGAGCAATCGGGAACGGTTGAAAAAGCTGCCGATCATACCTATCTTGATCACGACATTTTGTACTGCCTGCCCGATGCGGCGCTGCTCCCCTTTGCTGCTGAAGGGAAGCAGGTTGACGGGATGACGCTTTATCCGATTGTCAAGGCGTACAAAGTGCCCAGGGACATTTTGATGGCCTCCAGGCAGAAGATCCTATTTGACTAAAAAGGAAGCCCGTGCTGATCGAGTCAGTACGGGCTTTCGTATCTTGTTCACATGTGCCGCTCGTGTGGCCGTTATCCCTGCTTTGCCGGGCCGACGGATTTGCGGATGATCAGCTGGGGCTCCAGGGACAGGTTGCAGGGGGTGGTTTCATCCCGCAGCTGATTGATGATATGCTGGCCTGCATAGGCGCCCAGGTTGAAAATCGGCTGACGAATGGCGGTCAGCGGTGGAGAACAGTACTGGGCGAAGGAATAATCATCGTAGCCGATCAGCGACACATCCTCCGGCACACGGATGTCCATCGTGCGCAGCAGGTGGAGGATGCGCATGGAGAACTGGTTGTCGAAGCACAGCAGCGCTGTCACGCCGCGGCGGATCATATTCTCCAGCAGGTAGGGGAGATCCTCATAATTGGAGGTGCTCTGAATCAGGATGTTCTCCCTGGACAGCGTCATGCCCAGGCGCAGGCAGGTGGCTTCGATGGCCTGGTAGCGCTCCATGTGATCCTGAATGTTGAATGCTACGTTCAGCAGCGCCAGGTTGCGATGCCCCTGCTGATACAGCAGCTCCACGGCCTCGGCGGACACGGCGTTGTGGTCGCATTTGACATACTTGATCTTGTCGCTGTCCATCTCCGTGCCGATGCACACAATGGGCAGCAGGCCGGCAAAATCGGTGATGAAGGTATCCTGCAGGGATACGTTCAGGAACACGGCCGCGCCGATGTGGCGGCGGAAGCAGAAAATCTTGAAGTCATCGCGGTCGCGGGGGACGGCATTGACCGGGAAGAGGGACAGCGAATACCCGTATTTGCAGAAGATGGAGGACAGGCCATTGACGACCTCCGAGCAATAGGGGGAGAGGGATACGCTGTAACGGTCAGTATCGTAGGTACCGATGAATACACCGATGTTTTCAAAGGCGCTCTTGGAGATGGTGGGCACGTAATTTGCGCCGTTGATTGCCTTGAGCACGGTCTGCCGGGTGGTGGCGGAAACATTGGGATGATTATTCAGCACGCGGGAGACGGTGGTGGGGGACACACCCGTCTGCTTGGCGATTTCATAAATGCTTTTCTTCTGCAAGAAGGTTCACTCCTCTCAACTGAGGGATATTATACCAATGAAATCGTTTTCCGTCAAGTGAAAGTGTTTCAATTAATTGATTATCCTGTTGACAAATGCGGATTTGGGTGTTATACTGCATTTAAGTCACACAAAAGTATACATTCTGTTCAAAGCAGAAAATTCGACGGGAGTTCTGCTGAACAGGATGAATACACTTGCAATATGAAACAGTTTCATAAATGAAACAATTGCGAGCGGAGGTTGGAACGAATGCTGAAAAGGCACCTGAAGATGGTCATGGGAATGCTGTGTTGTCTCCTTGCCGTTTTTGCACTGACGGGAGCAATGCAGCCAGGTCATGCTGAGATCTTCGACTATGATGAATATGCCATGCAGCAGACCGTCGTTTCTGACGGGCTTTTCGTGCTGGATGCAGGAACTGCTATCCTCACTGGTGATGCTGTGCTGGAAAGTGGCCAAATCAGCATTGATGAGACTGGTAGCGTGGCCTACTGCTTTACGGCAGAGGCGGATTGTGCCTACCAGCTGGAGATCACCTACCGCTCCATTGAAGGCAAGCGCAACGACGTGGAGTATGCGGTGCTGGTGGATGGCGGCGTTCCCTTCAGCGAGGCCTCCAAGCTGAAGATGCGCAGAGTATGGAAGTCTGCGGGGCCCATCACCCAGACCAATCAGGGCGATGACATTGTACCTGAGCAGGTGCTGGCGGCGGAGTCCTGCATTTATCTGGTGCAGGACAGCGACGGCTTGTATGCTGAGCCCTTCCTGTTCCGGTTTGCGCAAGGCGAGCACACCCTGACGCTGGACTTTGCCCGTGCCGGCATCATCATTGAGCAGGTGCGACTCGTGCCGGCTCAGACGGTTGCTACCTATGCGAACTATATCGCCCAGTACGACGGCGCGTCCACCGGCGTACAGAAGTACGAGGCGGAGCTGACCCGGCGTACCTCATCCCCGGCGCTGGCGCCCATCTATGATAAATCCAGCGCGGCGACCACGCCCTCCTCTCCGGTGAATCTGAGGCTGAACACCATCGGCGCCTACAACTGGGAGGACACCGGCTTGTGGGTGGAATGGGAAATCAATGTGCTGGAGGACGGCCTGTACGATCTGGCCTTCCGCTACCGGCAGAGCCTGTCGGAGGGCTTCTTCTCCAGCCGGAAGATCACCGTCGATGGTGCGCTTCCTTATCAGGAGCTGGCGGATATCCGCTTTGAGTACGGCAACGACTGGCAGATGCTGCGCATTCCCACCAGCATTTACCTCACCAAGGGCAGCCATATCCTACGCATGGAGTCCACCACCGGCGCGATGGCGGAGTACATCAAGATGCTGCAGGATATGATCCTGGAGCTGAACACCCTCTACCGTCAGATCATCATGATCACCGGTACCAGCCCGGATATCTTCCAGGATTACAACCTGAAAAATGCCGTCCCCGGCATGGTAGATACGCTGCGCACCTCTGCGGACAGGCTGTACACCCTGGCGGATGAGATCGAGGCCCTTTCCGGCGGCGACAATTCCGAGGCCTCCTACCTGCGCTCGGTGGCGTATCAGCTGGATGACGTGGCAGACCGACCCGAAACGATGAAGGACCGCCTGGATACCTTCAAGTCCAACCTGAGCGCCCTGGCGACCTGGATGCTGGAGCTGAAGGATCAGCCCGTTGAGCTGGATTGCTTCTACCTCCTGGGCACCCAGACCGAAACGCCCTCCGCTGGCGCTGCCTTCACCGAGGAAATGGCGTATGCCCTGGATTCCTTCACTGCATCCTTCACCCGCGATTACTCCAACCTGGGTAATGTGTACGAGGGCACAGAGAACGTGACCCTGCGCGTGTGGATCCTTGGCGGCCGCGACCAGGCGCAGGTGGCCAAGAACCTGATCGACAACAACTTCGTTCCCGAGACCGGCGTGAACGTCAATCTGGAGCTGGTGCAGGGCGGCCTGACGGAGGCCATCCTCTCCGGCAACGCACCGGATGTCATCATGACCCTGGGCCGCTCCGATCCGCTGAACCTGGGTATCCGCGGCGCACTGCTGGACTTGACGCAGTTTGCGGACTACGATGAGGTCGCCGCCCGCTTCTCTGCGGATGCGAACACGCCCTACATCTATAAGGGCGCTGCCTACGGTCTGCCCGTCACACAGAATTTCTGTATGATGTTCTACCGTACGGACATCTTTGATGAGATGGGCCTTACCGTTCCTCAGACCTGGGATGACTTCTTCAAGACCGTGCGCATCCTGCAGCGCAGCAACCTGCAGGTGGGCGTGCCGGTTCCCAGCGGTACCCTGCTGGGCAACTACGACCTGTTCACCGCTTTCCTTTACCAGAACGGCGGCAGCATCATGAATGAAGACGGCACCCGCGCGGTGCTGGATTCCCCCGAGGCGATCGAGGCCTTCACCACATGGACGAACCTCTTTGTGGATATGGGCCTGCCGCTGAGCTACGACTTCTACAGCCGCTTCCGCACGGGCGAGATGCCCCTGGCGATCCAGTCCTACACCCAGTACAACCTGCTGATGACCTCTGCGCCCGATCTGACCAACCTGTGGAAAATGGTCGCACTGCCTGGCACGAAGCGGGAGGACGGCAGCATCGACCGCTCCATCATGTCCGGCGGAACGGCCTGCGGCATCTCCTCCGGGTGTGAAAATCCGGAGGCCGCCTGGGAGTTCATCAAGTGGTGGACCAGCGCCGAGGCTCAGTACGAGTACGGCACCCAGCTGGAAACCCTGATGGGCGCTGCCGTGCGCTACGACACGGCCAACTTGGAGGCCCTGCAGATGCTCCCCTGGAGCGCGGAGGAATACGAGCAGCTGCACATGCAGATCCTTGCTATCCGCGAGATCCCTGAAACCCCGGCCAACTACTTTGTCTACCGCAGCCTGACCAACGCCTTCCGCAAGGTGGCCTACAACGCCAACATCAACCCCCGTGAGGCCATCGTGGATTACAACCTGCAGATCAACAAGGAAGTTCAGCGCAAGCTGAAGGAATTCGAGTAAAGGAGGACGGCCCTATGTCTACCATCCGGGCGCATAAGCCCTCTCTCGCACGGGAGATCTGGAAGAACCGGCATCTGTATCTGCTGATGGCGCCCTTCCTGCTCGTGTTCACGGTTTTCATCATCATTCCCATCATCGTGTCCGTGGTGCTGTCCCTGACGGACTTCAACATGCTGCAAAGCCCGTCCTTTGTCGGGCTGGACAACTACATCCGCATGTTCCTGGATGACGATGTGTTCATCGTTGCGGTGCGCAACACCCTGATCTTCGCCGTGCTGACGGGCCCGGTGAGCTACCTGCTGTGCTTCTTCCTGGCCTGGATGATCAACGACCTGCCGCCCAAGTTCCGCTGGGTGCTGACGCTGCTCTTCTATGCCCCGGCGCTGGCCAGCAACATCTTCTACATCTGGACCTACATCTTCTCCGGCGATATGTACGGCCTGGTCAACTCCACGCTGATCCAGCTGGGCATTATCATGGAACCCATCCAGTGGTTGACGGACAGTACCTACGTGATGTTCGTCATCATCCTGGTGCAGCTGTGGATGAGCCTGGGCACCGGCTTCCTTGCCTTCATCGCAGGCCTGCAGAGCGTGGATACCGCCCTCTTTGAGGCGGGTGCGATCGACGGCATCCGCAACCGCTGGCAGCAGCTGTGGTATATCACGCTCCCGGTCATGAAGCCCATGCTGATGTTCGGCGCGGTGATGCAAATTTCGACGTCCTTCTCTGTCAGCGCGGTGCCTATGACATTGGCGGGCTTCCCCAGCACGGACAATGCCGCGGCCACCGTCGTCAGCCATATGATCGACCACGGCATCCTGCGCTACGAGATGGGCTACGCCAGCTCCATCGCTGTGCTGCTGTTCATCGTGATGGTGCTCTTCAAGGACGCCATCGGCAAGCTCCTGGGACAGGATTAAAGGAAGGGAGGATTCCACATGGCCAAACTTAGAACCGGACGCATGCTGGGTCGCTCCCGGTGGGGTAACTTCATCATGTTCTCGCTGCTGATCCTCTGCGGCGCGTTCATGGTGCTGCCCATTGTGTACTCGATCCTGCAGTCCTTCAAACCCCTGAACGAGATCAACCTGTTCCCGCCGCGTTTCTTCGTCACCCGGCCCACGCTGAGCAACTACGGCAAGCTCTTCCAGCTGTCGGCGAACCTGTGGGTACCTTTTTCGCGGTATGTGTTCAACAGCGTGTTCGTGTCCGTGGTGGTGACGGCGCTGAACGTCATTATCGCCTCCATGTGCGCCTACCCGCTGGCGAAGTATACCTTCCCCGGCTCCAAGCTGATTTTCCGCACCATCGTGGTGGCGCTGCTGTTCTCCTCCCAGGTGACGTACATCCCGCAGTATGTGCTGCTGTCGAAGATGGGCATGATCAACACCTACTGGGCGATGATCCTGCCGCCCCTGGCGTCCACCCTGGGCCTGTACCTGATGCGCCAGTACATGATCGCCATCCCGGATTCCCTGATGGAGGCGGCCAAGCTGGACGGCGCAGGCGAGTACCGCATCTTCTGGCAGATCATCATGCCCAATGTGAAACCTGCATGGCTGACGCTGATGATTTTCTCCTTCCAGGCGGTGTGGAACAGCTCGAACAATACCTACATCTATAAAGAGCAGCTCAAGACGCTGCCTACGGTGATGAGCCAGCTGGCCGCTGGCGGTGTGGCCCGCGTGGGCGTGGGCGCTGCATCCAGCGTGATCCTGATGCTGCCGCCGGTGCTGCTGTTCGTCTTCACCCAGACCAATATCATTGATACCATGGCGACGTCCGGCATGAAGGACTGATGGGAGGGACCACAGATGAAACGAATCATTGCATTCCTGCTGGCTCTCCTGTGCCTGTGTCCTGCAGCGATAGCCGCCGAAACACCCTATACCGGCTACTACTACGACTCCTGGGGCGAGATTGCGGAGTGCCCGAACATCTACACCCCGGAAGCGGAGTTTTTCCCGGTGGACATGGCCCTGGCAACACCCCTGAGCAGCCCGTCCGATCTGTTCATTGACGAGGCAAACGGTCTTATCTACATCGCAGATACCGGCAACAGTCGCATTGTGGTGCTGGATGCGCAGATGCAGTTCGTCCGGGAAATGACTGGCTACACCGAAAACGGCGAAGCGCTGACCTTCCGCAATCCTGAAGGCGTGACGCTGGACAGCCAGGGGAATCTGGTCGTGGCAGACACCGCCAATGCCCAGGTCGTGCGCATCACCCCGGAGGGCGAACTGCTGAACCGCTACACCCAACCTGCTTCTGCCCTGTATCCTCAGGACATCCTCTTCCAGCCGGAAAAGGTCGCCTGCGACCTGGAGGACAACGTCTATGCCCTCGTGCCCAGCGTATACCAGGGAGTGATCCTCTTCGATAAGGCTGGCGAGTTCCTCAACTTCTACGGCGGCAACAAGGTGAGCATCACCCCTGCGCTGCTCTTCGACTATTATTGGAAGAAGCTGCTCTCCCAGGAGCAGGCGGAAAAGATGGCCCGCTACGTGCCCATCAACTACCTTTCCATGGACATGGCGGAGGATGGGTACATGTACGTCACCCTGTTCTCCGAGACCTCCAAGAAGCAGATCCGCAAGCTGAACCCGCTGGGCAATGACATCCTGCGTGTGGAGGTGGAGAAGAAGGCCGAGTACGGCGACCTGGACATCCTCTACCACAACGGCACCCGTACCGATACCCAGCTGGCGGATATTGCCGTCAGCACGGATGACTTCATCTACGCCCTGGATTCCAACCGCGGCCGCGTCTTCGTGTACAGCCAGGGCAGCGATTCCCTGGGCGTGTTCGGCGGCAGCGGACGGCAGACGGGTCTGTTTTCCTCCGCGTGCGCCATTGACACGCTGGGCGATAGCGTCTATGTGCTGGACGGCGTGCGGGGTTCTGTTACCTGCTTTGCTCCCACGACCTACGGCGCATCGGTGCTCAGCGCGATGAGGCTCTATCAGCAGGGCGAGTATGCCGCGTCCGAGTCCATCTGGCGGGAGCTGCTCCAGCGGAACTATCATCTGGAACTGGCATATGACGGTATTGGCAAAGCCTTGCTGGCGGAAGGCAAGTATCAGGAATCCCTGGATTACTTCAAGCAGGCCAACGATGTTTACTGGTACTCCAAGGCCTTCCAGTCCTACCGTGTGGAGGCGGTCCGCGAGGTGATCGGCCCGGTGCTGATCGGTGTGGCGGTGCTGGTGGTCCTGTACATGGTGTGGTCGAAGGTCATCCGCAAAAAGGGCCCGAAGAAGGAACGCCCGCAGACGCCCGTCCGCATGGCGCTGGATACGATCCTGCACCCCATCGCGGGCTTTGAGGAGATCCGTTACCGCAAGAAGTACTCGGCCGGCTTTGCCATCGGCATCCTGGCGGCCTGGTTCTTCCTGGAGGTGATCGCCCACCAGTACACGGCCTTCATCTTCAACGGCCATAAGCCGGACAGCATCAATGTGCTGCTGATCCTGGCTTCCACCGCGGCGCTGTTCTTCGTGCTGGTGTTTGTGAACAATGCCCTGGCGACTTTCATGGACGGCGAAAGCACCCTGAAGCAGCTGTGGATCTCCTGCGCCTATGCGCTGATGCCCATGATCCTGCTGCGTGCCATCGGCATCGCGCTCAGCTATGCGCTGTGCAGCGAGGAGGGCGTGTTCCTGATCGTTCTCACCGTTGTTGCATGGGGCTGGACCTTCTGGAACATTGTCTGCGCGCTGCAGACGATGCAGCAGTACACCTTCCCCAAAACGCTGGCCAACATTCTGCTGACGGTGGTGGGATTGGTGATCGTGCTGTTCATCGGATTCCTGTTCTTCAGCCTGCTGCAGCAGGTGGGCTCCTTTATCCGTACCGTATTTGACGAATTGATGCTTTGGCAGTAAGGAGGCAAGCAGATGAAACTGAAGAGATTTGTGTCCATCATGCTGGCCGTCCTGCTGCTGACGGCGATGCTGCCTGTGTCTGCCTCTGCGGCGGTGAAACTGCCCAAGGGGTATCAGGCGCTGGCGGAGAATGAACGCTTCATTGTGGGCGTGAATACTTCCAACTGCTTCTTCTGCGTGGCGGACAAGGCAGTGGGGGAGGTCTTTGAGAGCAATCCTTCCAACTGGAAGACGGACAAGAAGGCCACCGGTTCCAACAAGACCAGGCTGCAGTCCCAGATGGTCATCACCGTTCTCAGGAGCGCAACGGAGAATACCGAGACCGTCAACTCTCAGCTCGGCAGCGTCAGCAAGGGGGCTGTGAAGCTGCAGAAGGTTGATGACGGGCTGCGCGTACTCTATACCTTCCCGGATTTCGGCATCACCGTGCCGCTGTATGTGACCATCGCAGAGGATTGCTTCCGGGTCTATGTTCCGGCAGATGAGATCGAGGAAACCACGGCCGATAAACTGCTGGATGTGGAGATCGCCCCGCTGTTGGGTGCAGCAGGCACCAATGACGAGGGCTATATCCTGATCCCGGACGGCTCCGGCGCGCTGATCCGCATCAACAACGGCAAGACCAAGGCCGGCGCATACAAGGCGCAGGTTTACGGCAGCGATAAGACCTTTGCCGCTACGGTGGACAACAATACCATGCTGCGGGCGGCACTGCCTGTCCTGGGCATGGACTGCGGCGACTACGGCCTGATGGCGGTGGCCACCCAGGGCGACGCCCATGCCTACGTCAACGCGGCGGTCGCCGGGGTGACCAACAGCTATAACACCATGAGCTTCTCCTTCTCCGTGCGCGCCAAGGGCGAATACACCATCGGCGAGGAGAACTACAACGCCCGTACTGTCAACCTGTATCAGCAGGACAAATCCACCTCAGGGCGCTATGAGGTCAGCTATTATCCGCTGCCAGAAGGCGCGTGCGATTGGCTGGCTATGGCGGATGCTTACGGCGAGATGCTCCTGGGCGACCGGACGGCAGAGGTGGAAAACCGTGTCAGCCTGCGCTTTGAGGGCATGATCTACAAGGACAAGCCCTTCCTGGGCATTCCTGTGAGCACCGCCATTGCACTCACGCCCTATGCGAGCGCAGTGGAGATGCTGCAGCAGATGAAGGACGCAGGCGTGCCGGTGGTCGCTGAATACCTGAACTGGAACAACAACGCAGCCCGCAATCGTATGGGCGGTGTAAAGGCCAGCGGCACGTTGGGTGGCCAGAAGGCGATGACTGCCTTGCTGGAGACGGCGAAGCAGGTTGGCGCTCCGGTGTATTTCACCACCAACGCACTGTCCTTCTCCTCGGAGAATGCGCTGATCGCCCGCTTTACCGATGCGGCAACCAAGCTGTCCTCCTTCCCGGTGGAGCTGCACACCTTTGCCATCAGCACCCACAAGGAGGATGATACCATCGCTCCCGATTACGTCCTTAAGGCAGACCGGGTGGCGGACAAGGCGGCAGAACTGCTTACCGCCTATGACAAACTGGGCGCCAAGGTCTCTCTGGGTGATGCAGCGAACCTGCTGTATTCCGATTACACCAGCAAGAACGGCAGCCGTTCCGCCCTTAAGGCTGCGGTGACCGAGCTGCTGGACGGCGCCGGCACTACGCTCATGTCCTGGCCCAACGCCTATGCGCTGCCCTATGCGGCCTATGTGAACGATGTGCCCATGATGTCCAGCGACCTGTCCCTGACGGATGAGACCGTGCCCTTCTATGCGCGGATGTTGCAGGGGCGGGTGGGTTTCTCCGGTGCGGCGGTCAACCTGGCGGACGAGCCCCGTGCGGCCTTCCTTCATGCGCTGGAAACCGGCGCGGATCTGGCCTTTACCGTGGCTGCGGAGAACACCGACGAGCTGCGTTTCTCCGACGACAGTGAGCTCTACGCTATCCGCTTTGGGGATTGGAAGGAAACCATCATTGCCATGTATGCCGAGCTGGCTGCGGCCCGTGCCCAATTGGGCGGACTGGTCAGCCGGGAGGCAGCAGGAGAAATCGTTACCTTGTGCTATGACAACGGCGCAGTGCTGGTGGTCAATTATGATACTGCGGCGGCGCAAACCGCCTATGGCCCGGTGGAGGGCCTGAGTTACCTGATCGTTCCGGGAGAGGAGGCGGCACAGTGAAACAGCATCGCATGGGATATACCCGGCGCAAGCAGCTGGCTGGAATTGCCTTCATTACGCCTTGGCTGATCGGCTGCGTGTACTTCCTGGTCATTCCGCTGATGAAGTCCCTTTACTACTCCTTCGGCAAGGTGAAGGTGGTGCTGGGCGGCCTGGAATGGACGCCGGTGGGCTTTGATAACTACATCCGCCTATTTGTGCAGGATGAAGAAGCTCTGCCGAACCTGGTGTCCTCCCTGGGCTCGATGGCGATGTCTCTGCCGGTCATCGTTGTGTTCAGCCTGATGATCGCCATGGTGCTTAACCGCAAATTCCGCGGCCGCACGGTGGTGCGTGTCATCTTCTTCCTGCCGGTGATCATTGCGTCCTCCGTGGCGCTGGGCCTGCTGGAATCGGACAGCGTCAGCGATATGTACCTGTCCGGCAGCATGGGCGGCATGTCCGTGCAGTCCACCCAGCTGACCAATCTGCTGATGAACATGGGCATCAGCGAGGGCATTGTGACGGCCATCTCCGGCTTCACCAGCGATATTTTCTCCTTGGCATGGAAGTCGGGCATTCAGATCCTGCTGTTCCTGGCAGGCTTGCAGACCATTCCGCCTCAGACCTATGAGGCGGCAAAGATCGAGGGCGCCACGGCCTGGCAGTCCTTCTGGAAGATCACCGTACCCCAGCTGACGCCGATCACGCTGCTGATTCTGGTGTACACCATGATCGACTCCTTTACCGACTACGCCAATCCCTACATCATCCTGCTGCTGGAAACCATCCGCAATATCAACATCGGCTATGCTTCTGCGCTGGCATGGGTGTACTTTGCGGTGATCAGCATCGTGCTGGGCGCGGTGTTCTTCCTGGCGCGGGAGAAGAAACCGGTCTCCGAGGAGGTGAGAAGATGAAGCATAAGGAAAAGCTGAACAAAATGGGAAAGTCCCTGAGCAAGAAGCTGACGGGTCTGCTGCTGGCGGTATTGGTGGGCTGCCTGGCCTTCATCCTTCTGTACCCGGTGCTGTACATGGTGACCATCGCCATCCGTCCGTCGGAACAGCTGTACAATCCGGCTTCCATCTGGATCCCCCGTGAGCTGACGCTGGAGAACTTCACCGAATGCATCGACACGATGAAATACTGGCAGTCCATGGGCAATACGCTGTCCATCTGCGTGGTCAGTGCGGTGCTGAGCGTATGCTCCTGCATGCTGGCCGGCTATGGCTTCGGCCGCTGTACGATCCCCTGCAAGAATGTGCTCTTTGCCTTCGTCATTCTGTCGATCATGGTGCCGCCGCAGGTCATCATTCTGCCCCAGTATCTGCAGATGAGCAGCTTCGACTTCTTCGGCCTGGGCACCCTGTGGGGAATGATCACAGGCGAAAAGGCGGCAGTCAACCTGCTGGATACCAACTGGAGCTTCTACCTGCCGGCGATGCTCTGCCACGGCATCCGCGGCGGACTGTACATCTTCATTTTCCGCCAGTTCTTCTCCGGCATGCCCAAGGAGCTGGAGGAGTCCGCCTACATTGACGGCGCAGGCAGCTTCCGCACCTTCTTCCGGGTGATCCTGCCCAACGCGACCCCGGCCATGGTGACGGTCACGTTGTTCTCCATCGTCTGGAACTGGAATGACTACTACTATTCCACCATGTTCCTGTCCACCCGCATGACGGTGTCCTCGGCGCTGCTGCAGCTCAAGTCCATGCTGAGCGTGCAGTATGGCTATGTGGCGATTTCCGACCCCTACACCGTCCTGACCCAGGTGCAGGCGGGCTGCCTGCTGCTGATCGGGCCGCTGATCATCCTCTTTGTGGTGCTGCAGAAGCATTTTGTGGAGAGTATTGAGCGCACCGGTCTGGTGGGCTAAGCATTCATTCTCCTCCCTGCGCGTGCGGGGAGGAGAATGAAACCCTTTCATTTCAGAAAGATCATGTTGACAAATAGGGTTCCTGGTGCTAAAATCAATCCATAGGGAATAGTGCAAAAAAGAACATGCGTGAATCGTCTGCACATGTTCTTTTGCACAATATGAAACAGTTTCATACACCGAACAAATTGATGCACCATTTGTGAAGGAGGAAAACGCATGAAGAAGCTGCTTGCTCTCGTGATGGCCCTTGCTCTGCTCCTGGCGACAGCAATGGCGGAGGATCTGGTGTTTACCGGGGCGGTGGAACAGGAGGAGATGACTGACGAAGAGCTCATCGCCCTGATTCACCCGGAGTACCCTGAGTCCGACCTGCTTTCCTGTAAGCTGCCGGAGGAAAAGAAGACCGTCACCGTGCTGACCCATTACAGCATGGGCGCGACCAAAGAGAATTTCGAGAAGCTCTTTGGCGGTGAACTCGTTGAGGTCATCTGCGGCGTGAGCGAGTATTCCTCCAAGCTGCAGAACATGGTCGCTGCCGGCAATCCGCCGGATCTGGTGGCGGGAGAATCCAACTCGAACAATTTCATCCTGACCCTGGTGAAGCCTGGTCTGGTGCAGCCCTTTGATCCCTACATTGATTACAACGCGCCGGAACTGGCTGATATGAAGGCCCAGTATGACGCCGGCATGTGGAATGGTCAGCATTATCTGGCACCTTACACCCAGCGCCCGCTGTACTACATGATCTTCAATCCCATGATTTTTGAAGAGAACGGTCTGGAAACGCCCTGGGAGCTGTGGGAGCGCGGCGAGTGGACGTGGGACGCCTTCCGCGAGTATGCCCAGCTGCTCAACGTGCAGGATGAAAGCGGCTCTTGGGTATCCTTCGGCACAGCGATCCCTCCCTATGCGACGCTGACTACCACCACGGGCGTGGACTATGTCACCCTGGGCAATGGCCAGCCCGAGATCAACCTGCGGCATCCTGACATCGTCCGAGCAGAAAACTTCATGAACAACATGATCTGGCAGGATGATATCATCAAGATCAAGTCGCAGAATGCCTGGAAGGGCTACTGGAACCGCGGCATGCTGGCCATGCAGATCATTGAAAGCTGGACGTTTGCCGGCGATGCGGATATTGCCAAGGCAGCCCGCAACGGCCGTCTGGGCGTTTGCCCCCTGCCGCAGGATCCGGAAAACTGCGAGGCGGGCGTGTACAACACCTGGGGCCAGAGCGGCGGCTTCTGCCTGGTCAAGGGCGCGAAAAATCCCGAGGGCGCGGCGCTGCTGCTGCGCATGCTGGCCTACACCAGCCGTTACGAGGTGCCGGAGCATGACATGACCTGGCAGGCAAAGCTGGACAGCCTCCACGAGCAGGGCTTCACCAATGAGGTGCTGTATCAGCAGTATGAGTCCTTCTCCATGAAAAATGCCCTCATTTCCTTCGGTTATGGCATCATGGCAGACCGCGGCGTCTGGGACTTCATGGGCAGCCAGAACAACTGGACCAGCCATGTGGAGACGATTCTGCCTGGCGTTGAAGAAACGATCCGGGAGATGACTGCCGAATGAGAAAGACAGTCTTCCTGCTGACGCTGCTGCTGGCGCTTTGCCTGACCGCATATGCCCAGGCGGCTACGGTATCGGATGTGAACCTTTCGTCCGACAGCGTGGGCCAGTACGAAATGCTGGAGATCACTTTCTGTACAGATGCGGAGTTTGTCAATCCCTTTGATGCATACGAGATCGATATTCAGGCGGTGTTCACCACGCCGTCCGGCCAGGAAGTACGCTATCCTGCCTTCTACCAGCGGGCGCGGCGCGACCTGAGCCAGGATTTCACTCCCGAGCGCGATCAGTTCGATTACGATTACGACTACGCTACCAAGCGCTTCAACTTCGTTCCGGCGGAGGGCGACAACTGGTGCGTGCGTTTCTCCTGGAACGAGGAGGGCGCATACACCTTCCGCTTTGAGATCGTCCTGAACGGCGTGAAGTCCACCTGCGAGGGCGGTGCATTCACCGTTATCGAATCGGCGGACAAGGGCATCATCGCCCGCAGCGCAACCAATCCCCAGTACTTGGCCTACCGTGACAGCGGCGAGCAGTTCATCCCCATCGGCATGAACAACGCCCAGAACTGGGATACCTTCGGCTACACCAGGGTCATGAAGGCCATCGCGGAGAACGGCGGCAACTTCGCCCGCGTCTGGTCGGCCACGGACTACGGCTATTCCTCTCTGACCGTCGAGAACTGGACCTACGGTCCCAACATGTACAACCTGGACATGGCGGAGGCCTTCGACCGGGTGCTGCGCGTGGCAAAGGAAGAGGGCGTGAAGCTGGAGATTTGCTTCGAGTCCTTCTCAGCGCTGTGCACCAATGAAAGCGCATACGGCCAGTTTAAGCAGACAAGTATTTACAACACCAAGAACGGCGGTTATATCACCGTTCCCAGTGACTTCTGGAAGAACGAGGATTGCCGCAGGGACTACATGAACCGCGTCCGTTACCTGATGGCCCGGTGTATGTGGGATCCTAACGTGGTGCTGTGGGAGTTGATCAACGAGATCAACGGTACCGACAGCATCAAGGAAAAGGATGTGCAGGAGGATGCTGCGGACTGGTGCCGTGATATGCGCGAGTACATTCTGTCGCTTGACCCCTATGATCGCCTGGTGGGCGTGAGCTTTGCCGACGGTCATTGGCTGGAGGCCTGGGACATTCTGGTGAAGGAGTGCAAGCTGGATTACATCCAGGTGCATCACTACAACGCCCAGGATCTGGCTGCCACGATGAACCTGATCGAATCCAAGGCCCACACCCACAACCAGATGGCGATCATCGGTGAATTTGCCTCCCATGCGGATATCCGGCAGAATGACCCTGAATGGATGTATCTGCACATCGGCCTGTGGTCCGGCGTGCATACCGGCGCGGCCAATATACCCTTATACTGGTACCATCAGGAATTGATGGATTCCGGCTATCAGCGCTACCTGCAGCCACTTCAGCGGTATGTGGATTCCTTCGACTTTGTGTCCGAGCCGCTGAAGGAGGCCAAGCTATCCCTCAAGGGGGACGTGAAGGCATTCGGCCTGACCAACAAGAGCGGCACGGCGACGGCGCTGTATGTCTACAATAATGCCTACACCTGGGCTGATCCTGATCCTGTGCCGGCGCAGAATGTCAATGTGACCCTCAAGGGCCTCAGGCGCGGCGATGTACAGATCGAGGTGTGGGATACGAAAACCGGAGAGATCATCCGTACCGAGGCAGCGAAGGTTTCCTTCCTTGGCGCGGTGAAGATCCAGTTTGAATCCCTGCCAACGGATGCGGCGGTGATCGTGCGCGCCGTGGACTGAGAGAGAAACACATAAGGAGGCTACCGTATGCGTAAATGGATCGCGATGCTGTTGGCAATGATGATGACCTTCTCCTGCGCGTTTGCGGAGGATCTGGTCTTCATCGGTGAAGTGGAGGAGGCGGGCATGACCGACGAGGAGATCATCGAGTTCATGTATGGCCGCTATACTCCCAGCAACCTGCCGGACCTGGTGCTGCCGGAAGGGAAGAAGGACGTCACCGTTCTGACCCATTATGATCTGGGCGAGGCAAAGGAGCTGTACAAGGAGCTCTTCGGCGGTGAAGTCATCCAGATCATCTGCGGCGTTCAGGAATACGCCTCCAAGCTGCAGAACCTGATCGGCGCGGGCACCGTGCCGGATCTGGTGGTTTCTGAGTCCACGACGGATCCCTGCTTTGTCACCCTGGCCAATGCCGGCCTGGTGCAGCCCATCGACGCCTACATTGACTACAACGAGCCGGAGCTCAAGGATCTGCAGTCCGTGTATGAGGCTGGCCTGTGGAATGGACAGCATTACCTCGCACCCTACGACAACAAGCCCGTCTACTACATGATCTACAACCCCAAGATCTTCGAGGAATACGGCTACGAGACGCCCTGGGAGCTGTGGGAGCGCGGCGAATGGACCTGGGACGCCTTCCGCGAGCTGGCGGCAGAGCTGAACATCACTGATGAAAACGGCGATTACATCTGCTACGGTACCGGCGCGCCCGGTTACGGTGCGCTGACTGGTTCCACCGGCGTGGACTATGTGGCCCTGAAGGACGGCTTCTTTGAGAACAACCTGACCCATCCCGATGTCGTCCGTGCAGAGAACTATCTCAACGACATGCTCTTCAAGGATGACATCATCAAGATCAAGGCCCAGGGCGGCTGGCGCAATTACTGGAACCGCGGCATGGTGGCCATGCAGATCATCGACTCCTGGATGATGAAGGGCTCTGCGGAAGTCAGCCAGGCCATTCAGGAAGGCACGCTGGGCATCGTGCCCCTGCCCCAGGATCCTCAAAAAGTGCAGCCCGGCGTGAATGTGACCTACGCCCAGTCCGGCGGCTTCTGCCTGGTTCAGGGTGCGCAGAATCCCGAGGCGGCTGCGGCGTTCATCCGCACGATTGCCTACTCCCACCGTTACCCCGAAGTGGGCGAAACCTATGAGGACATGCTGGCCGAATGGCATGAAGATGGCTGGAGCAACGATCTGCTCTACCAGTACCAGGTTGCCCGCGATGTGGAGAACATGGTCACTTCCTTCGGCTACGGCTTCATGTCCACCCATCGCGTGTGGGTGTTCCTGGCCATTCAGAACAACTGGACGACCTTTGTTGAGTCCATCCGGCCTCTGGCGGAGGAATCCCTGCGTGAGCTGATGGGCGAAACGACCCCGGCGGAATAACCGCCCCCGACACATGGTAACTATTGCGGCACATGCTTTGCCACGGTGCAGGGCGGGCGGTGCGGCAAGTTATAGAAAAAGGAGGAAACCCCTATGAAGAAACTGATTGCTCTGGTTCTGGCTTCCCTGATGCTGCTGGGCTGCTGCGCTTTCGCTGAGGAAGCGCCCACAAACCTGCTGGCTAACCCTGGCTTCGAGACCGGCGATTTCACCGGCAAGTGGCTGAACTACTACCACTACGACCAGATCGAGGCCAACACCCTGTACGCCGAGATCGTTGCTGACGCTCACACCGGTTCCTACGCTGCCAACACCAAGTCCGCCATGCTGGTCGACGGCCAGTCCGAGAACGAGTGGTGGCTGTCTGCCCTGGGCATTGAGGCCACCGAGGCCATCAAGGCCGCCGGCAATGGCGAGTACTTCTTCAAGGCTTTCGTGAAGCTGCTTGGCGAAGACAAGCTGGCTACCTGCGATGCCTGGCTGTACATCTACGAGCAGGGCCGTGAAGACATGAAGTGGGATCCCATCCAGGTGTGGAAGCTCGAGTCCAACACCCCCGTGGACGGCAAGGCCTGGACTCAGGTCGGTCTGGACGCTGAGGGCAACGACAAGTCCTTCCAGCTGTGGTACAACAAGGGCGCTGACCGCAATGGCAAGGAGCCCACTCAGCAGGCTGGCGCCCGCGAGCTGCTGGTTGACGATTTCGAGTTCACCCATGCCATCCTGTGGGTGACCTGCGGCATGGACGGCGCTGTCTCCATGACCTACGCCATCGACGATGCTGAGCTGTTCGTGAAGCCCGTTGTCAAGTAAGAATTTCTGAATTCCATTACTGCACCGGAACCATCCGGCCATGCCGTTCATTCGGGCGGCATGGCCGGCCTTTAACAAAAATACGGCCTGATGGCAGGAGAGATCAACATGAAGAAGAGACTGCTGACCAAATATGAAAACAATCCGGTGATGTGCCCTGCCATGATGCCGGAGACTGTCCTGTATACCTTCAACCCCGGCGCCATTGAACACAATGGCGAGACCATCATGGTCATGGACGTGACGACGCTTGACGACATCCACCGCCTGTGGATTGCCCGCAGCAAGGACGGCGTGAACTTTACCGCCGATCCCACCCCTGCGCCCTGGCCCACGCCCGACCCCATCCACCCCGAGACCTGTACCTACGATCCTCGTATCACCAAGATCGGCGATGAGTACTTCCTGCTCTACGCCAGCGATCTGAACCAGAACAATGTGCGCGTGGGCATCGTCAAGACGAAGGATTTCGAGACCTTCGAGCGCGTGGCGATCGCCTCCGAATTCGGCAACCGCAACGGCTGCCTCTTCCCCGAAAAGTTCGACGGCCTCTACTGCCGCTTCGACCGCCCCTTCGGCAATGAGCTGGAGCCCTGCTCCATGTGGGTGAGCTTCTCTCCCGATCTGACCTTCTGGGGCAAGTCCCGTCCCTTGATGTACAAGGGCAAGCCCTGGATCGACGGCTTCAAGATGGGCGCAGGCGCTGTGCCGATCAAGACCGACAAGGGCTGGCTGGAGATTTATCACACCGTCAGCCAGACCTGCAATGGCTTTATCTACCGGCTGAAGGCCGCGCTTCTGTCCCTGGACGATCCGGGCGAGGTGATCGGCTACACCAAGGATTTCATCCTCTGGCCGGAGCATGACTACGAAATGAAGGGCCGCGTGATGAACGTGGTTTTCACCTGCAACGCGCTGCCGCAGCCTGACGGCACCGTTCGCATCTATTATGGCGCAGCGGACACCAACATCGGTCTGGCCACGGGCCGCATCGACGAGCTGGTCGCCGCCTGTCTGGAAAATCAGTAATTTGTAAAGGTTGATAGGAATATGGCACATCTGACGTTTGACGCAGGAAAGCCCGGCGCTGTGGTAAGCAATATTGCCAAGGCCGTCTGCATCTGGGATTATCGTTCCTTCCTCAATGGCGGGGCCTTCGGGTACTTGCCGGAGGGGGAATTCAAAAAGCGCTTTCCCTTCATTGACTATGCGGTGATGATGACCTTCACCGGCGGCGCTGGGCGGGGAGAGTTCTACCTGGAGGACGAAAACGGGCAGCCCTATTATGATTTTGCTCCTGCGCTGGAGTCACTGAACAATGTGCTCCGCCAGGGGATGAAGCCTATCATCGTCATTGGCAATGTGCCGTACTACATGAGCAAGAAACAGCACAGCGAGTATGACAGCTTCGAGTGGGGTAACCGCTGTGCACCGGATAACTGGGATGTATACCACGCCTACATCCGGGCCTTTGCGGAGATGCTCCGGGACAACTTCCCGATGGAGGAGATCCGCCAATGGCCCTTCCGCGTGGGCACCGAGCCGGACAACGACCACTGGTGGACGCCGGGCGAGGAAGGCTACTGGAAGCTGTACGACTACACGGTGGATGCGCTGCAAAAGGGCTTGGGCCGGGAGAATTTGACTGTTTTCTCCGGCAATCTCAGCCGCATTGAGCTGTTTGACGATTTCTACCGCCACTGCCATTCCGGCGTGAACCTGTGCACGGGCGAAATCGGCACGCAGAACGATGCCATGTCCATCAGTCACTACAACGATATCAATCCAGAAGGCCCCTGCGAGTACTACGACCTGCGCAACTGCCTGTCCTTTGTGCGCGGCCGCATGGACAAGCTGTGCCCGGAGATGGTGGGGTCCTTCAACGTGGGCGAGGGCCAGTTCATCATGGATGGCGGCAAGCCCGCGATGCGCCTTGCGATGGCGCAGGACGCCTCCTCCTACTCTGCCTCCTGGACGGCGCATATGTTTGACGCCATGACCGAGCAGGGCTTTGAGTACTTTGCCAACTGGGCCTGGGCGGCGGACTGGTTCTTCACCAAGGAGGCCTTCCTGCCCATCCCGGCCTGGTATCCTGCGAAGTTCATGCAGGAGATGGCCGGCGGCAAGCGCATCGCTGCGGAAGGCTTCGTCCTCAACAAGGTGGGCAACACCGTGGGCGGCTTCGGTTCCCTCAAGGAGGACGGAACGCTGCGCCTGATGCTGTACAATCATAATCTGGACCGTGCCGACAGCAATGAAACGCTGACCGTCACGCTGCAGGGCTTGAATGGCCAGTACACCTGTGAGGCGGAGCAGATTGATGCATCCACCTGCTTCTTCAAGGATTGGGAGGCAAAATCCGCCCATATCCAGCGTGCTGCCCGGGATGTGGACATCGCCACCGTGGGCTCCATGTACGACAGCGATATTCAATCCATCCTCAAGGCGGAGGACAAGGCCTTGTGGCGCAGCATGAAGGCCAAGTATGCCGAGCAGGATCAGACCGTGCGCTATCCGCTGGACGTGGCGGACGGTACCTTCACGCTGACGATGCCCGGCCACAGCGTTGTGATGCTGACCCTGACGCCCGAACACTAACAGGAGGCTGCCATGAACGAGAATTTCCGTGCAAAATGGAACGACCCCGCCCGGGAACACCGGGTCAATGCCATCATCCATGAGTGGCATGAGAACCGTCCCGCCCAGATGGATGCCATCGTGGATTACGGCTTCGGCGGCGTGGTGACCAATCCCTCCCACCGCGGGTCCTATGAGGATTTCCTCCAGTCGATTCCGGAATTCGCCAAAATCGTGGCAGAGCTGGAAGAGCACGGCCTGGGCTTCTGGATCTATGATGAGTTTGGCTATCCTTCCGGATACGCCGGCGGCGAGACCCTCAAGGGGCATCCGGAGCTGGAGGGCAAGGGCTTCTATATGCGCCGATACGTGGCCTACGAGCCCCGCACGGTGCGCCATCACCTGGACTGCGAGTCGGACAAGATCATCTGGGCGGCGAAGTATCCCATCGACAATCCTGTGATGCAGGAATCACTGGTGCGCTATGATGAGATGACTCCGGTGCCCTTCACCGACACCTATGTGGAAGCAGAACTCAATACGGCTGAGGCGCTGTTTGTGTTCTGCGTCAAGCCCGCCTACGAGGGAAGCCAGTGCACCCACAATACCTGCTCCTTCTCCCGCTACATCAATATCATGAACCCCGATGCGGTGGACCGCTTCATTGAGTTGATGTTCGAGCCCATTGAGAAGGCTGTCCCCGGCGTGATCGCCAAGGCGAAGGCCATCTTTACAGATGAGCCCTCCCTGATGGTGGGCTATTCCCGTGACTACGAGGAATGGCCCTATGCCATTGCTCCCTGGGTGGAGGGCCTGTTTGAGAAGTACGAAGCCCGCTGGGGAGAATCCCTGCTGCCCAAGCTGCCGCTGCTCTTCGAAGGAGCGCAGAAGGGTGGTACCACCCGTAGTCGCTTCTATCAGCTGGTGGGCGAAATCATTGCGGAGAACTATTCCGGCAGGCTGCAGGCCTGGTGCAAGGCCCACGGCGGCACCTTCTCCGGGCATTACTTGGGGGAGGAGACGCTTTATGCCCATGTGATGTATTACGGCTCCTACATGTCCGTTTTGCAGAAGACCGGCTATCCCGGCCTGGATGTGCTGGAGTGCGTGCCGGAGAGGTACAGCTACTCTACCGCCAAGCATACCCAGATGGCCGCCCGGAAGATGGGCGCTTCGGGTACGATGGCTGAGATCTGCCCGTTCAGCCACATTGAGGAATTTAAGCAAGCCCCCTATGCAAATATGCTGGGTGTGATGGGCCTGCTCTACATGTCCGGCGTGCGGGTGACCAACTCTTACTTCACCTCCAATTGGGAGGAGTTTGCCCCTGAAAAGCTTCAGGGCGCCAATGGCTACATGTCCCGCGCCCAGGCGAGGGAGTTCAACGGCTATATCGGCCGCATGAGCACCATGCTGGAGGGCCTCCAGCCGCAGACGGACGTGTTTGTCTACTATGGCTTTGAGGATGCCAGTGCCCGGTTTGTGCCCCATCACAGCGCTCATTTCCCGGCGGATACGGAGATCGACGCCTCCTGCAAGCGGATTACCGATGCGATCTTCGAGCATGGGCATGACTTCCTCTATGCAGACGCTGAGGACTTCGTTGCAGCCAAGGAAAGCGGCTGCATCTCCGGCACGAAGGTGCGTGTGGTGATTGTCCCCGCGATGGATGTGATCGACGCGGATGCACTGGACGCGCTGCTGCAGCTCGAAAAGCAGGGCCTGCAGCTCTTCTTCATGGAGCGGACGCCCAATCGCTGCATCGGCAGCGATGCGCCTGTCACCGCCGAATTGACCGCGTACTCCTGCGAGGAGGTGCTCCGTGCGCTGGACGGCATGGAGACGGACTTCCGTGCAGAGGGCGGCAGCAAGCTGATGAAGGCAAAATTCCAGCGGGACGGTCATACGGTGTGGATGCTGCACAACGGCAGCCGCGAGGATGCCTGCGTCCGCCTGACCTGCCCGGTTTGCGAAAAGTGGGATCCGCTGACGGGCAATATTGATCCGGTTGAGGAGAATGGAATCATCTGCATCCCGGCGCTGCAGTCGGTGTTTGTGATCCTGTGACCAGCAGCCTGCGGAAAGTAGATTCCGCAGGCTTTTTGTATACGATAAGGAGGACAATTGATATGATCATCCCCAGGCATTATGAAAATTTGCAGCTGCTGCATGAAAACACTTTGCCCCTGCGTGCCTACTATATTCCTGCTTCCAAGCGCATGGATGACCTGGTGCTGCACCGGGAAAGGTCGGACCGCTTTCAGCTGCTGAACGGCGACTGGCAGTTCCGCTATTATGCGAGCATCCATGACCTGACCGAGCGCTTCTATGAGACGGACTTTGATGCAGTTGGCTTCGGGAAGCTGTCCGTCCCCAGCGTGTGGCAAATGCATGGTTTTGATAGCCATCAGTATACCAATATCCGCTATCCGTTCCCCTTCGATCCGCCCTATGTGCCCCAGCACAATCCCTGCGGCGCGTACATTTACACCTTTGACTATACCCTCGACCCTGATGCTCCTTTGGCGCATCTGAATTTCGAGGGCGTGGACGCCTGCTTTTACGTGTGGCTGAACGGGCATTATGTGGGTTACAGCCAGGTATCCCATTCCACCAGCGAGTTTGACGTAACCCCCTACCTGGTGGAGGGCAGCAACAAGCTGGCCGTGCTGGTGCTGAAGTGGTGCGACGGCAGCTACCTGGAGGATCAGGACAAATTCCGCATGAGCGGCATCTTCCGCGATGTATACCTGCTCAAGCGGCCTAAGCAGCGCATCGAGGATTATGTGATTACCACAGCCCTGGCGGCAGGTGAGGCGAAAATCGCCGTCAAGCTGCAAACGACTGGCTGTGCACTGCCTGTCCGGTTGACAATGTATGCCCCGGATGATACGATACTGTGGACGGGAAATGCAAATGAAACGGCAGAGCTGTGTATCCCCGAACCGGTGCTCTGGAATGCTGAAAATCCAAAACTGTATACGCTGGTGATGGAAACGGAAAAGGAGACTATCACCGAGCGTGTCGGCATCCGCGAGGTGACGGTGGAAAACTGCGTGGTCAAGCTGAACGGGCAGCCCATCAAGTTCCGCGGTGTAAACCGGCATGATTCCGATCCGGTGACGGGCAGCGCCATCTCGGTGGCCCAGATGCTGACGGATCTGCGTTTGATGAAGGAACACAATGTCAACGCTATCCGCACCAGCCACTATCCCAACGCGCCCATGTTCTATCAGCTCTGCGACGAATTGGGCTTCTATGTGATCGACGAGGCGGACAATGAGAGCCACGGCACCAACATGACATACCTGGCGGATTGCAGCCCGGCGAATCAGTACCGCCGCTGGAATGAGACGATCTCTGACAATCCCGATTTCATCGAGCCGACGCTGGACCGCACCCGTCGCCTGGTTTTCCGGGACAGGAACCGCCCCTGCGTGCTGATCTGGTCGATGGGCAACGAGTGCGCCTATGGCTGCACTTTTGAAGAAGCCCTCAAGTGGACGAAGGAAATCGATCCCACCCGCCTGACCCATTACGAGAGCGCTTATTACAGGAGCGACAAGCGCAAGTACGATTATTCCAACATTGACTTGTACAGCCGGATGTACCCTGCCTTCCATGAGATGGATGCATACCTGGCCAAGAATCCGGACAAGCCGATGATCCTGTGTGAATACTGCCACGCGATGGGCAATGGCCCCGGCGATCTGGAGGATTATTTCCGCCTCTTCGATGCGGACGAGCGCCTCTGCGGCGGCTTTGTCTGGGAATGGTGCGACCATGCGATCTACAAGGGCCTGGCGGAGAACGGCAAGCCCATCTACTTCTATGGCGGCGACCATGGCGAGAAGCTGCATGACGGCAATTTCTGTATGGATGGCTTGGTCTACCCGGACCGAACGCTCCATACCGGCCTGCTGGAATTCAAAAATGTGAATCGCCCTGTGCGGCTTGCCGGGTTCGATCAGGACTCCTGTACGGTATATCTGCGCAACATGCTGGCCTTCACCGATCTCCGGGATGCTGTGATCATCCGCTGGGAGGTCACCTGTGACGGCGCGGTGATGGCGGCTGGGGAGATCGGCGATCTGCCGCCCATCCAGCCCGGTAAGGTTGTCAGCATCGCACTGCCCTTTGACGTTCCTGCCAAGGGACGCTGCTATCTGAAACTGACCTATGAGGCACGCTGCGAATCGGCGCTGGTTCCCGTCGGGCATCCGCTGGGCTTTGACGAGACTCCTTTGCAGAATGAGGACGCCCGCAACCAGACCAGATTGACCTTCCGCCGTGATGGCGGGGCTGCGCTTTCCGTTGCGGAGGACGATCTGACGATCTGCATCTGCGGTGAGGGCTTCGCCTATACCTTCAGCAAGCTGACGGGACTGTGGAGCAGTCTGGTCAGCGAAGGCCGGGAAGTGCTGGATCGCCCGATGGAATTGAACCTGTGGCGCGCCCCCACGGACAATGACCGCAACATCCGCCTGGAATGGGAGCGTGCCCGCTACGACCACACCGTCACCCGTGCCTACGAAACTACGTGGGCGGATGAAGGCGGCAGCGTTGTGATCCGCAGCACCATGTCGGTGGCAGCGGATTCGGTGCAGCGCATCGTGAACATCGCAGCCCAGTGGCGTGTCTCCCCGGCGGGGGGCATCGGTATGACGCTGTCTGTGGTCAGGACGCCGGAATTCCCGGAGCTGCCCCGTTTCGGACTGCGGCTGTTCCTGCCCCGGACGATGAATCAGGTGCGCTACTATGGCCTTGGCCCGGTGGAGAATTACGCTGATAAGCATCAGGCGGCGTACCACGGCTGCTTTGCGGCCCAGGTGGACGACATGCATGAGGACTACCTCCGTCCCCAGGAAAACGGCAGCCGCAGCGACTGCGATTATGTCATTCTATCTGATGAAACCAGCCGGCTGGCGGTGTGCGGCGATGTGCCCTTCGTGTTCAATGCTTCACCCTACACGCAGGAGGAGCTGACAGCCAAGGGCCACAGCTACGAGCTGGAAAAGTGCGGCAGCACGGTGTTGTGTCTGGATTATGCGCAGGACGGCATCGGCTCCAATTCCTGTGGGCCGACGTTGTCTGAGGCCTATCGTTTTGTGGAGAAGTCTTTTGAGTTCAAGCTGAATTTTCATCTGCTGAAATGCGAGTAACTGGAGGTATGAATGATGGAGAGATTTGCATGGAAGGGCCACATCAAGCCCGGTATGCAGGCGGAATACAAGCGCCGCCACGACGAGATCTGGCCGGAAATGGTGGAGCTGCTCAAGGCCGCCGGCATCCGCAATTACACCATCTGGTCCGACGGCGATGTGCTTTTCGGCTACTATGAGTGCGTCAACGGCATCGAGTTCGCCGAGAAGACGCAGGCTGGCAGTCCCATCGTGGACAAGTGGAACGTGTACATGGACGATGTGCTGGAGCTGGAGATGGACCCCGTCACCGGCGCGCAGCCCAAGATGCAGTGCATGTTCCTGATGGAGTGATATGATGAAGACGTATCTTGCAATTGACATCGGCGCATCCAGCGGACGGCACATCGTTTCCTGGCTGGAGGGCGGAAAGATCGAGACCCGCGAGGTATACCGCTTCCCCAACGGCGGAAGTATGGTAAACGGCCACCTCTGCTGGGACATTGAGGGCCTGGAGCACCACGTTGTCGCAGGTCTCAAGGCCGCGAAGGAACAGGGTTACACCCCCGCCTACATCGGCATCGACACCTGGGGCGTGGACTTTGTCCTCCTGGATAAGGACGGCAAGCGCGTGGGCAACGCCGTGCACTACCGTGACGACCGTACCGACGGCTTGGACGCCGAGCTGGAGCAAATCATGCCCTTTCCCTTCCACTTTGGCCTGTGCGGCATCGCCAAGCAGCCCTTCAACACCGTGTATCAGATGATGGCCGTGCTGAAGGAACACCCCGAGTATGCCGAGGAAGTCTCTGACTTCCTGATGATGCCGGAGTACCTCTCCTACATCCTCACCGGCAAGAAGGCCCACGAGTGGACGAACTGCACCACCGGCGCGCTGTGCAACGCAGAAAACGGCACCTGGTCGGAGACGATCCGCGCAGCAACCGGCATCCCGGACAAATGGTTCCGCACGCCCATGGTCAAGCCGGGCAGCGTGCTGGGCCCGCTGTCCCCTGCCGTCGAGGCGGAGGTGGGCTGTGCCTCCACCGTCATCCTGCCCGCGACCCACGACACAGGCAGCGCCTATATGGCCGTCCCCGCCAAGGACGACGGCGCGGCGTTCCTGTCCTCCGGCACCTGGTCGCTCCTGGGCACGGAGCTGCCCGCCCCTGTCACCAGTCAGGCCGCGCTGAACGCCGGCTTCACCAACGAAGGCGGCTACAACGGTACTACCCGCTTCCTCAAGAACATCATGGGCATGTGGATGCTCCAGTGCATCCATAAGGAGATCGACAAGGCCCACTCCTTCGCCGAAATGGCAGAAATGGCCGGTCGCTCCACCTACCCCGCTTACATCGACGCGGCGGACAACCGCTTCCTGGCCCCTGACAGCATGCTGGACGAGGTCAAGGCGGCCCTGCGCGACGCCGGCGCTCCCGAACCTGCAGGCCTCGCGGACGTCCTCCGCGCGGTGACCATGGGCTTGGCCGTGTGCTACGACAAGTCCATCAAGGAAATGAGCGACATCACCGGCAAGCGTTTCACCAGCATCAACATCGTTGGCGGCGGCAGTGCGAACGTCGTGCTCAACCAGATGACCGCTGACATGACTGGTCTCCCCGTGTACGCTGGCCCCACCGAGGGCACGGCGCTGGGCAACCTGGCTGCCCAGATGATCGCGGACGGCGCGTTTGAAAGCCTGGCGGCGTTCCGCGCAGCGCTGCCCGGGAGCTTTGAGATTAGGGAATACCTGCCGAAGAAGTGATTTGGGCGGCAGTACGCTATTGCAAGTTGCGCGTTCTCCCTCAGTCAGCCAACAAGCGGCTGACAGCTCCCTCCCGGAGGGAGCCCTGGTTACTGAGCTTCCCCTTCGTAGGGGAGGTGGATTCGCCGACAGGCGAAGACGAAGGGGTTGTCCCCCACTTCAAATTCCGAATTCCGAATTCATAATTCCGAATTAAATCCTGAAAGGATGATTTGCATGACTCTGTACGAACAGGCCAAGGCCAAGTACGAAGCTCTCGGCATCGACGTGGAAGCCGCGATGGACAAGCTGGCGAAGGCGCCCGTGTCCCTGCACTGCTGGCAGGGCGACGACGTCCGCGGCTTTGACGGCGACCCCAACGCGCCCCTGACCGGCGGCATCCAAACCACCGGCAACTATCCCGGCCGCGCCCGTACCCCCGAAGAGCTGATGGTCGATCTGGATATGGCGATGGCCATGTGCCCCGGCACGCCGAAAATGAACCTCCACGCCTGCTACGCCATCTTCGACGAGGAGAACGGCGGCTGGGTTGACCGCGACAAGTTGGAACCCAAGCACTTCAAGAAGTGGGTAGATTTCTGCAAGGAGCGCGGCCTGGGCTGCGACTTCAACCCCACCTTCTTCTCCCATCCCAAGTGTGACCCGCTGACGCTGTCTTCTCCCAACGAGGATACCCGCCGCTTCTGGATTGAGCACGGCAAGGCCTGCATCCGCATCAGCCAGTACCTGGCGGAGGAATTGGGCCAGCCCTGCATCATGAACATCTGGACGGGCGACGGTTTCAAGGATATCCCCGCCGACCGCCTCGGCCCGCGTGTGCGCTACAAGGAGGCCATGGACGAGATTCTCACCGAGCCCTTTGACTTTGACAAGGTCAAGCCCTGCGTGGAGAGCAAGGTCTTCGGCATCGGTGTGGAGGCTTACACCGTGGGCAGCGCCGAGTACGCCCTGGCCTACGCCGCGATGAACCCCGGCAAGTGCATCCCGCTGATGGACAACGGCCACTACCATCCCACGGAAGTCGTGTCCGACAAGATCCCCGCCCTGCTGGCTTTCTTCCCTGAGCTGGCGCTGCACATCACCCGCCCCATCCGCTGGGACTCCGATCACGTGGTCCTGCTGGATGACGAGACCAAGGAGATCTGCAAGGAGATCGTGCGCTGCGGCGGCCTGAAGGGCCGGGTACATATGGCGCTGGATTACTTTGACGCCAGCATCAACCGCGTCAGCGCGTGGGTCACGGGTTTCCGCAATGTGCAGAAGGCGCTGCTGATGGCGCTGCTCACCCCCAACGAGGATATGAAGAAGCTGCAGGATACCGATCAGTTCACCGAGCTGATGGTGAAGCAGGAAGAAATGAAGACCCTGCCCTTTGGCGAGATCTGGGACGAATACTGCCGCCGCTGTGGTGTGCCGGAGGACGGCAAGTGGTTCCCCATGGTGCAGAAGTATGAGCAGGACGTGCAGCTCGCCCGCGGATAAAAAGGGATTCTTTGAAAAGGGGCACCGAAGGTTTCCAAAGGGCGATCGGAAAGCCCTTTGGTCGCGCCGTAGCGCGAAACCCTGCCTAACAAAGAGATTTCGCCTCTGCGGAGGCGAGGAGGGGGGGCTTTCCGATCGCCCCCTCCACCCCTTCGGGCAACAACGTTTGTTTGAAATAAGGAGGAAAAAACGCATGAGCATGACCGACATCACCATCGTGCAAAAATACATCCGCATGGCCAATGACGGCTGGCTCCAGGGCTGGCATGAGCGCAACGGCGGCAACCTGACCTACCGCCTGACCAAGGAGGAAGTGGCTGAAATGACGCCCTTCTTCGATGAAACGCCCCGGCCCTGGGTGGACATGGGCGTCACCGGCGAAAACCTGGCCGGCTCCTACTTCCTCTCCACCGGCTCCGGTAAGTTCTTCCGCAACGTCATCACCGACCCGGAGGATTCCATCTGCGTGGTCGAGATCAACGACAAGGGCGACTCCTACCGCATCTGCTGGGGCCTGGTGAACGGCGGCAAGCCCACCAGCGAGTTCCCCAGCCACTACATGAACCATTGTGTCCGCGCCAAGGCCACGAACGGCGAGCACCGCGTGATCTACCACGCCCACCCCGCCAACATTATCGCCATGACCTTCGTGCTGCCGCTGACCGACCGCGATTTCTCCCGCGCCCTGTGGAAGAGCGCGACCGAGTGCCCCGTGGTGTTCCCCGGCGGCGTGGGCGTTGTGCCGTGGATGGTTCCCGGCGGTGCTGACATCGCCCTGGCCACCTGCAAGAAGATGGAGGAGTTCGACGCGGCAGTGTGGGCGCACCACGGCCTGTTTGCCTCCGGCCCCGACTTTGACATCACCTTCGGCCTGATGCACACCATCGAAAAGGCCGCACAGATCTGGGCGCTGCAGAAGTCCACCGGCCTGCCGGAATTGCAGACCATCCAGGACGACGAGCTGCGCGCCATCGCCCGGGACTTCAAGGTTCAGCTGCGCGAGGACTTCCTGGACTAAGGGCTCGGAAACTACCCTGACAGAATTCCTGCACAGAATTGAACACACAATAAAAGGGCGGTATGATTTCATCAATCATGCTGCCCTCTTATGCTGCTTTACTGCAGAATGTACGCCGCATTAGCAATGCTCTTCTTATGGCCTCGTAGCCGTACTCATCTACCGCGTTCTTGTTCTTTTCGCGGTGGGCCATGCAGCCGGCCTCCAGAGAATTGCTGCCGTGTGGGAGTAAGTGCTCCAGCCGGTGGAAATTTGCTCCCGACCTTGAAAAGACAGAAGCAACAGTTCCATATGCATCGGTGGTGTGACTTGTTTTGTGGATTTACTTATATGTCATATATGATAACCTGTGAAAACACCCTTGACAAAACAACTCGAAGCAAAATCGCGCGAAAATCGCCGCACAGGGGCTTCGCCCCGTTTAACCGCCCCGATGGGGCTCGCCGATTTTCGATTTACAGTCTGCCGACGGCGAATTACTGTGACGAGTGCATCAGCTATTTTGACAGTCTGACCCATCGGCGGTTCATGCCGATGGGCTTTTCGTATGCACTCAATTCCGGATGATGGTCAGGCGCGGCAGCTCCTCTGGCGTGGGCGGGACAAAGAGGCGGTTCACCTTCTCCAGCAAGCCAGCGTCCACATAATAGTCCGACGGATCGCCCGTGCCGGCCTCAATGGCGGCGTTGCGCCTGGCAATGCGGCGCTGCCATTCCTCCTCCGGGATATCGATCCAGCGCCAGTCCAGCTCGCAGCCGGAAAGCAGCTCGATGGCCTCTTTACGCAGCGCGGGCGTCCAGAAGCCGAAGTCCACCACAGGCGTGACCCCTGCGTTGGCGCACTGGCGCGCCAGATTCAGCAGATATTTGCGGGCGCGCTCGGCCAGCAGATCATGATGCTCGCCGCAGCCGCCGGGAAACATGGTCTGCATCAGCTGGTCACAGGAGATCAGCATGCCGCCCAGGGATTTGGCATAGGTGGATTTACCGCAGCAGATTTTGCCGATCAGCAGGATGATTTTCATGGTATCCCTCTTTTCATGGGTTGCTCTGATAAAGGGTGGTCATATCCTCTGTGCAGCCGCAGAAATACTTCGCCCAGGGGATGCGGGGGAGGCGATGCTCCTGCGCACCCTCCGGATACAGCCGGACGATGTGTACACAATCGTATCCGACAGCGGCCAGGAAAGTCAGATGGTGGCCTTTCTCCATCGGATGCCGCCAGGTCAGAAGCTTCTCGGTTTCGATGTCAGTGATGGTCAGGCGGTGCGCGTCATCCGCAGGCCTGATCTGCATGGGGGACAGCCGCCTGCCGCAGCAGGACAGCTCTGCCTTGCCGGTGGCGGTCAGCATATTGCCGCAATCCGGGCATTGATAGAACTTGATGCGTTTCATATTGCCTCCGTCGGGGGGATTTTGCCGGATCTGCCCCAGCAGCAGGCTGTCTGCGCTCACGCCCAGCGCTTCGGACAGCGCAGGGACCAGGGCGGCGTCCGGCAGGCCTGCGGCGGTCTCCCATTTGGAAACGGCCTTGGCGCTGACGTGGATGCGCTTGGCAAGGGCTGCCTGGGTCAGGCCCAGCTCCTGACGCCGCCGGCGGATCAACTCAGAGACATTGTGCTGCATAGGACGCACCTCCTGAAGACAGGATAGCACAGCCACCGGCGTGCGTCAACCGACGGAGCGTGGAGTCAGGCTCGCAGGATCAGGTGTGCCTTTTCCGGGATGCTGCCATGGCGGAAATAGCTTTCCTCCATGGGAATCCAGCGGCTTTGGAACATCTCCGCCAGCGCTTCGCCATTGCGCTGGCGGATGCGGCGCAGCTGCTCCTGTTCATCAACGGTGCAGAAGACCCGCAGATCGGCATAATCGCCCAGCGCGGGGTGATGGGCATAGCTGCCTTCCACAATACGCAGCGGGGCAGCCGGGATCTCCTGCCAACCGCCGAAGTCCATCCGGGAGCAGTCAAACACCCGGTAGGAGAAGGCGGCCCCGGAGGCCAGGCCGGGCAGCACCTCCGCTGCAAAGCGCTCATAATGAACGTTGCCGCCGGGCTGGGCGAGCCGCTCCGGCGTGCGCAGCGCAGGCGGGAGGAAGAAGTCATCCATGTGAATCACGGGGGCGTCCAGCACCGCATGGAGCAGGGCTGCCCGGGTGGTTTTGCCGGAAGCTGCCCGTCCGTCGAGGGCGATCACCCGGATGGCGGAGGAGGCGTTCAGCTGCTGCAGAATGGGCAGGATGCACTGGAACTGCCGGTTTACGATCCGGTAAGCCGGGTGCTCCGCAGCCCGGTATGCCTCGGAGTGATGGATCGCCGGCATGCCGCTTTCGCGCCAAAGGACCAGTGCTTCATCCCAGCCGGTCAGAAGCGGCGCAGCGATGGCGGATGCTTCCTCAATGTACTGCAGCAGCAGCGAAGCGCCGTCCTCGCAGGCTTGGGCGGTATGCAGGAACATGCGGAAGAGCCAGGCTGCCGGGAGTCCGGCAGCCTTCCATGCACCGAGGTTCACTCGGGCGATCCGGGGAGAAATGGCTTCAAAGAGGGGCAGGGCTGCATTGGCGGGGGTATCGGCATACTCCCGGTCAAAATGCGCCCGGGCGCGGCCAGGATCAGCCAGCAGATGCTCTGCACCCCGGGCGGCCTGATAGCACAGCTTCAGCACGTCCTGCGGCTGCATGGCCGGATGACGCGCCAGCTGTTCCTTGAGCAGATCGGAAAAGGTCATGGTCAATCTCCCTGATACATCTGAAATGCGGCGGTAAGCGTGGACAGCGAAGCGCTGAGCTGCTTGGGCAGGGTGATCACATAGAGGGCTTCGGCCCCCTGGGCATGCAGACGGATGGTGTCTCTGTTTTCCATCCGGATAAAGCGCAGGCTGGCCATGTTCACCGGATTTGAGGAGAAGGTATAATCCTCTTTGGTGACCAGCGGCAGGGCACGGGCAGGATAGAGGCTGACAACGCTGAGCTGCATGCCCTCATTGGTCTGGTAGGTCAATGTGATCCGGCGTGCCAGCCCGTTTTCAAAGGGAACGTCCTCGCACAGCCCCTGGACGAAGCGCAGGGAAGTGCTGTGCATGGCAGCGATGACCGGCGCGGGAAATGTGTCCAGCAGCGCCTGCAGCTGTTCCTGCTGTGTGATCAGCAGCGGAGAGGGCATCGCGTCCAGCAGCGGCTGGTCCTGCCGGACAGTGACGGCGGCCTCCTCCTGCTCCACGGGATTCCCCATGATGACAGCCAGGTAGAAGGCGGCCAGCAGCACCAGCGTCAGCAGCGCCATCAGCACAGCCCGGAGGATACGCCGCCACAGGGGAGCTTTTTCTTGCATAGGAACCTCCATAGAAGGGAAAACGCACGCACGATAGAAGCATCATGCGTGCGTCAATATTGGTTTACAGAGCACGGGGTCTTCGACCCATCAGACTGTCAAAAAACCTATGGGTGGCATCGGAGGGCTCGCAAGTCCTCCGATTTTAGATCGAAAATCGGCGAGCCCCTTCGGGGCGGTTAAACGGGGCGAAGCCCCTGTGCGGCGATTTTCGCGCGATTTTGCTTGCAAAATCGCTTCCTTACACGAATGAACGGCCGGGAGGGGCTGCTTGCAGCCCGACCAGTGAATGAGTGCAAATCTTCGCAAAAGTGCCTAAAGCACTTTTGCGACACCCTGCGGGGTCTTCGACCCATTTTGGCACGTACGCTGCTACTGCTTAGAACTCACAGTTCATGGGCGTACGTGCGTAGGGGATCACATCGCGGATGTTATCCACACCGGTGAGGTACATCAGCAGCCGCTCAAAGCCCATGCCGAAGCCCGCGTGGGTGCAGCCGCCGAACTTGCGCAGGTTGACGTACCAGTCCAGGCTGTCCTTGGAGATGCCAAGCTGATCCATGCGCTCGGTCAGCTTGTCCAGACGGGTCTCACGCTGGGAGCCGCCCATCAGCTCGCCGGAGCCGGGCACCAGCAGATCCACCGCGGCAACGGTCTTCTCATCGTCGTTCTGGTACATGTAGAAGGCCTTGATGTCCTTGGGCCAGTTGTATACGAAGACGGGGCCGTGGAAGTATTCCTCGGTCAGGTACTTCTCATGCTCCTTGGCGGTATCCTGGCCGTATTCGGGCTTGAACTGCCAGTCCTTGCCGGAATTCTTGAGGATGGTGATGGCTTCCTCATGGGTGATGCGGGCACACTTGGCGTCGGCCAGCGCGGTCAGCTTGTCCACCAGGCCGGATTTGCCCTTGCTGCCACCGGGGCTCCCGGCGCCGGCTGCGAAGGTATCCAGGAAGGCCAGCTCATCGGGGCACTTCTCCAGTACCGTCTTCACCAGGTACTTCAGGAAGTCCTCCTCCACGTCCATCAGCTGATCCAGGTCGCAGAAGGCGATTTCCGGCTCGATCATCCAGAATTCCGCCGCGTGGGTCTTGGTGTTGGAGTTCTCCGCGCGGAAGGTGGGGCCGAAGGTATAGATCTTCGAAAATGCCATGGCGAAGGTCTCGCCCTCCAGCTGACCGGTGACGGCCAGGGAAGCCTGCTTGCCGAAGAAGTCCTCATCCCACTTGCCTGCGTTCTTGGGGTCCAGGGTGGTGACGGTGAAGGTGTTGCCCGCGCCCTCGGCGTCGTTGCCAGTGATCAGGGGCGTATGGACGTACAGATAGCCGCGGTCCTGGAAGTAGGTGTGGATGGCCATGGAAGCCACGCTGCGCACGCGGAACACGGCCTGGAACAGGCGGGTGCGGGGGCGCAGATAGCCGATCTCACGCAGGAACTCGATGGAGTGGCGCTTGGGCTGCAGGGGGTAATCCTCGGGGCAGTCGCCCTCCAGGATGATCTCGCTCGCCTGCACCTCAGGGGTGGTGGGGTCCTTGTAGGAGGGGACGACAGTACCCGTCACAGTGATGGCGCTGCCCACGCGCAGGGCCTGGATCTCCTCAAAGCCCGCGATGCTGTTATCATAAACGACCTGGGGGTTCTTGAAGCACAGGCCATCGAAGAAGTCGATGAAGCCCATGTTCTTCTGCTTGCGGTGGTTGCGAATCCAGCCGCGCAGGGTCACAGTGGAGCCCTGCAGCTCGCTCAGGCGGTCCTTCAATTCAAGAGTAGTAATGACGCTCATGGGAATATACCTCCAATCGGCTGCGGAAAATGCCGCGAGCCGCGAATAGACTGACTTATATCATAGCACAAATTTGGAAAAAGGGCAACTGCTTTCTGTGCTGTTCAGGTATCAATGCGAACCAGCTCTGTCAGGCCTCTGTTCCGATACACCAGATCCTCCCGGGGGATGAAGCCCAGCTTCTCCCAGAAGGCGTTGCCCTTCTCGTTCCGGTCAAAGACGACCAGCGCGGCCTTGTGGATGCCCTCTGCCTTGAGCGCATCCAGCGCGGCTTCCACCAGCGCGCGGCCAATGCCCTCGCCCTGCCTGTCCGCCCGGACGCAGGTGTGGTAGACGTAGCCCCGCCGTCCGTCATGGCCGCACATGATCCCGCCGATGAGCTGGCTGTCCTGCGCTGCAATGAAGCAGGTATTCGGGTTGCGTGCCAGGAATTTGGCGATGCCCTCGCGGCTGTCATCCAGGTCGTTCAGGCCCATGCCGGGGGTGGAAAGCCACAGGGCATGGAGCTGGTCGTAGTCGGCGATGGTCATGGGGCGGATGCCGTAAATGGCGTGCTTCACTTGCGTAATGAGGGTTGTCAGCTCCATGGCACCGGTGGTAACGGTCAACGGACAGGGAAGGATCTTCTGCCATTCGTCGTGGCAGGCCTTGCTGCGCATGGTGACGTCACCGGTATCGTATTGGGCGGCCCAGTCAAGGAAGGCCAGATAGTCCACATACATGTCGCCGCTCTCCCGTATGCGCTCGCCAAAATCAGCGTACTCCCGCTGACGCAGGCGCTCAATGCGCACCTCTGTCGGGGTGGTCAGGCGCACTACATGGGTAAATTGCGGGATCAACGGATCGCCCCAGCCAGTCAGTGAACCGGAAATGATTACGCCCTTCTTTGCTGCGTTGATATCAGCCTGCATGAGGGTAAGGCGCTCGTCGATGGGGCGCTTGGCCGTGAATTTGGGGTCGGTAGGCAGCCAATAATAGTCATCGGTGTCCATATGGACAAGGCCCATGTCGGCGGCTAGCGCCCGGCCCAACGTGGTTGTGCCGGAGCCGGACGCACCGAAAATGTGAATCACATGCTTCATCTGGACGCCTCCCAATCGGTCACAAGGTTGTACAGGCCGTCCTGGCTGAGTACGCCGCGCTTGGTATCGCGCGGAATGCGCCCCTGCTCGTCGGCCTCGTAATCCTTCAGCCAGTCGCCGGAATCCATGTAGGCGGTGAGGCCGCGCATGTCCTCTTCTGTAGGGCTCGTCCTGGCCCGGTCAAAGGCCGCCTCCATGGCAGTGATGCGTGCCAGCCGTTCAGCAGGCAGCATAGCCCAGTCCGGCAGCTGCTCAAAGTGCAGTGTTTGCCCCTTCCACGGGAAGGTCAGGCAGCAGGAGAACAGCATCGGGGCGGTTTGCTCATCCCGGGAGCCGTACTTGTGATCGCCCACCAGGGGGAATTTCCGGCTGGCGAACTGCACGCGGATCTGATGGCTGCGCCCGGTGTACAGGCGGATGCGCACCAGCGCGGGATTTGAATCCGTCAGGCGATGATAGGTCAAGCGGGCCTTCTTCACCCCCTTGCGTTCCCGATCCACGACGAACACCTTGTTCCGGCGCGCATCCTTGAACAGCAGATCCGTCCAGTCGCCTTCCTCCTCCGGCATACCGTGGACGAGGGCGACATACTCCTTCTCCATCGTGCCCTCCTGGATACAGCGGGAGAGTGCTGCGGCAGCGGGCTTCGTGCGGGCATAGACCATCACGCCGCCCACATTCAGATCAAGGCGATGCACGGGATACGCCTCGCCGCCCAGCGCGCTGATGATGGCGGCAGGGACGGCGGATTCGGAATCCAGCCCGACGGGCTTGAGGATGACGGCCAGATCGTGGTCATGGTACAGGATCTCCATACTTACCTCCGGCAAAAGGGATGTCTTCATCATATCACAGGGGCGCTGCGCCGTCAAAGGAAACGGCGGATTTATGCGCGCTTCAGGGAAATATCCAGATAATGATTGGTGATGCCGGTCATGTCCGGCCGCTCGCAGATCAGGAAATGGTACTGCAGGTAGTACCGGTACATTTCCTCGCTCATCTGCTCGATGGTGTCCTTGATGTACTGGGTCATCATGTCCGTGCCGATGAAGTGGATCCGCTCAGCGGGCAGATCCGCCATCAGCGCGTCGATCTCCTCCGGACGGTGCAGCACGAAGCGATCCTCCGGGTTGGAATGGCACTTGAAGGTCTCCTTGTCGATCAGCGGGAAGAAGTGGGGGTCCATCAGGTAGCCACGCATGAAGCAGAAATTGTAGATGGTGGCCTCATTGTTGCAGTAGGCCGTGAAGAGCAGTCCGCCGGGCTTGGTCACCCGCAGCGCCTCGGACAGCGCCTGGTGCTGCTCTTCTGTAGTGAAAAGGTGGTACATCGGGCCCAGCAGCAGCGTCATGTCGTAGGTCTCCGACGGAAAGGCGGACAAGTCAATGGCGTTGCCCTGGGTGATGGTGATGTGCTCGCCGGGCTGGGTGTTCTGCCGGAAAATGTCGATGTTGTGCGCCAGCAATTCAATGGCGTCCACCTGATAGCCCATGCGGGCGAGGGTGTGGCTGTAGCGCCCGGTGGCCGCGCCGATCTCCAGGATGCGCATGCCGGGCCGCAGATACTTCTCAATGTAGCGCATGGTGGTCAGAAACTCGATTTGTCCGCAGCGGCTCAGCAGTCGGCCGTCCTCGTCGTGGGTTTCGTAGTAGGCTTGCAGGTAAGGGGTGGGATTTCGGTTCTCGCACATGTTTTTGTCCTCCTTTTCTTGTTCGTAGAAATGAAAAAAGCAGTGCAGGCTGATGCCGGATAAGGCAAGCCTGCACTGCTTCTGCTCCGCGCTGCTGTGGAGAATCACCCCAAAGAAGGGTACCGCAATGAAAGCCTGCCATCTCGCCAATTGACGACGACAGCACGCAGCACGTTATTATTGACGGCAAATGCGTAAGCCTTCATGGGGGACCCTCCTTCCGGTAAGAATGGGGCAATTGTATCACAGTGAAAACGAACTGTCAAGGACAAAAACACAAAAATGTTCGGACATTTGTGAAAACAGCGCCCGGAAAAACATCCGGGCGCACAGACTGTCAAAAAACCATGGGTGGTGTCGGAGGACTCGCAAGTCCTCCGACTTTAGATCGAAAATCGGCGAGCCCCTTCGGGGCGGTTAAACGGGGCGAAGCCCCTGTGCGGCGATTTTCGCGCGATTTTGCTTGCAAAATCGCTTCCTTACACGAGCAAACGGCCGGGAGAGCCATTTATGGCTCGACCAGTGCGCGAGTGCAAATCCTCGAAAAAGTGCCTAAAGCACTTTTTCGACACGCTGAGCGCCCGGAAAAACATCCGGGCGCAGAACAACACTTCAAATTCCGAATTCCGAATTCCGAATTCCGAATTCTTCATCCACGTTCAGCGTGGCAAAATAGTCCTTCGGTGTTTCGGCCCGTCGGATCAGCCGGAAGCTGCCGTCCGCCTGATGCAGCACCTCAGCCGAGCGCAGGCGGCCGTTGTAGTTGTAGCCCATGGCATGCCCGTGGGCGCCGGTATCGTGGATGACGAGCAGGTCGCCGTTCACGATCTCCGGCAGCATCCGGTCGATGGCGAATTTGTCGTTGTTCTCGCACAGGCAGCCGGTCACGTCGTAGAGATGATCGTGGGGCAGCTGTTCCTTGCCGCAGACGGTGATGTGGTGGTACGCACCGTACATGGCCGGGCGCATCAGGTTGGCGCAGCAGGCGTCCACGCCGATGTAGTGCTTGTAGGTGTCCTTTTTGTGGATCGCGCGGGTGACGAGCCAGCCGATGGGGCCGGTCATCCAGCGGCCCAGCTCGGTCTTGATGGCTACGCCGCCTTCGGGGAAAATTTCCTCATAGGCCTTGCGCACGCCCTCGCCAACGGCGAAGATATCCGTCTTCTGCGCGTCGGGTCGATAGGGGATGCCCACGCCGCCGGAGAGGTTGATGAAGGCCAGCTTCAGGCCGGTCTCAGCCGCCAGATCCCGGCCTGCCTTGAACAGCAGCTTTGCCAGGGTGGGGTAGTAGGCGGTGTCGGTGTTGTTGGAGGAGAGGAAGGAGTGCAGGCCGAACTGCTTCGCGCCCTTTGCCTTGAGCACCTTCAGGCCCTCCTGCAGCTGGGCGTAGGTGAAGCCGTACTTCGCGTCGCCGGGGTTGCCCATGATCTCCGTGCCGATGCGGAAGTCGCCGCCGGGATTGTAGCGGCAGCAGATCGTTTCCGGGATGCCGCCGTTTGCCTCCAGGATGTCAATGTGGGTGATATCGTCCAGGTTGACATAAGCGTCCAGGGCCCGGGCCATGGTGAACTCCTGGTAGGGCATGGCATTGGCGGAGAACATGATCTCATCGCCCCGGAAGCCGCAGGCCTGGGCCAGCAGCAGCTCGGTCTCGCTGGAGCAGTCCACGCCGCAGCCCTCCTCCTTCAGGATGCGGAGGATGGTGGGATTGGGCAGCGCCTTGACGGCGAAATACTCCCGGAAGTCCTTGCACCAGGAGAAGGCCTTGTTCAGGTCGCGGGCGTTCTGGCGCAGCCCGGCTTCGTCATAGAGGTGGAAGGGCGTGGGGAACTTGTCCGCCGCGGCCACAAATACGCTGTCATTCAGAGAAAAATTCGGCATGGGCTTTGCGTCCCTTTCTTGGATTGCTCCGGCTTTTTTTGTTGAAATATCCCGGTCAATATACCATATTGCCGACAGGAACGCAAGTATTTCCGGTGTTTTCCGTCTATTGGCAGCCCGCAGCGTGGAAGGAGTTGCAAACCCGGGCCTGGGGTGGTATGATGTAAGCAGTGCCCGGAGGCTGCCGCGCCGGGACAGACCACGCGCAGAAGGAGGCGCCCCATGCTGATCACCGCTGTCATCGACCGTCCCCTGGGCAGCTGTCATCCCCGGCATCCGGAAATGGTTTATCCCGTCAATTACGGCGAGGTGCAGGGCGTACTGGCGCCCGACGGCGCCTGGCAGGACGTGTATGTGCTGGGGGTGGCCGAGCCGCTGGAGGTTTTTACCGGGCGGCGCATCGCCGTCATCCACCGGCGGGACGACGTGGAGGATAAGTGGGTGCTGGCTCCGGCGGGCATGGCCTTCACGGCCGAGGAGATCATGGCGGCTGTCTGTTTTCAGGAGCAGTACTTTGATGCCTGGGTGGAGCTGACGGAGGATCGTCCGCCTGTGATCTGCAGGGCGGACGCGGACAAGGAGGACGCTGCTGTCCGTATCCGCATGGATTGTCTGCGGGCGGTGGGCGGCCTTCCCTGGAAGCATGAATTCCCTGCCGCCTTTGTCGCTGCAACCCGGGAATTTCTCCGTACCGCCGACCAAACGACGCTGCTGGCTATGGACGGAGAGATCCCTGTTGCCTGCGCGACGCTGTGCTACAGGACCTGTATCCCCACCCTGGGACACCCGACGGGAAAGCGTGCCCACCTCATGAACGTCTATACCGCAGCGGGCTACCGGCGGCAGGGCCTGGCCCGACAGCTGATCCTGGCGCTGCATGATGAAGCGCAGCGGCGCGGCGTGACGGAGATCACCCTGGACGCCACCGAGGCGGGGCGGAAGCTGTATACGGCCCTGGGCTACCGGGCCAGCGATGAAGCGATGTACTACGATCTGGAAAGGTAAATGCAGATGATTTTATGGATGCTGGCTGTGCTCGTCGGATATTTTGTCAAGGGCGTTGCGGGCTTTGGCAATACGCTGGTGGTGACGGGTGTGATGGCGTTTTCCCGCACGAATGCGGAGCTGACGCCGGTGGAGCTGCTGCTGTGCGTGCCCACCAACCTGACGCTGGCGATTGCCCATCGCCGCGCCATTGACTGGAAGCTGGCCCTGCCGCCCCTGCTGATGGTGCTGGCAGGCGATGTGCTGGGCGTGACGCTGCTGGCCAGCGTGGATGTGACGGCCATGAAGCTCATCTTCGGCGTGGTGCTCATCCTGCTGGGGATTGAGGCCTTCTGGCGGGAGCGGCAGGCGGTGCAGAAGGCAGCCAGCCCTGTGCTGCTGACGGTGCTGGGCGTTGCGGCGGGCATCATGTGCGGTATGTTCAGCGTGGGCGCGCTGCTGGCGGCCTATTTTGCCCGGGTGACGAAGGATGATGAGACCTTCAAGGGCTGCATGTGCATGATCTTTGCGGCGGAGAATCTCTTCCGCGCGGTCGCCTATGCCCTGACCGGGCTGCTGACGGCGGCAACGCTGACCAACACGGTGATCCTGCTGCCCTTCATGGGCGTGGGCCTGTTCCTGGGCATGAAGTTCAGCGGCAGGATGAACGTCCGCCTGATGAAGACGGTTGTGAATGTGCTGCTGATGTTCTCCGGCGCGGCGTTGCTGCTGACGAATCTTTGAGGAGGGGAGCCGATGAAGCCCTATATCCATCGCGTGCATTATTATGAAACGGACCGCATGGGTGTGACCCATCACTCCAACTATATCCGGATGATGGAGGAGGCCCGGGTGGACTATATGGCCCAGCTGGGCTGGCCCTATGCCCGGATGGAAGCCTCCGGCGTGCTGTCCCCGGTGACGGCGCTGAATGTGAAGTACATCGCGCCCACCACCTTTGACGATCAGGTGCAGATCAATGTCCGGGTGAAGGCCTTCAACGGCGTGACCCTGGTGATGGCCTATGAGATGCTCCGGCTGGGCGGGGAGGCGCCGGTGACGGTGCTGACCGGAGAATCGGAGCATGTATTCCTGAACGGCGAGGGGCGCTTTGTCCGCTTGAAGCGGGAGCAGCCGGACTTCTGGCAGCAGCTGACGGAGCTGGCAGAGAAGGTTTGAGGGCCAAAGGAATTGCGGCGAGCGGAAAAAGGGTTTCCGCGCCTGCCCGGAGAATCCTTCATCAGGGGAAGTGCCCCCTGTGGATCATGAAGCATAGAGGAAGCAATATGTGTACGACGAAATCCATCGGCATCCTGGGTGCGGGCACCTGGGGCGTTGCGCTGGCGAGATTGCTGGAGCGCAACGGACATGCCGTGACCGTATGGTCGAAATTCCAGCAGGAGGTTGATTCCCTGACTGCATCCCGCGTGCATCCCAATCTGCCGGGGCTGGCGATTTCAGAGGCGATCTCCTTTACCAGTGATATGCAGCAGGCCTGCGAGGGAAAGGACATCCTGCTCTTTGCGGTGCCGTCTGTTTTCGTGCGCGCCACGGCGGCGCTGGCAGCCCCCTTTACCCCCGACGGGCAGATCATTGTGGATGTGGCCAAGGGCATTGAGCCGGACACGCTGCTGACCATGACGGAGGTCATCCGGGACGAGATGAACCGGGACGGTCAGCACGAAAATGTGAAGCTGGTGGCCCTCTCCGGCCCGACCCATGCCGAGGAGGTGGCGCTGGACATGCCCACTGCCATCGTTTCCGCCTGTACGGATATGGACGTGGCGGAGACGGTGCAGGACGTGTTCATGAACACCTGCATGCGCACCTACACCAACGCTGATGTGCTGGGCGTGGAGCTTTGCGGCGCGATGAAGAATATCATGGCGCTGGCTGCGGGTATTTCCGCGGGCCTTGGCAACGGCGACAACGCCAAGGCGCTGCTCATCACCCGCGGCATGGCGGAGATCACCCGGCTGGGGCTGGCCATGGGCTGCTCCGAGCAGACCTTCTACGGGCTGGCCGGTATCGGCGATCTGATCGTGACCGCCACCTCCCAGCACAGCCGCAACAACCGCTGCGGCATGCTGATCGGCCAGGGCATGCAGCTGGAGGAGGCCATCAAGGCTGTGGGCATGGTGGTGGAGGGCATCAACGCCCTGCCTGCCGCGATGCAGCTGGCGGAACGCTACAATGTGGAGATGCCCATCGTTTCCGGCGTGAACGCGGTGATCACCGGGCAGATCAGCCCGGCGGAGCTTGGCTACGCCCTCATGACCCGCGACAAGACCCGGGAGGTCAAGCAGTCCGAGATGAACGTGCGCTTCGAGCGTGCCCTTCAGCGCCGCCGCATGCACGGGGAGACCCGACGGATTCTTGTCAGCGGCACCTTCCCGCTGCTCACCGGCGAGGAGATCACCTGGCTCCGGCGGGCCAAGGAACGGGGCACCTGGCTGGCTGTTGCCCTGGTGGATGACGGCGACGCCGGGAAGCTGGAGGAGCGCCGGGAAGCCCTTGCCGCTCTGCGCTGCGTGGATCGGGTGCTGCCGATGCGAGGCTGGCAGGATGTGACGGACGCGGTAAAGAATCTGCGGATCGATCTGGTGGTTGCCAGGGCATATCAGGCGGATCAATATGCTGCGCAGCTGCCCCAGGGCGTGGAGATTGCGATCGATTAAGCGTCCTGATGGAAAACAGCCTGTTCCGGGCAGGCGCTGCCTTTTGGGCTGCACCATGGCTGACACTGATTTGCTGAGAACAATCGCATGATATATCGACCCCGCAGGCCTTGACTGGCTTGCGGGGCTTGTATTGTTGTGGTGGAATGGCAATGATAAACTGGGATTTGTGAGGGGGCAGAATGCATTTTCTATGCGGCTTGGTGAGTATAGCAACTTGCGCGTGCTCCCTCAGTCTTCATTCGAGGCTTTACAAGCCTCTCATGAATCCAGCTCCTTCGGGGAGGGAGCCTTTGGCCGACTTTTGTTGCGATACGGAACAAGCAGCAACGGAGCGCGTTGTACCGGCGGCGTCGCGAGACCGTTCAGGCGAGCGGCGCACCAACAAACAAAGGAGAAGACAAGAAATGGCGCGCCCCTGCGAGGCCGTTGCAAAGGAGTACAACTCCAAGCAAGGACAAGATTGGAGAGGCGGGGGGAGTCCAGAGGGCGTTTGCGCATCATGTGTCCCCTGTGGGGACTTCGCCGAAGGCGAAAATGATGGGTAAACGTTAAATGGCAATCGATGGTGGGAGTTTTGACACCCCCTCTGGCCCTTGTGAGGTCGCGTTCTGCGCGACGAGCGTTGTCAGCGCTTGCGTTGATAACGCGAAGCCCACAGCAGGCTTTGTGCCTGTTGTGGGCCGGTATGCTTCTTTCTCGGGACCGAGAAAGAAGATCTCTCACATGCGCCCAACCGCAAAGATACAAACATCTAACGATCATACATCTCAACAAATCCCAATTTACCGTGCCAATACTCCGCGCTGCAGTCCTGTATTGCCGTTAATGGGCCGCAACAGCAAACAGGCATCCGGAGCTTTTCCGGATGCCCGTCTGTTGTTGTGATAGAATCAACCTGTCCCTGCTCCTTTGTCTGTGCCCGGGGCAAGGGACATGTGCCGGTGGGGTTTCCCGATCAGCCGTTGCCCATATCATTGACGTCGGAGACCTGCCCATTGTTCCAAAGCTCGTTGTTGCGGATGGCAAAGGTCACGCGGAAGCCCACGTTGGAGGCTTCGGGACTGACGAAGAAGAAGGTCCAGCGGATGCAGTCGCCCTCGTTCTGGAAGCGATGGAATCTGTGGCCGACGGCAAACTTGCCGAAGGCGTCCACCGTCTCCTGACCAACGGCGTCCACCAGCAAGCCGAAGGCGTGGGCCTGTGCCTCTGCCAGCGTCATCTCGCCCTCTGCGGGGCCGTCGGCATTGTCGTCCTCCTCATACCGGTACATCTCCGGGAGCTCCTCCAGCAGCTCAAAGCGGTCATTGTCCTCGTACAGGGCGTAAATCTCGGCCTTGCGCGCTTCGGAGAGCTGCCCGGCGGACGGCTTCGGTTCAATGACCTCGATCTGAGCGCTCATGGCGTTCTCGCCGATGGTGACAATATAGGAGGCCCGACGGGGATCAACGGCGATAAAGGAAACGGTCATGCCCTCCTCCGTGATGCGGTATGCGCCGCTCATCAGATCGTCGGGGGCAGTCGTGTAGTAATCCTGCGCGTTTGCCTTTGCGCACAGCTCCATGGCGATGCGGGTCGCGCCAAATTCGGCCAGCGCGGCGGGCATGTAGTCCCGGCGCAGGGTGAACATCTTCATCACATGGTCGAAGTTTTCCATCTGAATGAAGTAGTATTCCTTGTCCAGGATCTCACCGGTCATGGCGTCGATCTCGTACAGGGTGGTGGTGGGATATTCGGTGGAGACGCGCAGCTTCCAGATGGGATTGGGCTTAGCGTCGATGAGGACGATGCGGTTGATATCGCTCCGGTCGCTGTCCAGGTAGGCGATGTCCATGGCCTTGTCGCGGCTGATCTTCACCGTGGATTCCTCGGGGTAAATCGTCTTGGCGAAGAGCTTGCCCTCAAAGGTGGTGGGGGCCGTGGCGGGATCGGCGGCCAGCTGCTGCATCTCCCGGCTGAACTCGGCCCAACGGCTCTGCTCCCAGTAAATGTCGGAGGTATAGAGATCTTCGTAACGATCAAAGAGGGTATCGCAGTTGATGCCGGGCTTGTTGGCAAACCAGATCTGCACTGTGCCGTCCTCCTTGACCCGCACGGAGGCCCGGCCGTATTCCTTCACCTTGGTGTTGAAGATGATGCTGTAGCTGCTGCTCCACTCCACATAGGTGACGTCGGGCGTGTAATACTGCGGATCAAGGTAGGGGATGGTGTTGTCGCCCAGATATTCCCACAGGGCGTCCTGGGCCAGCGCGAGGGCCTTCTCCCGGGTAAAATCAGTCTCCCGGGCCGGGGCGTGGGCGAGGAAGGTTTCGTAAAGCACATAGCGCGCCCAGTTCTTTTCGGTGGTCAGATCATCCCGGCGGAGGATCTCCCCGGTACGGCTGTCCACCTCATAGGACAGGATCTGGCGCACGCCGGTCTTTTCGGAGGTCTGGAAGGTGATCTTCCAGATGTGCTGATCGCCCTTGCCCAGCAGCATCATGTTGACGTTGCCGTAGTCCTTCACGCCCGCATCGGTAAAGACGATCTCCCGAACCTGCTTCTTCGTCAGATCGCTTTCGTCCGGCAGGAGATAGCAGGAGGCGGCGTAAGCGTCATAGGCTTCGTCCCACTTTTCGCTGTGCTTTGCCCCGCCCAGCTTCTCGCCGAAGGCATGCCAGGCGTCATATTTCCAGGCAGACATGCCGGCGCCGGAATAGCGGTAGTTGTAGACGCTGTCTATGGCGTTCTCCAGATCCTGCTCGGTGTAGTCCGTCCAGTTGAACTGCGCCTCGGCGCCGTGGTGGATCACCTCATCACCCTGGATGGTGACGGTATAGGCGGGGGCATTCAGCGTGGCGGGCACCCAGTCGAAGGACCACCAGCTGTCCGCGCCGTTTTCTCCGGCGGGGATGAATTCCTCCCGGCTGCGGAAGCGGGTCGGGTCATCCAGAGGGGTATCCGGGCCGTAGTTGTCCAGGATGGTCTGCTTGGCCAGCGCACGGGCTTCCTCGGAGGGCAGATCCCCCTCGCCGGGCAGGGGATAGCTGTTTTCGCTGCCCCAGCCGATCTGGATCATCATGTCCTGGAACCAGTGCCGTTCCTCGACCGTCCACTCGTAGTGGAGGCCGCCGAAGGCCTGGCGGCAGATTTCCATGATGGTCTCTTCCTCGTAGTAGCCCTCGCCCATGCGCAGGGCCCGCATGATATTGCTGTCGTCATCCAGCACGATGCCGTTTTCCTCGGCGGTCTGAACGATTGCCAGCAGCTCCTCATAGGAGTAGTCGTTTTCCGGACGCACCTCGCCGTCGTTCTGGCGGGCAGCCGGGACGGCCTCCTGCTCGATCACCTCCATCCCGGACAGCAGCACGGCGGCCACGGCGGTGGCGGTCAAAAGGATCAGCAGCATGGCCAGGATCAGGCCAAAGGATAGCTTCTTTTTCACGATAACGGGCTCCTTTCTGTCTGCCGCGCGCAGCACGCGCTGTGCCAGCAGGGGATCGGTCCTGAGATGCGCGCAGCGGTATTCCACCGCCCGGGTGATCTGCCTGTGAAGCTGCTGCTCATTCATGGACGTCCCCCCTTTCCATCAGCACGAGGAGCTTTTCGCGGGCTTTTTTCAGCCGGTTTGACACGGACGAAGGGGCCAGCCCCAGCGCCTGCGCCGTTTCCCGGACGTTCATGTTCTGGTAATAATGGAGCAGGACGACCTCCTTGTAGCGGTCGGGCAGCTGCATGAGCGCCTCGGACAGCGCTTCGCAGTCCTCGTCCGTCTCCGCAGCGGGGACGCTCAGCGTTTCCGGGGTGACGCGCCGGTCCACATAGCGGAACCAGCGGGCGCGCCGCATATCCCGGCAGACGTTCACGCCGATGCGGATCAGCCAGGTTTTCTCGCTGCTCTGGCCGCGGAAGGTGTCCAGGCTCCGGTAAGCCTTCAGGTAGGTTTCCTGCACGGCGTCCTCGGCCAAAGCGGCGTCCTGCAGGATCATGTAGCAGATATGGGTCAGCGCCGTCTGGTAGCTTTCCACCAGGCGGGTCAGGGTCTCTTCGCGGAGGCTGTCGGGGCCCCTCACAGCTTCCATCGGATGATCACCTCCATCATCGGAATGCACTGGCTGCCGCGGGTGATGAACGGCCTTCTTTCGTTCAAGATTCGAACCTTACACCCTATAGACGAAATCCGCAGGGAAAAATTCGATGCGTTTCAGGAAAGCAAACGAAAAAAATGGAAGTATTATTCCAGTTTTCCTCATTTGTTACATTTTGTCATAAAAAACCGCTCCGTTCCGGCCAGGAAAGGAGCGGTGGTCAAGTTTTTCGGATTTCAGCGGCGCTGTCCGGTGCAGCCGGTTCAGTACAGCGTCGGCAGCTTGTCCTTGGTGATCGCCCAGGGATGCTGATAGGTGGCCCGCAGGGTCGCGTAATCGTTGATCTCCTCCGTCATGCAGAAGACGTCGCACCAGGTCATGTAGGAGACCCATTCCGCCTTCGTTTCGGCCAGCGCGTCCATGGAGGGAATTGCGCCGATTTCGCCCAGCAGTGCAATCTTGTCGGCGGCGGTGTTCCGCTTCAGCTCCTCCAGCTTGTCGGTATGGGCCAGATGCTCCCGGGGGTACATGTCCCGGGAGACGATATCCACCGTGTCGTCGCCGGGGTAGCATTCGGCGGTGGGAGCATTCCACACCCAGATCAGGTTGTTCAGGTGATGGTGATTGGTGTAGCGGTCATACATCAGCCGCCACAGGCCCTTCACGGTCTCCGGGCCCTTCGCGCCCCACCAGAACCAGTTGCCTTCGCCTTCATGGAAGGGCCGCCACAGAATGGGCACGCCTGCCTCGCAGAAGGGACGCAGCAGGCCGGCCATCACGTCCATATCCGACAGCAGGGCGGCATGCTCCTTCGTGCCGGGGATAAGGGCCTTTGAGGCGTCAAAGTCGGTGTTGGCGGCATAGAAGGCCTTGCTGCGCCCGCCCAGGGGGGAGAACCAGTGCCAGCAGAAGGTGATGAGGCCCTTTTGTGCGGCCCATTCCCAGGCCTGGCGCAATGTGCCGTAGTTCCCGGCGACCTCCTCCATGCATGCCTCATCCGTGTCCAGATAATTGATGTTGGGGGAATAGGAGAGCAGCTCAAAGCCCACCAGCGCGGGCTGCTTGCCGGTGATTTTTTCGATATGATGGAATTCCTCCATCCCGCGGGTCTTGGTGTGCTGACCAGTCAGGATGCCCTTGCCGGACAGCTCGCCCAGATAGGCCAGCACCCGGTGGACGCAGGGCAGTGCATTGGGGTTGACGGGGGTGGTGTTCAGGTGTGCCATATTCATTTCCTCCGGAACACATGCTGCGGTATGATCGTTGTCAGCATTAAAACATACGCGGGGGAAATTGTCAATACGGAAACGGAGGGGAAGCCGGGAGGCAAAAAGTGGTATGTCCTATCATGTCGATAGCCCCCAGTTGCCAGTAGCCCAGCATGTACGCTTCTGTCCCATTTGTTGATGCGGCAATACCTTGCCAAAGGGCAGTCAAAGAATGACAGCAGCTGGAGATGTGTCGACTGCTGTTTTGATTTATGCTGGAAGCGTGCTGAGCGCCTCCTGTATACTGGCAGCAGCAGTGGCGTATGCCGGGTCTCCTGTATTGGAAGCAAGCCGGAGCAGCGTACTTTGCAGGAGTGTGCCGAGCAGGTCGGCATTGCTGCGGCAGATACGCTGCGCCTGCTCCGGTGGGGCGACACGTGCCAGAAGCAACTCTCGGCTGACGAAGATTGCCGGCATTTCGTCAGTTACAAGCTGTGCTGCCTGCTCTCTCTTGCCTAAATGCTTGAGTGCCAGCGCCATGACTTGTCTGCTGCCGAAAATGGTGCTGAGCCGCAGAGGCTGTGCAGGGCTGCCGGCAGGCAGCTGCAGATTTGCTGAACGGCATAACGAGAGAGACTCCTGGGCTGCAGCCTCTGTTTTCAGCTTCAGTAAAGCACGGGCCAAAGCCACCATCAATTCTGGCTGCTGAGGATATTGCGCCGCTTTTTTCCGCAGCAGGGCTATAGCTTCTGTCACCTTGTGCTCCCGGAGAAGCATGGTACAGGTGTCTATGGTCTGGAAAATATCTGCTTGTATCCGCTGAGGGTCAACGCCCAACAGGGCGTCGGTGGAGGTTCTCAGCACCAGTGCCAGCTGGGGAAGGAGACTTGCATCCGGCATGGATACGGATCGTTCCCAGCGGCTGACTGCCCGGTCAGAAACATTCAGAGCCTGTGCAAGAGAAGCTTGCGTCATGCTACAGGAAAGACGTGCGCGGCGGATATTTTCACCAAGGGACATGAGATCATCTCCATCTGCTTTGTTTATTCTGAAAGGAGCATAGCATATTTCCGGAAGAAATGCCAGGCATCGCGCAGAGAGAATATCTCACGGGATAAGAGGGTCAAACGCATTAATCCGTCTTGCCAGTACCTGGAATATGTGATAATATATTTATATACCATTTACGAATTGAGAGGAGCTGCCATGAAAAAGCTGTTGCTGTCGGTTTTCATTCTGCTGCTGGCGACCACTGCGCTGGCGGATGTGACGCTGCCGGAAAATGTGATGGTCATTGAGCCGGAGGCCTTTGCGGGCTGTACGGAGCTGACCGGCACGCTGGTGATCCCCGAAGGCGTGACGGACATTGGCGAGGAGGCCTTCAAGGACTGTGCCGGACTGACGGAGCTGGTGCTGCCTTCCAATGCAGTGACGATCGAGGACCGTGCCTTTGCGGGCTGCACGGAGTTGGCAGGCGCCGTGGTGGGGGACAATGTGTCCCTGGGCGAGGACGTGTTTGACGGCACGGACATTACCGTGATGGAAAGCACGCCCCTGGAGGCCTTTGAGTATGCGGTCGGCGAGGACGGCACGGTGACGATCACCCGCTATGTCGGCGAAAGCGAGGACGGCGTGGTCGTCATTCCGGACGAGATTGAGGGCTGCCCGGTCACGGTGATTGGCCCCTCGGCATTCCAGCAGCAATGGGTGACGCAGGTGTATCTGCCCGCCGGGCTGAAAAGGCTCGAAAAAAGCGCGTTTGAGAGCTGCTCGAGCATGACGGCTGTCTGGGGCGGCAGAAATGTGACCTATTACGGTGACAACGCGTTTTTCTATTGCACGGCGCTGGAAACGCTGAAAATCAATGCGGCAGCGGACTATTTCGGCGAGTATGCCTTTGGCTATTGTGAAAAGCTGCAGGATACCCTGTATCTGTCTGCTGACCAGAATTTCACAGCATTTTCGTTCATCGGCGCGGACATCGTTGCGCTGGGCTTTGAGGTGCGGGGCGATACCGTTGCGCAGAAGCAGCGCTTCGGCGGTCAGCTGCGCGATCATTTGGTTATCCCTTCCACCTACAAGGGACTGCCGGTCACGGAAATCATTGATACGGAATACGGGTATAGCCATGATGGCCCTGCCCGCCGGCTGACGATTCCGGCTACGGTAAAAACCATCGGCTATGCTGCCTTCCATAGTTGCAGCGATGGGCTGGTACATGTGGACTTTGAAGAAAACAGCCAGCTGGAGCGCATTGAAACCTATGCCTTCTCAGGGATGAACAACCTGGAACGGGTGGATCTGCCGCCGTCTCTGAAGCATATTGGCGATGATGTGTTCAAGTATGACTACAAGCTCAGCACGCTGTCGCTGCCTGAAGGCCTGGAAACCCTGGGAAGCTCCTGCTTCTGGTTCACGCTGATTCCCGAAATCAACATCCCGGAGGCCTGGACGGAGCTTCCGCCCTACTGCTTCTACGGCATGGGCCTGACGGAGTTTACGATTCCGGAGCGGATCACCAAGCTGGGTACGGCGGCGCTGGGCGGCACCAAGCTGACCTCCATCACCATTCCCGAAACGGTCACCGAGATCGGCGATTACACATTTGCCGGCTGTACCGAGCTGACGGACGTGACGCTGCCCGGCAATATGACGGTGCTGCCCTTTGCGGCATTTTCGGAGTGCACGTCGCTGAAGACGGTGGAGCTGCCGGATTCCATCACGGAGATCGGCCTGTTCGCCTTCAATGGCAGCACCAGCCTGGAAAAGGTGGATATCCCCCCCGAGGTGACGGTGATCTCTCCCTGCGTGTTTGAGAATACCGGCATCCGCACAAATGCAGTGGCGCGGGTGGTGGCGGAATGCATCACCGACGATATGACGGAGTTCGAGAAGGCACTGGCCCTCCATGACTGGCTCATCAATAACGCGGATTACACTACGCACTGCACCTTCTTCGGCGCAGAGGGTGTGCTGGTATACGGCGAGGGCGTCTGCCAGAGCTACACCGACGCCTATGCCATGCTGCTAGACGCCGTCGGCGTCGCTCACAAGCCGGTGGTTTCCGCCAGCATGAATCATACCTGGAACCTGGTTCAGCTGGACGGGGAATGGTACCATGTGGACTGCACCTGGGATGATCCCCTGGACGGAACGGAGCAGCATATCTACTTCGGCCTGACGGATGCGCTGATGGGCCAGGATCACACCTGGGACGATCCGGACAGCCTGCCTGCCGCCACGGGTACGCGCTACCAGTACGGCGTGGACAACGGACAATAACGGAACGAACAGCAAACAAAGAGCAGCCAGCCCCTTCGCAATGAATGGGGCTGGCTGCTTCATTTGGGTGCTTATTTCTCATAATCCGGTACCAGCGCGCTGGTGCCGATGCCCAGCAGCTCGGTGGTGCGGCGGGCGTAGAGGTTCTTGTTGTTGGCGCCGCCGGTGATGCTGATCTGCTCGCCCATGAAGGTCATGAAGGAGGTCTCACCGCCGTCCAGGTTGAAGGCCATCGTGCAGCCCTTCTCCAGCATCCTTTCAGCCAGGAAGTCCAGATAGCCGCCGACGCTGCCCTTGTGGCGGCCCTCCAGCATCATCGCGACGGTGTGTCCCGGCTCGATCATGCCGATAGCGGTGCGGGGATTGTTGCCCTGATTCATGGTGGCAAAATCGGAATCGTTCATCTTGCCGTCCCGGATCAGCCAGGGGCCGAAGGCCAGCGTGTTGGTCACGCCCATGTCCAGATACTCCTGGGCAGTTTTTTCGTTGGATTCGTAAAGCTCCATCCGGCCGTCGGGGTAGAGGGCCAGCACGTCCAGCGGCGGCCAGGTTTTCCCGTTGGTGGCGCGGGTGTTCTCGGAGAACACCTTGCCGTTGCGGATGATGATGCCCACATTGTTGGGCTTCTTTTTCCGGTTGGCATAGCGGTGGGGGGCATAGTCCGTATTGATGGCCAGCACGGTCTGGTTCTTCTTTGCGACCAACTCCGGCCAGGCGGCGGTGCTCATGTGCTGATCTTCAATATTGGTGAAGATACGCCAGGCTTCGTCGTTGCGGCTCCAGACCTCGGCTTCATACCAGGTCCAGTTGCGCACGCGCTTTTGCTTGTCATGGGGATCGGGGCCGCTGGTGGTGCGGCGGTAGATCTCTACTTTCAGATCCTGATCCACATAGCGCCACACGCCGCCTTCGGCGTTGATATAGACAAACTCGCCCGCATCCAGGAAGCCTTCGGCATTCAGCGCGGGGAAGGCGCCTGCTTCGGCTGCGGTGCTTTCTGCAAGCGCGGACGGAATGAGCAAGAGGGCCAGCGCCAGCAGGCATAGAAGTCGTTTCAGCATGGGGATCGATCCTTTCGTCAGCGTGTCGCCAAAGTGCTTTAGGCACTTTGACGAGGATTGCACTCCGTCACTGGTCGTTCGTCCAGCACCGAGACAAGCTCGGCGCTGGCTACGCTCGGCAAATGCAAGCATTTGCTCTCGCTAGTCGGCGCAAGCGCCTCCCTCCTCCCGGCCGTTCCTCCGTGTAAGGAAAGTTTTCGGCTGGAAGCCGAAAACGCCCCGCCCGCGCGGCAAAGCCCCGCGATACGATTGCAGTCAGAGGGCCTGCGGGCCCTCTGACACCTTCCCAAGGGTATTTGACAGCCTGCGATCCTTTCGTATCCACAGGGAGTGCTCACAGCTGAATTATTATAGCATAGGTAGGCGACACATTGCAATGTCAATCTCTGCAAAGCATGTGACGGACAGGAAAATCTTCTGTGGGCAACAAAAAACCGGCCTCTCCTTGGGAAAGACCGGTAAAACTTCTTACTTGCCCGTCCAGGGGACGAAATCCTGCACAGCGCCCTGCCCGTCCACATAGGGATTGAGCGGGAAGGTCGTATCCTTCTGCACCTTCTTCATGATGGCCTGGGCAGCCTCGCCCTCCACGAGGATGGGCCGGTAGTCATTGGCGTAGCCCTTGCCGTCCATGCCGCTGCCCTCCTCGGCGCCGGTGGTCATGATGGGCCAGAGGGTCACCTGATGGCCGATGTACACGCCGTCCTCAAAGTGCAGATCGATCTGCGCGATGATGCTCTCGGGGGAATAGAGCACCTCATTGACGCCGGTGTTGCCGCCGAAGGAGAAGTTGCCCAGAGAATACAGCGTGGTGATGCCCTTTTCCACATGAATGCCCTGGGGAACATGGGGATGGGTGCCGACCACGATGTGAGCGCCCAGCGCGGTGGCCTTCTTACGGTAGGTGTCCGTCATCTGGGAGTGGGTGGGATTTTCCTCCTTGCCGCAGTGGATGGATGCGATAATCACGTCGCAGCCTGCGTCCTTGAGCTTCTGGACGTCCTGCTTTACCTTGGCCTCGTTCTTGGAGTAATAGGCGGGGATCAGGCCGAGGAAGCCGATGCGAACGTCGTTCTCAAAATCAAACCAGTACACGTCGCGGCCAAACTCGGTCTCACCGCTGTACTTGATGCCTTCCGCTTCCAGCGCTTCGACGGTGGACTGATAGCCGGGCCGGCCGTAGTCGTCGGTATGGTTGTTGGCCAGGTTGACGATCTCCACGCTGCCTTCGGTGAGGATTTTGGCGTAATCCTTCGGGCCGTTGAAAACCAGATGGCTGGCGGCGAGCTCCTTGGGCTCATACAGCACGCCCTCCAGGTTCACCAGGGTGATATCGTCATTCTCCGTCAGGTGACGGATGCCCTCGAAGGGATAGGCATAGCCGTACTTTTCAATGTAGGCCTGATAGGAATGCTCGGCAAATTTGGTCTGTACGCGCTTGCTGCTGCCCAGGGTGGTATCGCCGGTGCAGGTGATGGTGATGATCTGCGTTTCCGCGCAGGCGCACAGGGGCAGCATCAGACAAAGGCAGAGAAGCAGGGAAAACAGGCGTTTCATGGGATCGTTCCTTTCATACGGATGGATTCGGGAAAACCGGTCAGGCCTGCAGCCAGGCCAGCACGCCGGTCAGATGCTCGGGGCCGACATAATCGCCGCCGGCTTGCAGGAGCGCCAGCATGCGGTCCTCGCCGGGCGTGCGGTTCTTCTGGGCTGCCATGGCCCTGGTCAGCATCTTGATGGCAAATTTGTAGAGGCCGGAGAGCTTGTTCAGATCCATGCCGCCCTGCAGGGTGAAAACGGGGAAGTCTGCCGACAGCGCGTGGGCCTTGCGGACGGCCTCATCCTGTGCGCCGGTATCGCCCAGGCCGACGCCGCATACGGCTTTGACGGCGAAGCGCTTGGCGGCCTTCCGGTAGCCCTTGACGCTGCCGGCCATCAGCCAGCCCAGGTAGAGCACCGGGGTGCCGGCGGGCAGTTGCTTCAGGGCTGCGTCCAGCGCGTAGACGGGCAGGGCGGTCTTTTCCGCCAGCAGCGCGGCGTACCGGGCGGTGTAGCCGGTGTTGGAGGTGTATACGATTGCTTTGACGTTCATAAATGCTCCTTTGCAGATGCTTGCAGTCTGCTGCTTACTTCCGGTGCAGCAGCCCGTCCTCCTCGACGACCTCGAAGAAGAAGGGGCGCTCCTCCAGGGTGGTGTTGGGGCTGTGCAGGGTCATCATCAGCTTGTCCTCCCGGGTGCGGAAGACCATGCCGTGGCCGCCGTCCTTCATGAACAGGGGCTTGACCTGCTTGAAGTCGCCGGTGATCTCGCCGTTGGTGCTGCGGGCCAGGCCCTGGGTGTAGCCGTCCTTGGAGAAGGCGGCCCAGAGCATCAGGAGGGAGCCGTCCGCCGTGCGCCACATGAAGGGGCCGTCGGTGACGAAGGAGGGCTTGCCCAGCACGGGGCGGCCGGGCACGATCCAGTCCGCCTCGGAGGCGGTGAACAGCAGCCGGGGCGGGCCTGCGGGCGCGGAGAGATCCTCATTCAGGCGCATCGCCCAGATCTCGCCGTCGATGGCCTGCACCCACTCATGGCAGAAAACGATCCAGGGATTGCCCTCCTGATCAGCGTAGAAGGTGCCGTCCAGGCATTCCCAGTCGGCGGGCGTAACGCCGCCGTCAGAGTGGGGCACGAAGGGGCCCAGGGGATTATCTGCCTTCAGGATGCAGGTGCAGCGGCACACGCCCTCAGCCTTGAAGGACGCGAACATATAAAATGCGCCCTGCCATGCATGCACCTCCGGGGCCCAGTAGTTGCGGTCAGCCCAGAAGGAGCCGTCATTGTGGAAAATCTCGATGGGCTCGGACCAGTTTTCCAGATCGTCGGAAACATAGGCGTCAAAGCCGTTGGCCTTGCCCCAGCAGGTCGCTCCGCGGGTGCCGTACAGATAATATTTGCCCTCGTGCAGGAGGACATAGGGGTCGCGGATGTTGATGTCGGAAAGCTTCATTGGCGTGCAACCTCCCTGTACAGTTCAGTGACAACAGTATAGCAAACCCGGGCTGAAAAAGCAATCCGGGAAATGCGGCAGGGATTTATGGGAAGGCGTCGAATCCCATAGAACAAATGGAGGGAAAAAACCATGTTTGATCGTTATTTCGCGGCCCATCCCATCGGGGAAGTTCGCTATACACCCCAATTTCCGGAGATCACCGACCGTGCGGCGTGGGCGGGCGTTGCTCCCGCTGACCGGGAGGCGCTGCTGGCCCTGGCGCAGACCTATCAGCAGCAGCCCTGGCCGATGCTGACGGCAGGGATGTATGCATCCTTTATCCGCACCGGCAGCCGCACGGACTGCCAGACGCCCTATTACTTCCGCCGCAGGAAGCTTTGCACCGCGGCGCTCCACGTCTGCCTGACGGATTCGGATGCGCTGCTGGGGGACGTGGAGGACGGACTGTGGCTCCTGTGTGAGGAAACGACCTGGGCTATCAGCGCCCATGCAAAGCTGAGTGCGGCCCATCCCTTCCCGGATGACCGGACGGCCATTGTCGATCTCTTTGCGGCGCAGACAGGGATGATCCTGTCCTTCATCTGCCAGCTGTTGGGAGACAGGCTGCATGCTGATCTCCGGGATCGCGTTCGCCGGGAGGTGGAGCGGCGCATCCTCCGCCCCTTCATGGACAATGACGGAGAATGGTGGATGGGCTTCACCCGCAAGGATCTGAACAACTGGACGCCCTGGATCATCTCCAACATCCTCATGGCGGCCAATGTCTGGCACTGGGGCGGCGAGCCGTTGATCTCCCGCGCCTGCATGATGCTGGACCGCTGGCTGGACTGCGTGCCGGAGGACGGCGGCTGTGACGAGGGCGCGGGCTACTGGAACATGGCCGGCGGCGCATTCCTGGACTGCCTGATGGTGCTGGAAAGCCTGTGCGGCATCGATCTGTGGCAGGAGGAGAAGGTGCGCCGGATGATGGCCTACCCGGCGCTGGTGTACCTGGGCGGCGGCTGGTTTGCCAATTTCGCCGACTGCGACGCCCGACCCACCATCAGCGGCGAGCGATTGCAGTATGCGGGGCTCAGGACGGGGAATCCTGATCTGATCCGCATTGGCGCGGATCTGTGGGACAAGCCGCAGAAGGAGATCAACGATACGCCCCATCTCTCCCGGCTGCTGATGCGCCTCTTCGCCAGGCCGGCAGCGATTCAGGACGAAGAAGAGCCGCCCAAGGACGTCTGGCTGCCCGACCTGCAGGTGCGCCTTGTGGAAGGCCGCGCGCGCGCCTGGGACAGCAAGCAGGGCAGCAGGACGGTGCGTACTGTCGCCGCCATGAAGGGCGGACACAATAACGAAAGCCACAATCACAACGACGTGGGCAGCTTCCTGATCGCGGTGGATGGGCAGATGCAGGCCGTGGACGCCGGCAATATGATCTACACCGCCAAGACCTTCTCCGACCGGCGCTATGAGCTGTGGAACTGCCGGGCGATGTATCACAATGTGCCGATCATCGGCGGCTGCGAGCAGCAGGCGGGCGCCCAGTATGCGGCAAAGGACGTGGAATGCCTGCCAAACGGGCTGCAGCTGGACATTGCCGGGGCTTATCCGGCGGAAGCCGGCGCATTGCGCTGCCTGCGCAAAATGACCCTTGACAGGGGCAGCTATATCTTCCATGTGCAGGACGAGATCGAGCTGGAAGCCCCCCAGCCGGTGACCTGGGTGTTCATGCTCCGGGATGAGCCGATCATCGAGCAGGCGGACAAATGCTGCCATGGCCGGGAGACGAACTACTTTGTCGAGTGGCGGGACACCGAGGCGCTGACGGCGGACGTGGAGCGCATCGAGATCACCGACGGCCGCATGCAGGGCAGCTATCCCGGCTGTCTCTGGCGGCTGACGCTGACCGCACAGCCTGCCAGGACGCACAGCGTTCACATCACGCTGATGGACTGACCCTATCGCAGGAGGAAACCATGCACAACAATCTGGATGAAGTGATTGCCAAGGTATCCGCCAAGCTGCGGCGTACAGTGCCTTTGGCTACAAAGAGCGACGTACTGCCCTACCGCAGCGAAGGCGGCCAATGGATCGGTTCCCCGTGGGATCTGGGTAACGGCTGGTGGACCTCCGGCTTCTGGCCGGGACTGATGTGGCTGATGGACACGCTGTCTCCGGACGAGATCTTCCATAGAGAAGCGCTCCGGGCGACGGAGCTGATGACGGAGCAGTTCCGCATCTACCGGCATCTGACCCATGACGTGGGCTTCATGTTCCTGCTCAGCTGCGGCGCGAAGCACAAGCTGACCGGGGATGGGCAGGCAAGGTGGGACACGCTCCATGCCGCATCGCTGCTGATGGGCCGCTTCAACCCCACCGACACGCCCCGGGCGGGCTTCATCAAGGCCTGGGACGGCAGGGAGCAGCTGGGCTACGCCATCATCGACTGCATGATGAACCTGCCCCTGCTTGATTGGGCGACAAGGGAAACCGGCGATCCGCGCTTTGCGACGGTAACCCGCATCCATGCGGATACCGCGGCGAAGCATTTTGTCCGGGAGGACGGCTCCTGCCGGCATATCGTGGAGTTTGATCCGGCGAGCGGCGCTTTTGTCCGCGAGCACGGCGGACAGGGCTGCGCAGTGGGCAGCAGCTGGAGCCGGGGCCAGGCCTGGGCGCTCTACGGCTTTACGCTGCTGGCGATGAACACCGGCGAAGCCCGCGATCTGGAGACGGCGGAGCGGATTGCCCGGTACTTTGCCGCCAATATCCGCGAGGACGGCCTGACGGACTGCGATTTCCGCCAGCCCAAAGAGGTATACCGGCTGGATAATATCGCCGGAGCCTGCGCGGCCTGCGGCTTCCTGGAGCTGGAAAAGCTCACCGGCAAGCCGGAATACCGTGCCGCTGCAGAAAAGCTGCTGGACGGCCTGATCGACCATTGCTGCGATTTCGGTGATGCATATTGCGGCTTCCTGACCCATTGCACCGCTGCCTATCATGAGGACAATGCGGGCACCCATACCAACATCGTGTACGGTGATTATTTCTTCGTAGAGGCGCTGTGCAAGCTGAAGGGCGTCGATCCGATGCTGTGGCGCTGAAATGAATAAAAAAGCGCATCCCCCGACTGCCTGAGGCGCTGACGGGGGATGCGTTTTCTCCTGATTATCCAAGTCGGGCGAGGGCGGCTTCAAAGGGGATGCACTCGGCGTAGCGGCCGGGCCACATGATTTTCGTTGTAATACCGGTAGCTGGCCTCGCCGGTCATGAAGGCATTGCTGAAGGTCGTGTTGGCATGGGCGGGGACGATCATGTTGAGCCCATGCTCGAAGCCGGCCTTGATCGTCGCGTCGATGCAGTAATCCGTCTGCAGCCCGGCGATCATCACCACGGTTTCTCCCTTGCTGCGCAGGTATGCCAGCAGTCCGGTGCCGTAAAAGGCGCTGTTGACGGTTTTGTCAAAAACACGTTCGCCGGGCATCGGGCGGAAGCGCTCGCAGACTTCATAGCCGGGGCTGCCCTTGACCAAAGGCCCGCCTTCGCCGTCATCATGGCGGACAAAGATGACCTCCACGCTCCGATCCCGGGCGCGGGCGATCAGCCGGGCAACATGCCCGGTGAACAGCTCGAAGGCATACAGCGCAGGCGTGACGATCAGCTGCTGCGCATCAACGATCAGCAGAACCATGCTCATCCCTCCTGCTCCAGATGGAAATGCTTTGCCAGTACAGCCAGCATCTCCTCGCGGGTGTCGTTTTCAAAATCAGAGCGGGTGCAGGTGAAAAAGCCGGTGTGCGCCCAGTCGGTCTCCAGCGGCGGATGATACAGCGCCCAGCTGTTGAAGTTCCGCAGCGTCGCTTCCGGATCGGGGCATTGCTGGATCTGCTCGTACATGAACTTCTTGTCCGGATCATCCCGGTCGAAGAACTTCTGTGCGGTGATGTCCGGCGGATCGCAGAGCATGATGGCGACGTGATCGTAGTCGGAGATTTCCCGGAGCACCTCCGGGGGAATGTTGGTATCCACGATGACTTTATCGCCGTTGGCGGCCAGCCGGATCAGCTCCAGGATCTCCAGCTCAATGCATTCCTGGGACACCTGCGTCGTCCAGCGGAAATGCTCCTCCGGGGTCTGGCTGAGCCATTCCTGCCAGCCGGACATGGTGTCGAAATAGCAAAGTCCGGGCTGCTTCCACCGGTCCAGCTTCTCCCGGGGGAAGGCGTCGTGGTAATTCTCGCCGCAGTGGATCATGCCGTAGCGCTCGGAGAGCATCCGCACCATGGTGGATTTGCCGGCATAGCTGTGGCCGTTGATGAAGTATACATTCCGCAGATAGTGGCGGATGAGGTTATCGCTGATCTGGATTTTCATGGGGGCTCCTTTGGGAATCAGATATCCTTGGCAAAGATGTTGTCAACGTCTCCGCCATAGTTGGTCAGTTCATCAATTTTATCAAACCCGTACCGTTCATAAAACCCGGTCATGTCCGAGGGGATATACACTTTCTGGAAGCCGCAGCTGCGTGCATAGCCAATGGCAGCACGGATGAGCAATCCGCAGACACCCTGCCCGCGGTGTTCTTCGCCGACGAATATGCTGCTGATCCAGGGCCAATAACGGTTCTCAGGGTAATAATCCGTTTTGAGAAAGGTGCAATACCCGATGATGTTTTCGTCCTGTACAGCGGCGAAAACAGCTTCCCAGCCGGCAAATCGGTTGTCTCGCAGCATGCCAGCGAGGTGAGCGCCTGCCGGCCAGGAACAGTGTTCGGCATAGTCTGTCAAATGATCCCACAGCGGTATATCTGGCGTGATGCGGCAGACGGTGACGTTCCCAAGCGCACCGGCAGAATTGTCCGCTGGGGAAGAGCTGGGTGATACGCTGTGCATTAAGCATTCCCTCCCGGATACAGATAGCAGGCGGGCTCGTGGCTGTTGATGACGCCGATGGCCTGCAGGTAAGCGTAGATGATGGTGGAGCCGACAAAGCGCATGCCGCGTTTCTTCAGGTCAGCGGAAATCCGGTCGGACAGGGCATTGGTGGTCTTATCGTGCTCGATGAGGATGCATCCGCCGGTAAAGCCGGCCAGATAGGCGTCAAAAGAGCCGAAGGATGCCCGGATCTCCCGAAAGACTGCTGCATTTCGGATGGCGGCGCGGAGCTTCAGCCGGTTGCGGATGATGCCGGGATTCTCCAGCAGTGCTGCGACCCTGGTTTCATCCCAGGCGGCGATGCTGTCCCAGTCAAACTGGTCGAAGGCAGTCCGGAAGGCCGCCCGCTTGTTCAGCACGCATTCCCAGCTCAGCCCGGCCTGGAAGCCCTCCAGGATCAGCAGCTCAAACAGCATGCGGTCATCGTGGCAGGGGACGCCCCACTCCCGGTCATGGTAGGCGACGTAGCGCGGGTTGCGCAGATTGCACCAGCGGCAGCGGGGCAGGGAAGGCAGACGATCGCACATGGCAGCCTCCGTCAGCATTTACTCTCCGGCGTTCAGGTGAACATCCATCTGCTGATGGGGCACGCTGATGCCGTTTTGATCCAGGGCCAGCTTGATGGCACGGTTGAGGCAGAACTTCACATTCCAGTATTCAGGCCCCGGGCACCAGACGCGCACGCCGTAGATGAGCGCGCTGTCGGTGATTTCGCTCAGGACGATGGAGGGCGCGGGATCGGTGAGGATGCGGCTGTCGGCGGCGACTGTCTGTGCCAGCACCTTCTCAATGGTTTCCAGCGGGCAGTCAGGCGCGATGCGGATGCTCACGTCCACTCGGCGTGTTTTGGAGATGCTCATATCCTTCACCACCGAGTTGGACAGCGTACCGTTGGGGATGGTCACCGTGATGTTGTCAAAGGTGTGCAGCACGGTATAAACCACGGTGATATCCGTCACCGTGCCCTCAACGCCCAGATCGGGCGCGCTGATATAGTCGCCCACGCGGAAGGGCTTGAACATCAGCAGCATCAATCCGCCGGCAAAGTTGCTCAGCGAGCCCTGCATCGCCAGACCGATGGCGGCCAGGCAGGAGGCAAGCGCCGCGATGAAGGAGGTGGTCGGAATGCCCAGGATCATGGCGATGCTGATGAACAGCAGGATGTACAAAAGGACGGACATCGTGCTGGTCAGGAAGGAGCGCATGCCCACGTCCAGCCGGGACATGAAGGGGAAGATGGGCAGCTTCTTCTTGAGCCATTTGACGATCTTCAGCCCGACAAACAGCACCGCAAGGGCATAAAGGATGCGCAAGCCAACGGTGGCGGCGAGCTCGGCGAGGGTATTCAGCAATGCTTCAAAGCTCATTTGTGTGACCTCCTGATGCAGAGGATTGATCTGTCTCTATTTTACCGTGACGGGGAGGCTGTGTCAACCGCGGTGGCTGCTGTACAAACAAAAACCACCCGTAACCGGATGGTTTGCTTGCTTCAATCAATTCTCTGAAAAGCGCAGGAACAGCCCGTCACAGCGCCGGTCAACGATGAAGAGGACGCCCGGCTTACGGTGCGCACCAGGCCTGGAGCATCATGGTACAGGTACCGTTCGCACAGTCCTGGAGCGTGGCAGTATCGGCGCCATAGATGGTGAACTGCCAGGGCCCAAGTGCCCAGGCATTGGTCTCGGGCATTGTACCGTAGCGGGTGGTTTCCGCGGGGGTGTGAACGGGCTGCCCGGCGATGGGGCTGAACAGATTGTACAGCTCTGCATAGGCGGCAGTATCCTGCTTGAAGCTGAACAGGATCCGGTTGGGCCGGCCTTGCTGATTATAGTACAATTGGATTTCACAGGGCTGCGCCTGTTCGCGGCTGCCGCGCAGCAGCAGCATGCCGATGATCAGCATGCTGTCATCCTTTTCGGCGGTGAAGCCAAGCTCCTTCAGGACCGTTTCTGCGGTGCTGATATCCATGCAGGAAAAATCGTGCCCCTGATAGAGAAGAAGGTTCTCCTCAAGGGTGAACGCGGGGAGGGGCGCTTCTCCGGCTGCAGAAGCAGTCCAGGCGAGCAGAACGGAGAGAATAAGTGCGGAAAGTCTCTTTTTCATGACCGCAGTCTCCTGTGATTTTCCAGAGGTTTTGCAGTTTACACCGGACAGAAAAGGAAAACAAAAACGATCAGCCAAAGCTGATCGTCTGCGAGGTGCCACCCAGATTCGAACTGGGGAATAAAGGTTTTGCAGACCTTTGCCTTACCACTTGGCCATGGCACCATATCCGCCTCGCTGCCGGAGCAGCGCTGGCTATGTAAAGTCGGGGGAGACCCGATCTTGTGAATAAAGAGAGCGGTAGACGAGGCTCGGACTCGCGACCTCCACCTTGGCAAGGTGGCGCTCTACCAACTGAGCTACTACCGCATAAAAGTGCCGCGGGGCGGAATCGAACCACCGACACGTAGATTTTCAGTCTACTGCTCTACCGACTGAGCTACCGAGGCATATGTATGGCGACCCGGAAGGGGCTCGAACCCTCGACCTCCAACGTGACAGGCTGGCGCTCTAACCAACTGAGCTACCGGGCCAAGATTGTGTGTGGGAACAACAGGGCTCGAACCTGTGACCCTCTGCTTGTAAGGCAGATGCTCTCCCAGCTGAGCTATGCTCCCATCCGTCACCCCTGTCGCGGCGACGTGTTATATGATAGCATGTTTCAATGACCTTGTCAATGGGTTTTTGCAAGTTTTTTTGAAATTTCTTGCGGATTTCCAGGCAGCCGGAGGAGAAAAACGATGATGACGGCAGAAAGACCCGGCGATCCATACCGGACCGCCGGGCCAGAAGCTCCGGGAAGGGGATCATTCAACCAGTGCGTAGAACGCGGGCTTGGGCTGCACGTCGGCGTCAAAGAGCAGGGGGAACTTGTCTGCCCGCCAGCTCAGATCGTCCACCGTGCCCCAGGTGTGCACAGCGATGAGCTGACCGACATACTGCTCATACAGCTCAAACAGCTCGCGATAGAAGTCGGCCTGCTTCTTCCAGTTGGCCTCGTCATTGGCCGCAATGCCAACGTCCAGCTCGGAGACGCGCAGCAGCAGCGGAGAACCGTCCTGACGGGTGCGCTTGGCCATCTCCTTCAAGGCGACCTTCACCTGGAAGAGGTTGGTGCTGCCGACGGTATAGTGGCTCTGGAAGCCGAAGCCGTCAACGGTGCCGTCGGCCAGCAGGCTGTCCATGATGTCGCGGGTCACCAGGGCCTTCAGGGGAATTTCGGAGTTGTAGTCGTTGTAGAACAGCAGCGTGCCGGGGGCGGCGTACTTGCGGGCGTACTCAAAGGCGCGGTTGATGAAATCGTCGCCCACCACCTGCGTCCACAGGGAATCGCGCAGCTTGCGGCCGGAATCGGCAGCCGCTTCGTTCACCACGTCCCAGGACACGATCACGCCGGGGAAATGCTCCTCTGTCCACTCCAGCACCTGCTGGATGTAGCTCTCCATGCGGGCCAGCATGACCTCACGGGAGACCAGGGGCTTGTTGACGGAATAGTCCTCATGGAAGAACTCTTCGGGGGTCTGGGAGTGCCAGACCAGGGTGTGGCCGTGCACTTTCACGCCATTGTCCCGGGCCCAGGTCAGCAGGGGGATGCAGGTGTCGAAGGAAACCTTCACAGAGGTCTGATCACCGGTTTTCTTGATGGCGATCTTGCTCTGGCTGGGATTGAGCAGATAATCGGGCTTCATCTCATTGCCGGGGGTGAAGATGGCAAACTGGGTCTTGTAGAACGCCATGCGCTCCTCGTCCAGCAGCTCCATGGGAATCACGGCGGTGCCGAAGTCAAACTTGTCCGCATAGACCTCCTTCAGGCTCGGGAGCCCCTCCTTGCCGTAGGTTTTGATATCCTCGGCGATGGTGAAGTCCTTGATCATGAAGTCGGTCTCTGCGCCCGCGCCTTCCACATAGAGGACGTTCTTGTCATACCGGCCGGCGACATAGCTGCACTCGATCAGGCACCATTCGCCCTGCTTGGCCACAACGGTGCCCAGATTCTCGTAGGACTCGGAGCCGTCGCGGGTGTGGGCGATGGACACCATCAGGATGGGGTCCTTCAGCTGATCCTGCTTGACCCAGACGGAGATCTTGTAGGGCTTGCCGGTCACCAGGGCGAAATCACGGCCGGGAGAGTTCCAGGTGGCGGTGCGGCCGGTGATCAGCAGCGCGCCGTCCCCGGTGACGGAGAGGGCAGCGCCGCCGCCGGAGCGGGCATACCAGCCGTCGGTGCCGGCGGAGAAATCGGACTTGTAGTCGATCGGGGGCTCGGTGGATTCTTCCGCCTGGCCCACCTCGACCACCACGTCGTCCAGGTAGTATTCCGCGTTGTTCCAGCCGGTGCTGTCATAGCTGTTCTGGAAGCGGAGGTTCACGGGCTGATTGAGGTCAAAATCGGCGGTAAGCTGCGTCCAGGTGCGGCCGGGGCAGCTGACGGAGCCGAGGGTGGCATAGTCGCCGTCGGATTTGGCGATGACGAAGGTACCTGCCTCATCGCTGTCCACATACACCCAGGCGGTGATCTTCGCCGGCACGCCGGTCTTGATGCCCATGGCAGCGGCATTGAGGTCGACGGCGTCCCAGTTGTTGCCGCTGCGGCCGGTGACGTGCAGGGAGGAGGCGCCGGAGTGCGCGACGTCAGTGGACACAGTGGGTTTTGCCGAGCCGCTCTGGATGAACTGACCGGGCACGCCGGATTCAAAATCGAAGGTGGTGACCGTCTTGTCCTCCGCCAGCGCAAGGGGCAGACAGAGCGCCAGGGCGGCGAGGATCACAAGCAGCTTCCTCATTTGGAAAGTCTCCTTTCATTCCTGTGAAATTCGGGGAATTGTTTGAACCCAGTATACATGAAGGAAGGAAAACCGTCAAGGAAGGGGCAAAAGATGGGGAGAAAAGGACAAAAATTGCATGCAAAAGGGGAGGCGACGGTCCGCCTCCCCCATCAGATGGTTCATTTCTTTTTCCGCAGGCCTGCAAAGGTATCCGGCCAGCGGTCATATTCCTCCAGATAGCTGTAGCTTTCCCCGTGGATCTTCCAGCCGGGGAAGGTGTCCAGCGTAACGGTGTGGATACTGTTGAAGATGCTCTTTTCAATATCCGGGTCGCGCGCCTTCAGCTGGCGCAGCAGCACCTTGATCTCCTGCCGCTTGGAGTCGCCCACGCCGTCCAGGCTGTTGTCCCGCGCCTCCACAAACCGGCAGGCGCATTGGATGAAGGTCAGCTCATTGGCTGTGCACCAGGCCTTGATGTCTTCCTCGTGGATCATGTACATCGGACGGATCAGCTCCATCCCGGCAAAATTCCGGCTGTGCAGCTTGGGCAGCATGGCCTGCAGCTGGCTGCCGTAGAACATGCCGATCAGCGTCGTCTCGATCACGTCGTTGAAGTGATGGCCCAAGGCGATTTTGTTGCAGCCCAGCTCCTGCGCCCGGTCGTAGAGGAAGCCCCGGCGCATCCGGGCGCACAGGTAGCAGGGGTTGCGCTCTGCGTTGGAGGCGGCGTCGAAGATGTCGGAATCAAAGATGCGGATCGGGATCTCCAACAGGGCGGCGTTGTCGATGATCTTCTGCCGGTTGACGGGATTGTAGCCCGGGTCCATGACGATGAATTCCACCTCGAAGGGGATGGCGGTATGCCGGTGCAGGATCTGAAAGAGCTTTGCCAGCAGCATGGAATCCTTGCCGCCGGACACACACACGGCGATCTTGTCCCCCTCGCGGATCAGCTCATACTGCTTGATGGCAGCGATAAAGGGCTTCCACAGCGTTTTGCGGAAGTCGGTCAGGATGCTCCGCTCCATCCGGGCGGCGGGCGTCAGTGTACGGGCCATGGGAATTCCTCCGAAAATAATAAGTTTTATGAAAAGTGTTGATTCATTTTGAAAATTGTGGTATGATGAACCACAAACAATAAATAACACATGTTCTCTGGAGGGGAGACGAATGAAAATCTCTACGAAAGGGCGCTATGCGCTGCGTATGATGGTTGATATGGCCCGGAACCAGCAGCATGGGCCTGTGGCACTGAAGGATATCGCATATCGGCAGAATGTATCGAAGAAGTATCTGGAGCAGATTGCGCTGCTTCTGTCCCAGAAGGGGATGCTCCAGGGCACGCGGGGCCATCAGGGCGGCTATCGCCTGGTGATGGAGCCCGGCGACTGCACGGTTTATGATATTCTGGAGACGGTGGAGGGCTCCATGCATCCGGTGGCCTGCCTGGATGATACGCCCAATGCCTGCGAGCGCTGCGGCAAGTGCGAGACCCTGTATATCTGGGAAGGTCTGGATGCGGTCATTGCCGAGTACCTGCGCGGGATCACCCTGCAGGATGTGCTGGACCGGCAGGCGGAAAAGGAATAATACACATGGCTCCTGTAAAAGGGAGCCATCAGCGTGTCGAAAAAGTGCTTTAGGCACTTTTTCGAGGATTTGCACTCGCGCACTGGTCGAGCCATCAAATGGCTCTCCCGGCCGTTTGCTCGTGTAAGGAAGCGATTTTGCAAGCAAAATCGCGCGAAAATCGCCGCACAGGGGCTTCGCCCCGTTTATCCGCCCCGAAGGGGCTCGCCGATTTCCGATCTAAAGTCAGAGGGCTTGCGAGCCCTCCGACACCTCCCGGGGTTTATTGATGGTCTGATGGCTCCTGTAAAAGGGAGCCTTATTTATTTGCCTGCAATCAGCGCCCGCACCACATGGCTGGCAATGAGCAGCCCCATGGCGCTGGGGACGAAAACGGCGGAGGCGGGGACGTCCTTGCGCCGTCCGTCCGGGAAGGCAGCGCCCTCCTCCACAGGCACGGCGGGCCGGATGGGCTCCTCGGTGGAATAGGCGACGGTGAGCTTCTTTACGCCGCGCTTGCGCAGGGCGGTGCGCATTGCCCGGGCCAGGGGGCAGACGCTCGTTTTATACAGGTCGGCAATCTGCAGCTTGCTGGGGTCCAGCTTGTTGCCTGCGCCCATCGCGGCGATCAGCGGCACGCCCAGGCGTTCGCAGCGCAATGCCAGCTCGATCTTCGCCGCCACGGTATCCACGGCGTCCACCACGAAGTCATACTGCGTCAGGTCAATCTCCTCTGCATTGTCCGGCAGATAGAACATCCGGTGCTCCTGAATGACGATGTCCGGGTTGATATCGCGCATGCGGCGGGCGACGGCACTGACCTTGTCCTGCCCCAGGGTGGACTGCAGGGCAATGATCTGGCGGTTGAGGTTGGTGAGGCTGACGTCATCCTTGTCGAACACGGCCAGCGTGCCGACGCCGGAGCGGACCAGCGCTTCGCACACATAGCCGCCCACGCCGCCCACGCCGAACACGGCTACCCGGGCATTTTTCAGCCGCTGCATGGCGGCGTCACCCAGCAGCGCGGCGGTTCTTGCAAACTGATCGGACATGTCCTTCACCTCATCCTGTAGCTTCCTCTTCATATTATCCTCCCTGACAGGCGGTGTCAAGAGGGGATTGCTGGTTGCGGCATGGCCGCCTGCAGCAGAAACGCCCTGCCTCCATCGGGAAGCAGGGCGGGATGCATGGGGCCGGGCTTACAGCGCGCTCAGCACGCCTTCGACCTTTTTGAGCAGCTCGCGGACCTTCAGGTGCTGGGGGCACTTGCGCTCGCAGTAGCCGCAGTTGATGCACTCGGCGGGGGAGACGCCGGGATTCTTTTCGTTGGTGAGATAGCCGTTCCAGGTGTTCTTCGCCAAATCCTTCAGGCCGTACACGTTCAGGTAGGTGTAGGCCTGGAAGATCTTGGGGATGTTGATGCCCTTGGGGCAGGGCTGGCAGTAGCCGCAGCCGGTGCAGTACAGCTCGGAGAACTTCTTCAGGTTTTCCAGGCTGTCGCCGATGCGCCGCCATTCCTCCTCGGACATGGGATTCTCCAGGGAGGCGACCACCGCATTCTTCTCCACCATGTCCAGCGTCTGCATGCCGGAGAGGGCGCAGCACACGCCGGGATTGCCCAGCACGAAGCGGAAGGCCAGCTCATAGGTGTTCAGCGGCTCGCCGCCCAGCTTCTGCGCCAGCTCGGTGGGGGCAGCCAGACGGCCGCCGCCCACGGGGCCCATGACCACCACGCCCAGGCCCTTGCTGGCCGCGTACTGGATCATCTCCTCATTGGCGCGGTCCAGCAGGTTGTACTGCAGCAGCACGGATTCCAGGCCTTCGCCGTTGTCGATGATGTGCTTGAGGGCCTCGGGGGAGTCGTGGAAGGAGAAGGAAATGTGGCGGATCAGGCCTTCCTCCTTGAGCTTCTGCGCTTCCGTAATCAGGCCCATGGGGACGATCTTCTCGTCAAAGGTCTTCTGGTTGATGCCCCAGAAATGATAGAAGTCCACATAGGGGGTGTCCAGCTTCTTCAGGCTGGTCTCCAGCGTCTTGCGGAAATCCGCCGGCTCCTTGACCAGCTCCAGCGGGCACTTGGTGGAGATGTACACCTTGTCGCGGATGGGCTTGAGCGCCTTGCCCACGGCAATTTCGGAATTGGAGTGGCAGTAGTACAGCGCGGTGTCGAAATAGTTCACGCCCAGCTCGTAGGCGCGCAGGAGCATCTCGTCAGTCTTTGCCTGGTCGACCTCCCAGCTGCCGTCTTCCTTCTGGATCTCGGGCAGGCGCATGCAGCCGAAGCCCAGGGTGGAAATGTTGACGCCGGTTTTGCCAAAGGGACGGTATTGCATCGTGGAGTCCTCCTTATGAATGGATACGGAATAATTGGTTGCATCATATCATATTTCGCGCAAAAAAACAAGAAGGAGACAAGCACAGGAAGTGAATTGACGGTGATCCGGCAGAAAAGACGAAGAAAAAACGGAATAAGCGAAAAAAAGTTCAGGATTTAACAGAATGTTTATGGAAAAAGGCTTGCTATTCGGAAGTAAAGTTTGTAAAATAGGAGTATGTCTTTGGCAATCGCCGCCGGAGCCGGAGAGATCCGCCGCCGCCCCGATTGAACCATAGATTCCGGCTTGCCGGAAGTGTATACACCCATCTATATTAAGGAGGAAGCACCCATGAAAAAGTTCCTTGCTCTGGTTCTGTGCGCTGCGCTGTGCCTCTCCGTCTTCACCGTCGCCTCTGCGGACGTGGCGGAAGTGAAGCTGGGCGTCATCCTGCTGCACGACGAGGATTCCACCTACGACCTGAACTTCATCAACGGCGTGAACGAGGCCGTTGCTGCCCTGGGCCTCAACGATGACCAGGTGATCGTGTACCGCAACATCCCCGAATCCAACGACTGCTACGAGGCAGCGATGGAGCTGGTGGATGAAGGCTGCACCCTGATCTTCGCTGACTCCTTCGGCCACGAGGAGTTCATGATCAAGGCTGCCAAGGAGTGCCCCGACGTGCAGTTCTGCCACGCCACCGGCACCAAGGCTCACACCGAGAAGCTGGACAACTTCCACAACGCCTTCGCTGCGATCTACGAGGGCCGTTACCTGGCTGGCGTTGCCGCCGGTCTGAAGCTCAACGAGATCAAGGCCAACGGCAAGCTCAAGGGCGAAGTGCCCCTGATGGGCTATGTCGGCGCCTTCCCCTACGCTGAGGTGATCTCCGGTTTCTCCTCCTTCTACCTGGGCGCCAAGTCCGTCTGCCCCGATGTGCAGATGAAGGTTCAGTTCACCGGCTCCTGGTATGACTACAACGGCGAGAACGCCGCTGCCACCGCCCTGATTGGCGCCGGCTGCGACCTGATCTCCCAGCATGCTGACTCCATGGGCGCCCCCACTGCCTGTGAAGACGCCGGCATCCCCAACGTCTCCTACAACGGCTCCACCCAGAAGAACTGCCCCAACACCTTCATCGTGTCCTCCCGCATCAACTGGGCTCCCTACTTCCAGTACATCGTCAACCAGGTCGCCAATGGCGAAGCCATCGACGCTGACTGGACCGGCACCATCGCGACCGGCTCTGTTGTGCTGACCGACATCAACACCGCCGTTGCCGCCGAAGGCACCGTGGAGACCGTTGCTGACGTGAAGGCCAAGCTGGAGAAGGGCGAGATCAAGGTCTTCGACACCGCTGCTGACAACTTCATGCTGCTGGGCGGCGCCAAGATCGAGTCCTACATCGCTGACGTGGACGACATGGGCGACTATGTGCCCGAGACCGAGGTGGTTTCCGACGGCTACTTCCACGAGAGCGAGTACCGTTCTGCTCCCTACTTCGATGTGAAGCTGGACGGCATCGAGTGGCTCAACGGCTTCTGATCCGGATTCAACATGGGTCTTCAGTAAGGACCTTGGGCTTGGGCTGCCGTTCTGCGGAACGGCGGTCCAAGCCTTTCAATCTCTGACCAAGCGTTTACGGAGGATGTAGCGTGGATAACAAGATTGCATTGAGCATGCGGAATGTAACCAAGCGCTTCGGCAAGGTTGTCGCCAACCGCAATGTGAACCTGGATGTGTATCAGGGGGAAATTCTGGCGGTTCTGGGTGAAAATGGCTGCGGAAAAACCACGCTGATGAACATGATTGCCGGCATCTATTTCCCGGATGAAGGCCAGATCTACAAGGATGGCCAGGAGGTGGTCATCCGCTCTCCCAAGGATGCATTTGCCCTGAAAATCGGCATGATTCATCAGCACTTCAAGCTGGTGGATCTGTTCACTGCTTCGGAAAACATTGTGCTGGGCGTGGATGAGGACGGCCGGTACAACCTGAAAAACGTCAATTCCCAGGTTTCTCAGATTGCTGAGAAATATGGTTTTCATATTGATCCAAAGAAAAAGGTCTATGATATGTCCGTCTCCGAGAAGCAGACGGTGGAGATCATCAAGGTGCTCTATCGCGGCGCGGATCTGCTGATCCTGGATGAGCCCACTGCCGTGCTCACGCCCCAGGAGATCGAGCGGCTGTTCAATGTGCTGCGGCGCATGAAGGAGGACGGCAAGTCCATCATCATCATCACCCATAAGCTGCATGAGGTGCTTTCCATTTCCGACCGGGTGGCGATCCTGCGCAAGGGCGAGCATATCGCCACCGTCAACACCTGTGACGCCACGGAAAGCAGCCTGACGGAAATGATGGTGGGCAAGAAGGTGTCGCTGGATATTGCGCGCAGCCAGCCCGTCAATCCCCAGGCCCGTCTGCTGGTCAAGGGGCTGAATTGCAAAAATGCGGAGGGTGTGCAGATTCTCAAGGACGTCTCCTTCACGGCCAACAGCGGCGAAATCCTGGGCATTGCCGGTATTGCCGGCAGCGGCCAGAAGGAGCTGCTGGAGGCAATCGCCGGTCTGCAGCTGCTGGACAGCGGCGAGATCACCTTTGTCAATCCCAAGAAGGACAAGCCCGTCACCTTTTTCCATAAGTCCCTGCGCCGGGTGAAGGAGCTGGACGCCCAGGGCTCCTTCCACGATCCGGAGGGTAAGCCGATCTCCTTCAAGGGCATGAAGAACAGCCAGATCCGCAAGCTGGTGGCTGCGGACAAGGTACTGTTCCGGGAGGACGAGGTGATGAGCCTGCGCGGACGGACGCCGCTGGAGATCCGCTCGCTGGGCGTGCGATTGTCCTTTGTGCCGGAGGACCGCCTGGGCATGGGCCTGGTGGGCAGCATGGGCATCACCGATAATATGATGCTGCGCAGCTACCGCAAGGGCCCGGCCGGCTTCCTGAGCCGCAAGAAGCCCAAGGAGCTGGCGGAGGAGATCATCCGGGAGCTAGAGGTCGCTACCCCCGGCATCAACACGCCGGTGCGCCGTCTTTCCGGCGGCAATGTGCAGAAGGTGCTGGTGGGCCGCGAGATCGCCTTTGCGCCCAAGGTGCTCATGGCTGCCTACCCAGTGCGCGGCCTGGACATCAATTCCTCCTACACGATTTACAATCTGCTGAACAAGCAGAAGGAGAACGGCGTGGCCGTGATCTTTGTGGGCGAGGACCTGGACGTGCTGCTGGCCCTGTGTGACCGGATCATGGTCATCAACTCCGGCAGGGTGACCGGCTTTGTGGACGCCCGCACCACCACGAAGGAAGAGGTGGGCCTGCTGATGACCCAGACTGACCGACCTGCACAGGAGGAGAACGAATGAGCACACTGACGAAAAAGAAGAGCCACGAACCGCTGGTTCATCTGGTGAAGCGGGGCTCGCTTCCCTCCTGGGCTGCGTGGCTGATCCGCCTGGCGGCCATTGCGGTCGGCTTCACCTTCTGCGGCCTGGTGGCTTATCTGCTGATCGCCGAAGGCCCCAAGAAGCCCGACTCCCTGGGGGAGTTCTTCGGGAAATTCTTCACCTCCTTCTATGACGGCTCCTTCAAGCTGAACGCCGCTGCCGCCCGCCGGTATAACCGCATCTGGGAATTCCTGCGGGATATGGCGATCCTGCAGTGCATCTCCCTGGCGGTGACGCCTGCCTTCCGGATGCGCTTCTGGAATATCGGCGCGGAGGGCCAGACGCTGATTGGAACGCTGGCGGCAATTGCTGCGGCGTTCTATCTGGGCGGCAAGGTGCCGGAGGGACTGCTGCTGGTCATCATGCTGCTTGCTGCGCTGCTTGCTGCCGGCGTCTGGGCGGTGATCCCCTCCCTGTTCAAGGCACAGTGGAACACCAACGAGACCCTCTTCACCCTGATGATGAACTATGTGGCGATCTATGTGGTGGACTTCTTCCTGAAGATCTGGGTGCCCACGGACTCCTCTCTGGACGCTCTGCCCCACGGCAAGCTGCCTGTGATCGGCAACAACTACCTGTTCATTGTGCTGGTGGTGGCCGCGGTGACGCTGGTGACCTTTGTGTACCTGAAGTTCACCAAGCATGGCTATGAAATCTCCGTGGTGGGTGAGAGCGTGCGCACGGCCCAGTACAGCGGCATCAACGTCAAGAAGGTCATCATCCGCACGATGCTGGTCAGCGGATTGATCTGCGGCGTTGCCGGCTTCCTCTTTGCCGGCAAGGACAATACCATCACCACCACCTCCATCGGCGGCCTGGGCTTCACGGCCATCATCGTGTCCTGGATGGGTTATTTCAACCCGCTGATGATGCTCTTCTCCTCTGCGCTGGTCACGGTGCTCCAGCGCGGCAGGGTGACCCAGACCTTCGGCGTCAAGGGCGCTTATGAGGATGTGTTCGTGGGCGTTGTGTTGTTCTTCGTCATTGCCTGCGAATTCTTCATTCAGTACAAGGTTGTGCTGCGCAAGCGGCATCATGCTGACGGGAAGGAGGCGGCCAAATGAATCCGTGGCTGAATTTTGCAATTGAATCCCTGGGCTTTGGCGCCATCTTCATGTACGGCGCGACGGGCGAGATCCTCACGGAGAAGTCCGGCCATCTGAACCTGGGCATCCCCGGCATCATGTGCATGGGCGGCGCAGGCGGCTGCCTGGCGCTGTGCCTGGTGGGCGGTTTGCAGCTGCCCGGCTTCCTGGTGGTGCTCATCGGCATTCTGGGGGCGATACTCTTCGGCATGCTGACGGGCCTGATCTACAGCTTCCTGACCATTACGCTGCGTGCCAATCAGAATGTGACGGGCCTGGCGCTGACGACCTTCGGCGCCGGTCTGAGCAAGGTGCTCTTCGGCACGATGGATCACACGGTCTATCTGCAGTTCAGCCGTACGCTGTTCCGTCAGCCCTTCGCTGCCCGCAGCGATGCGCTGCAGAAGCTGGGCATCCTGTTCTATCTGGCCATCCTGGTCTGCGTGGTGGCCTCCTATGTGCTGATGCGCACAAAGGTGGGCCTGCGGCTGCGCTCCATCGGTGAGAATCCCGGCACTGCGGATGCGGTGGGCGTGAACGTGACCCGCTACAAGTATATTGCAACCCTGATCGGCGCGGGCATTGCGGCGCTGGGCGGCTTCTACAGCATCATTGACTTTGAGGCCTCCCAGGAGGCGTACAAGAATCTGGAGGAATACGGCTGGTTGTCTGTGGCGCTGGTGATCTTCGCCCTGTGGCGGCCGCATATGGCGATTGTCGGCTCCATCATTTTCGGCTTCCTGTACCGCTGTGCCAGCCAGCTGACCCAGCTGGGCGGTATCTTCTCCGCGATGACGGCGCAGTCCATGCTCAAGATGCTGCCCTATGTGTTCACCATTGCGGTGCTGATTTTCACCAGTATCCGAAACAAGCGGGAGAATCATCCCCCGGCGTCGCTGGGCTTGCCCTATTTCCGCGAGGAGCGATAAAAACAAATATCAAGGCGGTATCCGGGATAAACCGGATACCGCCTTAGACCATCAACAAACCCCGGGAGGTGTCGGAGGGCTCGCAAGCCCTCTGACTTTAGATCGGAAATCGGCGAGCCCCTTCGGGGCGGTTAAACGGGGCGAAGCCCCTGTGCGGCGATTTTCGTGCTTTTCCGTCAGGAAAAGCTTCCTTACACGAACGAACGGCCGGGAGAACGACTTGTCGTTGCACGAAGGAGGCGCTTGCGCCGACTAGCGAGAGCAAATGCTTGCATTTGCCGAGCATAGCCAGCGCCGGGCTTGTCCCGGTGATGGCCGAGTGACCAGTGCGCGAGTGCAAATCCTCGAAAAAGTGCCTAAAGCACTTTTTCGACACGCTGAGGCGGTATCCGGGACAAACCGGATACCGCCTGTTTGTGTGACAAAATATGCCCTGGCCTGCTGCTCGGCAGACCGGGGCGCGTGATGTCAGGGATCACTTGCGCTGCAGGAAGCCCTGCAGGTCGATGGAGCCGTCCTCCAGGCGGTTCACGCCCTTGAACTCCAGGGAAACGAAGTCCTCGGCCGTAATGACGTCGCCGGCGGTGTTGGCGCTGACTGCGCCGTTCCAGTAGTAGCAGGTGTCATTCTGGTAAGCGGCGGGGTCCTGATTGCCCTTGGGCTTGAATTCATCGCCTTCGGAGGGATCGCCGGAGGAGATCGTCGCATCCTTGAAGGAGATCACGTTCTTCGCCTGATAGGCGGTGTCCTGCTCAATGTTGGTGTAGAGAGCCACATTGTAGCGGAGGTTGTTGTAGCTGACGCAGTTCTCCACGATCACGTCGGGGCAGGAGTTGGAGTCGATGCCCTTGGAGCGGTTGAAGAAGGCGTAGGAGTTTTCCAGCCGGTGGCCGCCGGGAATGTTGGAGCCGCCGAGCTTGAAGCCGTTGCCGTTGCCGCCGATGGTGCCGTCCTCCAGGATGCCGTTGGCGTAGGCGACGGAGTTGCGGATGGTGACTGCGCCGATGGGGCCGGTCTCGATCTTGGCGTAGAGGTCATAGCCGTCGTCGGCGTTGTTGTAGGCCACGCAGCCGTCCAGCACATTGCCGGGGCCGCAGGTCAGCTTGGCGGCAAAGCCGTCGGCGTCCTCATAGCCGGCGTCGGCATTGCCCCAGGAGGTACAATTGAGGATCAGGTTGTAGCTGGGCCACTCGCTGACGGGATCGGAGCCGGCGTAGCGACTGATCTGGATGCCGGAATTGCCGTTGTGGTAGGTGTGGAGGTTCTCCAGGGTGTTGTAATGGCCGGAGACCTGGAAGCCCTTCTGGCCGTTGGCGGCGCGGGTGACGTCGAAGCCCTCGAAGTACCAGTAATCGCCGCCGTGGATGATGCCGGCGCTCAGATTCTGGAAGTCCAGCACCGGGCGGGAGGCTGCATCGGGCGCAGCGATCAGGCGGATGGGCTGGTCGGCGGTACCGTCAATGCCATGGGGGATGCGCAGGGGCTCCAGCATGCTGTAGGTGCCCTCTGCCAGCAGGATGGTCTGGCCGGGACGGGCATACTTCACGGCGGTGACGAGGTTCAGAGGGCTTTCCGGGGTGCCCAGGCCGGAGGGCGTGCCGTAGGGGGTGACGCAGATTTCATCAAGCTTGGCGTAGACGTTGATATACACCACATTCGCTGTGGCGGACACAGCGCGGGTGGAGGCCAGCTCGCGGTAATCGCCCAGATCCTGCGCGGGGTCGGGGGTCATGACCACCTCGACAGCCATTTCGCCGGTGTAGGGGAGGCGGATGCTGTAGTCATTGCGGATCTCAGCCGCGGAGGACAATCCGCTGGCCACCAGCTCCTGATCTCCCTCGGGCTCGCCGACGTACACATCCACCGTGCCGGCCACATTGCTCACCCAGGACAGGGGGTACATCTCGCTGTTGGAGGAAGCGCCGGACACGATGGACAGGGAGGGGAGAACCTTCTCCACCGGACGCTCCTGGACAGCTGCGTCGTCAGCGGGATCGATGACGGTCAGCTGCACGTCGGAGAAGGTGGCCCGTGCGCGGCGGGCAGCGAAGAAGCCCACATACACGTTTTCGGAGTCCATCAGGGTCAGGGCATTGGGATCGTAGTCCCGGTACTGGTTGATGATCTCGCCGTTCTCATCGTAGTAGGTGATGAAATAGCCGGTGTTGTTACGCTGGATCTCCAGATCGAAATCCGTCAGCTCGGCGATGGTGGCGGCCGTCTTGTCCAGGATGTCGCGGTTGGTGTTGTTGCCGATGACGTTGTAGTTGGAAACCTCTTCGATGGGCTTGCGAGGCGCGGTGGTATCCAGGGGATAGGTCACACCCAGGATGGCGTCCTTGGTGTCCGGAGTACGGCCAAGCTTGGCCAGCACGCCCAGGCCCAGGCGCATGGTGTACTTCGTGCCGGAGTCGCTGAGCTTGCCGTTGTACCAGTAGAACTCCAGCTTGGTGGCCAGCGCCATGTACTGGTTGGTCAGGTAGCTGCCCGTGCCCATGGCCGGGACGCTGTCCGCCGCCATCAGGCCGAAGCCCTCCTGGCCGTTGGAGTAATCCCAGTTGTCCACATGCACCTTGGCGCGCAACGTGAAGTTCTTGTCGGCGGGGACGGCAGTGTAGTAGAAGGCCACACCGTCGTCAGCATTGGGCTGGATCTTGCCCTTGCCGTTCTCGGAGTACACGGTGACGGAACCGGTCTCATTGACGGAGCCGATATAGCCGTTGTCCGCCTCGTTGGTGGAGGGGCCGTAGACCACGAAGCTCCAGGCGCGCTGAGCTTCCTCGGTGGGGATGGCGGTCACCTCGGCGGACAGGGGGCCGGCTTCCTCGCCGCGCAGGGCACGGACGGTGAAGGCGGCTGCTTCGCCGATGGTCAGGCCGGAAACGGTGTATTCGGTGCTTTCGCAGCTGCCTGCAGAAGCGCCGTTGACAAGGACCTCATAGCCGGTGGCTTCCTGTACCTCTGCCCAGACGAGGGCTACGCTGCCGCCGCCTGCGCTGGTGGCGCTGGAAATGGCGGGTTTGCCCAGGGGCAGGGTGAAGTCTGCGCTGAGAGCGGGGGCGGATTTGCTCTCTTCGCCCTCGCGGTTCAGCACTGCGGTCAGGCTGTAGCTGCCGGAAGCGGAAAGCTCCAGGGACAGGACGTGCTCGTCCTTTTCAGCGATGGAGCGGCGGGTGGCAATGACGTTGCCCTCGCTGTCCAGCGCGGAGACGATCACCTCGTCGCCGCCGTCAAAGCCGACGGGGGCGGCAACGGTCACCTCCAGGGTGCCGTCGCCCTTGTCCAGGGCAGCGGTCACCGTCGGGGCCGGAACGTCCGCCCAGGCACGGCGGACGGGCTGGGCAGCCCCGGCCTGACCGGTGGTCAGCTGCATGCGGAAGAGATAGTTGCTGCCGTCGGGCACGCCGAGATAATAGGTGCCGGCAGCGTCAATGGGGAGCGTGCTGATGTACAGCGCGTTCTTGACGGATTCCACCTCCGTCTTGCAAAGGATCACGCCCTGGGCGTCATAGAGGGCAAACTGCCGGCCGTCGCCGCCGGAGACCCACCAAAGCTTCAGATCCCCTGCGCCCTCTGCGGTAAAGCGGACGGAGTTGATCATGTCCTTGCCGGGCTGGGTCTTGCCGCCGAAGTTAAGACGCTGGGCGGCGGTGTAGCCGTCGTCAAATTCCTTGCTGGAGCCGTCGATCTTGGTCTTGGCGGAATAATGGATGGTGAAGAAATCGTTTACCAGGTCGGTGTCGCCGTCCATCTTCTCGCCCTGTGCCATGGCGGTGAGGTCGGCGGTAGCGTCCAGGATGCGCTCCTGGACTGCCGGTGCGGCGGCTTCCGTGACCTCCAGCTTGAACAGGTAGTTGCTGCCGTCAGGCACGCCGAGGTAGTAAACGCCGGCGGCATCCACGGAGAAATCGGAGATGTAGAGGGAATTCTTGACGGATTCGACCTCGGTCTTGACGAGCACTTCGCCCGTG
>JAFQIB010000127.1 GCA_017397765.1 Clostridia bacterium | reverse complement strand
TCGTCCTTCAATTCATGCGAGGGCATTTCCCTCTGCATGAACTCCGCCAGGGTCATCTCAGAACCTTCAAAGGTCCAGTCATCATTTTCAATCAGGTCGATGTATCCCTCTGAAGGAAACTCAATGGGCTGGCGGGTGACGATGGAGCCAAAGTGATTTACAACTACTGACTGTTCCAGACGAGCAGCGTTTCCGTAGCTGTCATCGCGGATGTCGTAACAGAAAAGTCCTTCAGGCAGCGAGTCACGATCAAAGCGGCCATTGGAGAATAGAGCTTCCTGATTGGCAATCTCCATCAGCTGATAACGTGTCTGATCGGCCTGAGTTTGTACTGGTTCTGCAGCAATAACGGGTTCGGAAATACCCAAATCGGTTGCTTCCAGAATACGCTCATCCGGCACCACAACCGGCTCGTCGTGCATTTCACGGATGGCTTCCAGTTCTGCCTTTTCTGCTGGTGTCAGGTAGCGATCCATACGAATCAGTTCTTGAATCTGCTTCACCACCTGAGGCCAGCTCAGATGAATTTCCGGACAACCACGCTTTTTGTAGTGCAGCCCTTTGCCATCGTGATCTTCGCTGCTGTGTGTTGCGCTGGACAACGCAGGAGCACGCCCGCCGATGCCATATTCCTTTTTCAGAAAATCAGCGTATTCCTTGGGTGTATGAGATTGGGTAAAGTAGTCGTAAATACGGGCTTTGCCGGAAGCGAAGCTGCTGCCGTGGGACATGGCCTCGGCGATTTCATCGTTGGTGATGAAAGGCGCGACCTTCGGCACTTCGGGCATAGAGGAGTCAAAGTCACGGCGCGGCATGGTATACTCATTTACCAGAGCATCCAACTCATCGATGAAGCGGTAGCGAAAACGCATTAATCCGGGGGTTTCCTTGCTGGCTGCGCGGAATTCCTTGTATTCAGCCAACAGCGCAGGAAGCAGATCAGGATCAGCCAATGCCTTGGTGGCAGCTTCCACGCAGGCCGGGTGGGTTGTTCCGCACATTCCCGCAAGAGTAGGCATATAGCCCTGTTCGCGTGCAGTGGCGTCCGTGTCCCAATACAGATTGACCATACCCTCTGCCATGCGGCGGCGCTCATGCCCCAGAGCTGCGGCCACTTCGATATTGGTAGCAAAGCGACCTTCTTCCAGGAGCTCGCCAATGCGCTTGGCGGCGTCTGTCCAGGATAGAATCTGAGCGGTACGCGTGTAACGGGCGCTGCCGCCAGTGGCGAAGTGCATTCCGTCCTCTGCGTACCATGCGGTGACACGGCCATGTTCAGTGGCAATGCCATAGCCGCCATGATACACACGGCGCATGGCTGCAGTCATATCTTCCAGCGGTTTTTGTTTGGAAAACTCCGCCACAAGGATCATTCGATGATCAGTTGTGTTGCTGCCGTTACGAAGAATATCGTCAATGGCGTCTTGTGGAACAGAAAAAGCGAAGGGTGCAAAGATCGCACGCTCCGCTTCATCAATACTATGGATTTGTTCTACTTCGGTAGGGATGGCCATGCTGCCATCCAGGAAACTCAGCTGTTGATCAGCTCTGCCAGCAGGATCTCCTCGGCCTGTGCTTTCAGGCTGTTCATCTGCTGCGTCCAGCCCATCGGGTCGCTGGCCTTCAGTTCCTCCGTCACGTTCGCTGCTTTCGCCAGCTCCTGCATCATCTGCTCCAGGCGACGGTTCGCCGTCTCGCTGATCTCCTGCAGATGGCTGGTCAGCGTCCCGTTCAGCAGCATCGTCTGATACAGGATCGGCCTCTGCTCCTCCAGGTACTTCGCCCTCATCCGGCCGTACTTGTTCAGGGGCTGGCTGGGCTGATTCGGCACGGTCAGGTTCGGAAACTGGTAGTCGCCCTTCATCGTGTACTGCATCTCGGTCATTTTCAACGCTCCTTTCAACGCGCTTGGCAATCGTTTCGATCTGCCGGAGAACCTGTCCGCTGATCTGGCTGACAGCCGTACCCAGGACGGCAACAGCATCCGGCGTATTCCAGTCAAAGACGTTCAGGAAGTCCTCGTGCTCAAACTGGCTATCCACATCGAGGCCACATCTTGCCTGCAGGATGTAGCAGGTGCTGATGGAAGCCGCTCTGCGGAAGGATTCCCTTACGTTGATTTCATCGTACTCCTCCAGGAAGGAACCGTCAACGATACGGAAGATGTCCTGCTGATGATCCATCCAATAGGCACTGACCTGCCGCTGGGCGATTTCTGCTAACTGAAAATGCAGACCATGGACAGCAGCAACATCGTATTCCTGTTCAAGCATGGCGGCGATGGCAGCTTCGTTGCGCTCATTGATCTGCCACAGGAAGGGATCAAGAGAAGTACGCCGTGTGCCGGTGTCGGCTATATCGAACACATAGCGCAGAGAAAGCTGCCCAGCGTTATTGTGCAGCAGAGCGATGCCCTTGGAACCACGCCGTACATAGCGGTGCATGGTGTTATTCCACAAATCGTACTCGGCGCAAGCAGTGGCGTCAGGCCGCTGGGCATGAATCAGCAGCTGGTCGCTGTATTGGTATTTATACAGCCGGGAGGCGGTGGACAGATAGGCAGTCCAGCTTCGGTAGTTACTGGTAATCTGCCGCGCTGTATCCTGCGCCAGCTGTATGTAGGTTAAGGTCTTATCCGGCATACTCTTCCTCCTCCGGTATAAATGTCACATGATCTGCGATCTGATGGTAATCATAATCCGAAATACGTTCCAGCTTGCGAATTACGGATTCAGCCAGCAGCCTCAGAGGGAGTTCGTCGGGCATGAGGTAGCTCATCATCTCTTCCAGTTCCACGATCATGCCATAACGGGTTCCCGGATCGTAGATACTGATCAGGTTCAATTCTTTGCGTGTGAATTCTTCCATACAGCCTCCTCCTTCAAAATGGGTACAGAAAAACCGGCATGAGCGTTCATGCCGGTCGAATATAGGGACTATGTTGCTATTCTGCTCTGCGTATGATGGGCATTTGCTTGATCTTTTTGCCTACGGACTGACGCTGCAAGGCATAAACCATATCCGGTTT
>JAFQIB010000153.1 GCA_017397765.1 Clostridia bacterium | reverse complement strand
TCATGCAAATACATGAAGCACATCTGCAGCAGGACAGCCTGGTATTGATCAATCAATTTGGTCAACAAGTATTCCTGGGAGCTGTCCGGGCCCTTGACAGTTTCCATCTGCTGCTCACCTCCTTACACTAATACTGACGATGCTCAATAGTCGATTTTCGGAATTTAAGAAAATTTTATCAGATATTTGGTGATATGAAAAGAGCACCTGCCCCGAAAGGCAAGCGCTCGCTGTATTACCATTTGGTTGAACTGCTTCCTACCCTGCAAAACTTTTCGCATCGTATGCTAACTCATGCCCACCCGGTGTGGGTGGGCATCGAAAGCTATCATCAGCCATTCCCGGTATTGGCGCGCTGCACCTCTACCTCAGTGAGTTCCATCAAGCCATTGGGGTCATCGAAAGCCACGCGGAAGCCATTGCTCATAAGCTCAGGGTCGCTGGTAATGTACAGCAGCCATGAAATACGCACACCCTCTGTTTCCTCATAGCGGCAGCAGATCGCGCCAACTTGATAATCCCCCAGCTGCTCCAAAGCTTCCTTACCGTGCTTTTCTTCAATAGCCCGCAGCGCCATCTCAACCGCCTCTTCACGGGTCATTTCATCGCCCTCAGGAACGTGGTGATGACCGCCTAATGCATTCTTCTGTGCTTCCAGAGGCCAGAAAAACCAGGTGTCGGCATACTGCTGTGTGTGGGCGTCATAAGCATCTGCCTGACGCTCCTTTTCGGCGATTTTCGCAGCCTCCTCTGCTGTGGGCGTGATGGCTACTTTGGGATTTGCATCCAGCACGGTAAAGGGAACATACATCATCATGGATTCGGAATTTCCGTAGTCATACTGTCGCATTTCAAGGACCACGCCTGTCATGCAGTCCAGCTCTACACACCAGATGGCATCGTAGGTAGCACTCGCTTCGTTGCCGGGGAAATGGATTCTCAATGTTACCTTGTAGATTGCGCGACCATTGGAAGTACAACAGATAACCTGCGACCTTGTTTGGCCCTCCAGAGAAACAGCCTCCTGCGCGATTCCAAGTGCCTTCAAAGCCGGGATGCTGCCCTCCGGCGGCATGCGGTAGCCAGCCTCGGCATAGCGCTTCTCCCATACCTCCGCGGGTTCCAGCTCTGCAATCAGCTCGCCGAATTCTGCCCATGCTTCGATTGTCCAGTTGGCCGGACCGCCGTATTTCATATCCATCATTTCCTGCGCATGAGAGTAAGAACGGGCTTTGGCGTCTTCCTTCAGAAACCACGCCATTTCACTTTCCAGCAGAGTTCCCTGCTGGTCGAAGGATACCCAGTATTCCGTTTCACCGGAAGCTGGATTGACATACTCAAACTTCCACATGGCATTGTGATGTCCCTCATAATCGTTCCACGGTGCGTAGAACCACTCCCGCAACTTCCATTGCTCGTTGCTCTCCGTGGGAAGCGTAACACCGTATTCATCATAGAGGAGCTGTGCTGCGTGCGTTTTTGCTTCCGGGATGGTCATGTCACCTTCGCCGGGAATGGCGTAGTTGTTCCGCTCCTTGAAGCCAATCTGAAGCATCATTTCATCAAACCAATGCTTCTGCTCAATCGTCCATGCATAATGCAATCCGCCGAAAGCCTCGCGGCAGATGGCCATGATGACCTCTTCCTCCCAATAGCCCTGGCCATTGCGGAGTGCTGCCATGATACGGCCATCCTCCTCCAGTGTGATTCCATTCTCGTTCAACGTCTGAATCAGCTGCACCAATTCCTCATGAGTAAAGGACTCCTGAACATAGCTTGCGCTGTCATTCTGCTGCGCCATTGGTACAGCTTCCTGCTCAACGAAATCCATTCCTGTCAGCAGTGCAACAGCCAGCGCAGTCAGCGACATCAACATGAATACCAGCAACAAGACAAATCCAACGGATAATTTGTTCTTCACAATTACTCTGCCTCCTGATTTTGAGGCATGCAGCACGCGCTGAACCATGTATGGGTCGGGTGAATATGCGGGGCTATGTGTGTCTATGGCATAGCGAACCTGTTCCCTCAGCTTCTTTTCATCCATGCAGATACCCCCTTCCCAGAATGGTTTCCAGCCTGGCACATGCCTGCTTGATTCTCTTTGATACGACGGAGACGGACACACCCAGCGCGTCGCCGATCTCCCGCATCGACATGTCATGATAAAAGTACAGAAGCACAGCTTCTTTCAGCTTGACCGGCAGCTGCATGATGGCGCTGGCAAGGTCGAGGGAGTTATAGCCGTTGTACTCCTGTGATGGCTCCGGAAGCAGGTCAAGAGACACCCTACGATCCACAAAGCGCATCCAGCGGGAGCGCCCCATGTCGCGGCACACATTGACCGCTATCCTCATCAGCCACGTCTTTTCGCTGCAATCTCCACGGAAGGTATGTAAAGCTCTATATGCTTTCAGAAAGGTTTCCTGTACAGCATCTTCAGCTAAATCCCTGTCGCGAAGGTACATGTAGCATGTACGAAACAGCAAAACTTCATGGGTTTCTACCATGTGCGTTAATATCGCTTCGTGGTCATTGCCCGGATCCTTGACAATTTCCATTTGCTGTTTCCCTCCTTTCACTTATATAGACGAAGCATTTCAGATTTTGTAAGCACCTTTTCAGAAATCCATGTGGGATTTTATCAGAAATATGGAGATATGAAAAGAGCGCCTGCCCCGAAAGGCAAGCGCTCAAGCCGTTTTTATTACTCAAACGGTCATTGTAGCCAATGGTCCCGGCAGCGGGATGGCCAGAGCCAACATTTTTCTGCCGTGTTATGCAAACGAAGGCATCTCAGCCTCAAATGCCATGTCAAGCATAGCGGAACGCATAACCTCTGCTGCGTTGTAATTCAGGTTCATCCAGTCCTTCAGGGCTTCGTATAAGGATACCGCTACGGGAAAGCTGCGGGGGAAAACCCAGCGATTCCGATGATGAACGCAATACTCTGGATTATTACCAGCTCCTGATTGATACACAAACCGGCGAGGTTGTCAGGCGATCCAATGCACAAGATCGGTGCGTGTACAAGGGATTCATATCATGGGATGATGTAACGAAATAATCTATCTTACCCCTGATTATTAATTAGCAAATTAAGAATGCCGCTGGTACAACAAAACTGAGCGCTGGCGGCATTTTTGTTTTGATTACCTGAGTCAGTCAAACCGCTTTTATGTTGCGGTTATTTTGTCGGCAAGAAATGTGAAAACACCCTTGACAAAACAACTCGTATGGAGAGAGGGGCTTTTTTGCAGTGATTTGTGTTTTGCTTCGCTGAATGAATTTAAGCCTTGATCTGCGAAAAGTTTGACCTTCACGAAATTTTTTTGACTTTCCTATTGACAAAGTGCCTCGATTGGGGTATATTATCGCTGTGATTAGCACTCGCTTCGAGTGAGTGCTAACAAAAATGGTCAACAATTCACCGGAACATACAAATGTGCCGGGTATGCTGCTGACGGAAGGGAGGGAAGGCCGAACATGGCAATGGATGAGCGGAAATTCCGGATCCTGCAGGCCATCATTGATGACTACATCCTGACCGCCGTGCCGGTAGGCTCGCGGACGATCTCGAAGAAGTACGACATGGGCCTGTCCTCCGCAACTATCCGCAATGAGATGAGTGACCTGGAGGAGCTGGGCTATCTGGATCAGCCCCATGTCTCCGCCGGACGCGTGCCGTCCGCCAAGGCCTATCGGCTGTATGTGGATCAGCTGCTGCAGACCGGGCGGCTCCGCACGGACAGCGAGATGGCGGTGCGCTCCCACTTCCTGGGCCGGATGCGGCAGATGGAAGACGTGATGGATCATGCGGCGCAGGTGCTGTCCAGCCTGACCAACTACACGGCGGTCGTGCTGCCCCCGACGGGCACGCAGCCCCGCATCCGTAATATCCAGCTGGTATCGGTGGATGACAATGCTGCGCTGGCCGTCATTGTGACGGATGCGGGCGTGGTGCGGGATGCGGTGATCCGGGTCAGCGAGGAACTGGATCAGGATGCGCTGTATTCCGTCAGCCGGACGCTGACGGGCGAGCTGGCAGGCAAGACGCTGGCCGAGGCCGTGGAGCGCATGCCGGAGATTATCCGCGGCATGCAGACGCAGGCCGAGCTGCTGGAGGGCCTGGGCGACGTGATGACCAGCCGCCAGCAGAAAAACCACCCCCATGTGGCCATCGGCGGCACCTCCAATATGCTCAGCTACCCCGAGTACTCCGATATGGAGAAGGCGCGGAGCTTCCTGAGCCTGATGGAAACCCGGGATCGCCTGGCGGATATCATCGGCCAGAAGGGCGAGATGGCCTTCACGGTGCGCATCGGCCCGGAGACCGGGGTGCCGGAGATGTCGGACTGCTCCATTGTGACCGCGACCTACACCACCGGCAACGGTCAGCAGGGCACCATCGGCGTCATCGGTCCCACCCGCATGCAGTACTCCCGCGTGCTGGCCATCATGAACACGATGGGCCGCCAGCTGTCGGAGCTCTTCGGCACGGAGGATGACACGCGCCGCCTTGAATAAGATTTAAGGAAAGAATAAAAATGATGAAGCGAGGCAAGAAACGCCGTATGAACGAGCAGGAACTGAACCAGCCTGAGGTGGAAGCCGCCCAGGCTGCAGAAGCAGAAATCCCGGAAGCCGAAGCCTCAGAGGCTGAGGTGATCGACGTGGCAGCCCTGACCGCGGCAGCCGCGAAGGCCGACGAGTATCTGGCGCTGGCGCAGCGCACGCAGGCGGACTTTGACAACTTCCGCCGCCGCAACGAATCCGTCCGGGTGGACGCCTTCGCCGAAGGGCAGCGCACGGTGGTCAAGGCAATGCTGGCTGTGCTGGATAACCTGGAGCGCGCGCTGGCTGCGCCTGCCGCAGAGGGCGACTCCCTGCGCACGGGCGTTGAGATGACGCACAAGCAGATGCTGGCTGCGCTGGAGAAGCTGGGCGTGACCGTCATCGACCGGCTGGGGGAGAAGTTCGACCCCAACCTGGAGGATGCGGTAATGCAGGGCAGCGCCGAGGAGGGCGAGCCCGGCACCGTCTGCGCCGTGTTCCAGAAGGGCTACCAGATGGGTGAGCATCTGATCCGGCCTGCGATGGTCAAGGTTGTGGCGGATTAAGCAGCGTGCCGCTGCACCCGGCCCGCGATCGGGTTGAGCGCCTTCGGTTGAGGAACTGACGCGTGGAGCCCGGTGCGTTCCCTGCGATTGTCCGACCGCCCGCTCATCGGGCGGGAACAATATAGTATCAACAAGACATATCCAAACCGACATATAGTAAGGAGAAATGAACAATGAGCAAGATCATCGGTATTGACCTGGGTACTACCAACAGCTGCGTCGCCGTCATGGAGGGCGGCCAGCCCGTCGTCATCCCCAATGCGGAAGGCAACCGCACCACCCCCTCCATCGTGGGCTTCACCAAGGACGGCGAGCGTCTGGTCGGCCAGATCGCCAAGCGTCAGGCGGTCACCAACCCCGCCCGCACCGTCATCTCCATCAAGCGTGAGATGGGCACCAACTACAAGGTGGACATCGACGGCAAGACCTATACCCCCCAGGATATCTCCGCCATGGTGCTGGCCAAGATGAAAGAGACCGCCGAGGC
>JAFQIB010000152.1 GCA_017397765.1 Clostridia bacterium | reverse complement strand
TGATTTCGCCAGGGTGTCCGGCATGACTGCCGAGCAGTTCAAAGCTATGTGGGACGCAGATCCCGCAGGTGCTTTCCAGGCATTTATCGAGGGACTTGCCCGGATGGACGAGGAAGGCATGAGCGCCATTGCTACCTTGAATGAGATCGGCATCGTGGAAGTACGACTGCGCGATACATTGCTACGTGCTACCAACGCAAACGAACTGTTCACCAAGACCCAGCAGACCGCCAACGAAGCGTGGGAAGAGAATACCGCACTCGTAACGGAAGCCGGAAAGCGTTATGCTACGACGGAAAGCAAGCTGGTAAACCTCAAAAATAAGGCTGTTCTGTTTGGACAGCAGATCGGCGATGATCTGAATCCCACCATCCATAACCTGATCGACGGCGCAGATGATCTGCTGGGTCGGTTCATGGAACTGGATGAGGCTGAGCGCATGCAGATCATTCGCTTTGCCGCAATTGCCGCTTCTGCGGGTCCTGCTCTGCTGGCTTTCGGTAAGATCACCAAGGGCGTTGGTACGATAGCCACGGCAATCGGTAAGTTCTCTACCGCTGTCGGCGTCGCAGGCGGCGGATGGAAAGGGTTTATTTCTGTTTTGGGCAAGTCGCCTGCTGTCTGGATGGCGGTTGCCGCCGCTGTGATTGCCGGAACGATCGCCCTTGCAGATTATGTGTCGGGAGCTAGGAAAGCCCGCGAAGCCTTGAAGGGCATGCAGGAAACGGCTGAAAGCTGGAAAGAAACTGCAGCGGATACCTTCTATGGCCGCAGCGAAGGTCTTGGCTTCTTCGGGATGTCCGAGGCTGATTTTGAACGCAATGAGCAGACTGCCCGCGAATGGCTGGATGGCCTCATTAAAGTGTGGACAGATGGCCAGAAAGAATCGGATGAAATCGTCAGCGAATGGACTTCTTCCTTTAAGGCGCTGACAGCTTCTACCCGTGAAGAACTGGCGGAGATGAAGGCTGCAGCGGATGAGGCTGGTTATACCGGTGTGTCCGATCAGCTGGCAGCGGACATTGCAACACTGGACGCCATGGACGCAGAAATTGAGCGTCTGCTGAAGAAACGGCAGAACGGATACTTCTCTGAGCAGGATCAAATTCGCCTGCAGGAGCTGATCGACACACGCGAGGCCATTGAAATCAAGTATAAGCTGTCCCCGGCTGACGTGGACGGCTTTGACACCATCCGTCAGAAGGTGGAGGCCGAGGTTGCTCGTGCGCAGGCCCGTGGCAAAGAGGATGCCGATGCTTCTGTGTATGAAAACGCAATGGTCGCTGCTGCAGAGGGACTTGCTGCCGTAAACGCCGAAATCGACGAGCAGTACGATAAGGAATATGCGCTCATTCAGCTGATCGAGGATTCCACGGAGCGTCAGGCTGCACTGGATGCGCTCAATGCGAAGTACAACGAGGATCGCCGAAATGCTGCGCTGGAATATGCTGCGCTGCTTGCCGACATCGTAATGCCCGTCTGGGAGCAGGAAGATATCCAGCAGGCAGCAACAGATGTGGATCTGCTGACGCAGAAGCTGCGCGAATACAGCGCAGCGAACGAAACCGAGAAGCCACAGCTGCTGGAAGATCTGAATGAACTGACTGCCAGCATGGATGAAGGCGCGATTACCGAGTACATCGCCATGCTGACGCAGATCCAGTCCCTTCTGGACAGCGGTATGTCGGAAGATGAGGTTCAGGCTCTCTTCCCCGAGATCGACTTCTCCACGGCGCTTGAGCAGATTGCTTCCATCCAGGCATTCCTCAATAACCGGGAGATCGAACTTCCCGGCCTTACAGCCATGTTCGGCGAGGCGCTTCCGGAAGAACTGCTGACGATCGCCACCGATCTGGATATGACCGGCGCGCAGTCCCGATGGGACGAGTTTGCCGCCAATCCGGGCGCCATTACTACAGATGCGATTGTTGCCGGGTACCAGGAAGCGGAAGATGCAGAGAAGCTCCAGCCTACGGTTGACGCATTTATTGCCAAATACACGGAAATCCCCGAGGGCGCTTCTACTGCTGAACTGACCCCGGAAGGTCTGATCGGTTATGTCAATGCTTATGCGGAAGCGACAACGGGCGCATCCGTCACAAGCCTCAATCCCACGAACATTACGGCCATGGTCAGCGCCTACGAAGAACTGGCAGAAGGCGTGGATATCTCCACGCTAAAACCTGATGAGATTGTAGCCTATGTGTATCAGTATCTGGAGAAACAGGGCGTTGATACAACGCAGCTAAAGCCGGAGGATGTCACCGCTTTTGTCATGGCATACGAGGAGGTCACAGGCGGTGCGCTGACTACGCAGCTGACGCCCGATGATGTGACTGCTATGGTAGCCAAGTATCTGGAAGCGGAGAATGTGGATATATCCGCACTTTCTCCTGATCAGATTGAAGCCATAGTCAGCGCCTTTGCCGAAGCTACAGGCTGTGACAAGTCCCAGCTACTCCAGAATTTCACGGCATACATCTCGAAATATGACGATACGAATGCCGTCAAGCCCAATCTGACAATGTCGGTAGGTATCTATGGCTACGATCTTCTTGCCTACAGACGCTTTATTGCCGCTAACCCAGTGGAGGTCCAGGGTATCGTCAAGCTGGGTGAAGTATATGAAAATCCCTCGGACGCCCTGAACGACCCACAGACCCAGTTTTGGCAGAACGGCGTACAGATTCCCGTTGAGGCGGTTCCTTCCGAATTGCTGACAGCTGACAAGGTAGCGGTTCTTGGTGAGGATGGTACGCTCCATGTGCTGATCGCACCGGAGGTAACCGGTACTCAGGAGGCTATTGATGCGATTTCTCCGCTGGTGGATGAAGTTGATCAGCTGGGTGTGACTGCTGCCGGTATGTGGGCTGGCGTCATGCCTGCAACCACCATGGATCTGATCGGTTCGGCTGTCAGTCGCATCAACTCTTATACCAAAACGCTGGACTACAACGGATGGCAGAAGTTCTGGGCGGCACTGCGTGGAGAGAGCGTCGATCACGGCGTGCTGGATCAGAGTATGAAGAACGACTTCTCCGCTGAGACAGTCGCAGAGCTATCCGCTTATGTAGGAGAAGTTGTATCTGCCATTCAGCAGGGCAAAGAAGTATCCACGCAGGACGTTCAGAATCTGCAGGATATCCTGACCTTCCTCCAGGGCCTAGATACCACCGAAACCGGTACGCACATTCTTGAAGGCGTTGCTGCCGGCATGACTCAGGGCGGATGGGAAACGGATGCCGAGACGGTTGCTTCCAACC
>JAFQIB010000037.1 GCA_017397765.1 Clostridia bacterium | reverse complement strand
GTTGCGGACAACGCTGACCTCCTGGTTCATCAGACTCCTGGGCAAAACCGATACCAGATACAGACCGGAGTCGCTCAGCTCCCGGGCAGCAAGATAATACTCCGCTCCTCCCAGCGGCAGCAGGGAAAACGCATCCTGATGGCTGCGGACAGGCAGCTTGTCCATCGGCGGTTTGTCTGCGCCGTTGCTGGTCAGCACCGTGCCGTCCGCCATGCAGATCGCCATGTACTGCTCCGCGATCGCGTTATCCAGCACACCCTGCACCTGCGCTTCATCCAGCGAGACCGCCAGTACGCCGAGGGTCTGCGTATAATCATTGTGATTCATCAGCGCACGCATCTGAACGAGGCTCTTCTGTCCCTTTTCCAGCAGGGATTCGGTGTAGATCCACTGCGGATGTCCCATGCCGTTGAGCAGGGAGGGCGACCATGCCATCCCCTGCAGCGCACTGATCGCCCGGTAACGGGTGCTTCTGTCCTGGGCAATCATGTATTCATCGTCCACGAACAGGTACACCTTTGTGCCCTCATGGCTCATTTCGATGTTTCGGACATAGGCCGTGATGACCTCAAAGGAGGACAGCTGCTGCCGCATATCCTCCTTGCTGGCGCTGCGAAGGGCCGTGTTGACCTGCTCGTTCACCGTCATCAGCGTCGAAATGGCATGGACGCCCTCCATCTTCTCCTCCAGCGTGCGATGCGCCTGATCGAAGTTGTTCTCGATCAGTGCCATCTGCCGCCCGTCCGTGGAGAGCTTCAGCTCATACATGGAAACGAGCGTAATGGCCACCATCGGCAGCACGGCAAGAAAGACGATCAGCACGATCTTTGCCGAAAAGGAAAGGCCGCCCAGCTTTTTCATACCTTACGCTCCCTGTATTCACCGGGCGTCATACCGGTGGATTCCTTGAATGCCTTGGCGAAATAGTTGGAATTGGAATACCCGCAGCGCTGGGCGATCTCCGTGATACGCACGGAGGGATCCTTCAGCAACCGTTTGGCCTCCCGGAGGCGGCAGTCGATCAGATACTGCTTGACGGTCATGCCGGTTTCCGTGCGGAAGACCACATTGAGATACGCAGCAGAGAAGTTCACCTGCGCGGCGATCTCCTTCAGACCCAGCTCCGGCTCATGAATATGCTGGGCGATGAAGCTTTTCGCGTCCCGCACCACCTGAGAGAACCGGGAGTTCGTGTCCTCCATGACATTCAGCTGCCCGAACAGCACCGCCAGCATCTCCCGGAACTGCCCGATGCCGGTGACGGAGGCCACATAATCCTCCAGCTCGCTGGCCTGGGAGATGCCGTACACCTTGCCGTACAGATCGGGCGTGCGGCGATACAGCTCCCGCAGGATCGCAAGCATCAGGGACTTGACGGATTCCACACGGTCGCTGCGCACTGCCTCTACCCTGGTCAGCAGCTCCTCCAGCCAGGCCGGAAGCCGGGCAGCGTTTTCCTCCAGCAGGCGCACAAACTGCGCATACGCATCGACCGACAGCACCGCAGGAGCGGTTTTCTCCTCATACGGGAAATGCGTGCGGGTTCCATCGTAGAAGCTGCCCTCCAGCATCCGGGAGGAAGCCTTGCGGCTCTCGTGCACCTTCTCCAGAGAGGGTACCACCATGCCCTCCGCCGTCACAATGCCCGGCAGGCGCTTGTGCAGCATGTCCACAAGGGCTGAAAGATCCCGGGGCTGCCTGCGCTTTCCTGCCGCCAGCACGGCGTAGACGTTCCGATCCTCCCGCTGATCCGCCGCGCAGTCGAAGCCGTTCTTTGCCGCCACATCCGAAAGGATATCCAGCACGTCATGTACATTGGTCTGCGTTGCCCGCAGCGCCAGGCAGCGGTAGGCCGCATCGGTCGGGAAGCCGATCTTGGCGCACAGGCTCCGCAGCTCCTGCAGATCCTTCCGGGTATGCATCATCAGCGCGGCCGCCTGCTGACGGCGCAGCTTCTGCAGGCTTTCCGTACGCTGGTCTGCGTTCATCCGCTCCTGATGCTTGCTGATGGCATTCTGCACCGCATGGATCAGCTCATCTGGCTGCAGGGGCTTTTCCACAAAGGCAACCGCGGACAGTTCAATGGCCTGCTTGAGGTAGCCGATCTCCGCAAAGCCGGTGATGAAGATCAGCAGGCATTCCGGCTGCACCTTCCTTACGGTAGCAGCAAAAGACATGCCGTCCATGCGGGGCATGCAGATATCGGTGATGATGATGTCCGGGCAGAACCAGCGCACGATCTCCAGCGCCGTTTTGCCGTCATGGGTCTGCATCACATTGTTGATGCCCATCTCCGCAAGCGGCAGACAGGAAAGAATGCCCTCCCGGGCGTAGCGGTCATCGTCTACAACAAGCAGTTTCATGGAAGGATGCTCCTTTGGGGCTGATCAAACGATCCATCTGATTCTATTATATCAGATTCAAACCAACCGGAAAATACCCAAAATGCGGGTCGCCGCACAGGACGACCCGCGTGAGGGGAAAAGGGATTACTCGGCAGAACTCTTCATGTCCAGGAAGGCCTGCAGCTGGCTGATCAGCTCAGCACGGACCTTTTCCAGACCGGCCTCGGTGGCACGCTTGTGGAAGTCAGCGATGATCTTCTCGGTGTCGTCGCCGCCCAGAGCGTAGCGCAGCTGCAGCTCGCCCGCGTAAGCGGTGATGGTGGCAACCTCAGTCACAACCTTGCTGTTGTCGAAGGTGAAGCCGGCGATCTTGCTGGGCACGTAGGAGGACACGTCGTTCTGGTAGTCATAGTAGGCCTTCAGCTCATCGTTGGCCATGACCGCCTCATTGTAGCGGACATAGTTGGGATTCCAGGTGAAGGAGTAACCAGGCATGGTGTAGGTGTTGGACTCGTCGGTGCCCAGGGACTTGTAGCCCTTGTCGCCGATGGCTTCCCAATGCAGGCCTTCCACGCCCAGCTCGAACAGGTCGTGGTTCTCCTGAGAGGCGAACATCCAATCCAGGAACTTCATGGTGGCGTCAACATTGGTGGACCAGGCGGGGACGCAGATGAAGTTGTTGGAGACCATGGGGCTGACGATGGAAGCGGGGGTCATGTTGCGCTGGGCCTCTTCGGCGGGGTAGAAGCGCAGGGAAGCGTCGGGCCAGATGGTCAGCAGGTCAGCGTCGTTGCCCAGGTCGTTGATGCGGGCGGCCATTTCGGTCAGGGGAGCGTAGGAGATGGGAGCATAGCCCAGTTCTTCCTCAGAGGTGCCGCGGTAGGGAGAGAGGTACTCTTCCCACTTCAGCTGATCCAGACGGTAGGCCTTGATGAAGTCGTGCTGGTAGCCCTCGGGCATCTTGGCGAACTCAGCCTCGGAGTCGCCCATGATGACAGCGTTCAGGACCTTGGTGCCATCCTCGGACAGAGCCACGTGGAAGGGAGCTTCCCAGTTGCCGCCGAACAGGTCGATGTCATACACGTTGTCCAGCATGCCGGAGAAGTGGGTGGAGCCCTGGTAAGCGAAGCCCATGTACATGGACCAGCCGAAGGCCATGTCGAACTCGTTGGCCATGACGGTCTCCAGGTACTGCATCAGGGTCTCGTCATTGGTGATCTCGGGCAGATCGTACTTCACGCGCAGGTCCTCACGGTAGCACAGGCCGCGCATGTCTTCCATCGCCTGCATCAGTGGGATCTTGTACAGGCCCTTGGCCCAGGTGCCGTCTTCCTTCTGGTAGTAGGTCATGGCAGCTTCCACCATGCCCTCGGAGAAGGCCTTCTGCAGACCGGGGTACTCGGGGTTGTTGAAGTACTTGCTCAGGTCAGCCAGCTTGCCACCCTTGGCGAAGTCCTCCAGACCATGCCAGGCGCCGACGAAGACCAGGTCCTTCACCTCGTCCTGGGTGGTCATGAGCATGTTGATCTTGTCCTTGTAGTCGCCGCCGGTGACGTAGGAGAACTCCAGCTCGATGTTGCTCAGCACGGGATCGTTGGCAACACGCTTGTAGTACTCTTCGAGCACGGGCTCGAGGTTCTGGAAGGCGTTCATGACCTGGATCTTCACCACGGTCTTTTCTTCCGCCGTCGCGACGGTGCCCATCATGCCAAGGATGAGGGCCAGGGACAGAAGCAGGGAAACGATGCGCTTCATGGGGTAATTCCTCCTTGTTATTTATGATCATGACGGATAGCACCGCCATATATCCAATATTGTTTGGTTACACGTAACCATGCAGTCCGGCCGATGAGCGGCCGGAAGACAACTCCAGTCCACGCGCCAAGTTCCACGTGGTAGGGCTATGCAGGAACAGCCGACCCAATCGCGGGAAATGTGACGAAGTCACCCCTTGACCGCACCCACGGTCAGGCCGGAGGTGAAGTAGCGCTGTACGAAGGGGTAGAGCAACACAATCGGGCCGATGGTGACCAGCGTGGTCGCCATCTTCAGGGACAGACCCGGCATGTTGTTCAGGGACTGGCCGGTGTACTGGGCGATCTCGCGCAGTGCGTCACCGGAGCGGGCCAGATCCATGATCAGGTACTGCAGGGGCATCTTGCTGTAATCGTTGATGTAGAGCATCGCGTTGTACCACTGGTTCCAGTAGCCCAGCGCGTAGAACAGGCTGATGGTGGCAATGCCGGGCACGGATACCGGCAGCACGATTTTAAAGAGGATGGTGAAGTCGTTCGCGCCGTCGATGTAGGCCGATTCGGACAGTTCTTTGGGTACGCCGGAGAAGAAGTTGCGCATGAGGAAGATGTTCCATGCCGAGCACATGACCGGCCAGATCAGCACCCAGATGTTGTCCTTCAGACCCAGGGTCTGGCTGATCAGCAGGTAGGTGGGCACCAAACCGCCGCCGAAGAGCATGGTGAAGTAGATCATGAAGTTGACGATGTTGCGGTACTTCACCTTCTTCAGGGAAAGCGGGTAGGCCGCCGTGATGGTGAACAGCATGCTCAGCAGCGTACCGACCACGGTGGTGAAGATGGTCACCTTGTAGGAGTTGGGGATCTGCTGATCCTTGAGGATCAGTTCAAAGGCGGAGGTGGAGAATTCACGGATGTAGAGGGCGTAGCCGAAGCGCTTCAGGTTCAGCTCGCGCTCGAACGCGCCGGTGATGACCACCACGAAGGGCAGCAGACAGAACACGCAGAACAGCGTGATGACCAGCACGATCACAATTTGCAATATCCGGTCGCTGGTCGGCGTTTTGATCCTGTTGGAGCGGAATACCTTTTCTTTCATGACGTCCACTCCTTTCATCAGAACAGCGCCGTGTCAGGGTCGAGCTTCTTGGCCAGCGCATTGACGCTCACGACCAGGATGCAGCCCACCACCGACTGGAACAGGCTCGTTGCAGTACTCATGCCCAGATTGTTCATCTGGCGCAGCGCGCGGTAAACGAAGGTGTCGATAACGTCCGTCGTCGGCAGCAGCTTCGCCGTGTCGCGCACCATGGCGTAGATCATACCGAAGTCGCCGCGGAAGATGTTGCCCACGCTCATGATGGTCAGGATCACAATCGTCGGCTTGAGCAGCGGCAGGGTGATGTGGCGGATCTGCTGGAAGCGGGTCGCGCCGTCCACGCGGGCTGCCTCATACATGCTGGTGTCAAAGCCTGTGATGGCGGCGATGTAGGTCACCGTACCGAAGCCGCAGCCCTGCCAGATGCGCAGCACCACGAAGATCCAGGGCCAGAGCTCCGGCTCGTTGTAGAAGCTGACGCGGGACATACCCAGCGCCTTGAAGGCCTGATTGAGCAGACCGGTCGTGCCGACAAAGGCCTGCAGCACCAGCGACACCACTGCCCAGGACACAAAATGGGGCAGGATGGCGATGGACTGGGTCACCCGCTTGAAGGTCTTGTTCTTGATCTCCGAGAACATGATGGCCAGCACGACCGAGATGACGGTGGTGCTGAGGATGAACAACACATTCAGGTAAATCGTGTTGAAGAACACGCGGCCGATGCCGTCATAAGCAAAGAGGAACTTGAAGTTCTCAAAGCCGACAAAGGGGCTTCCGGCGATGCCCAGTGCGAAGTCGTACTTCTTAAAGGCCAGCGTGATGCCGTAGAGCGGGAAATAGCAGAAGATCACGAACCAGATCACGGTCGGCAGCATCATCAGGTAGAGGTGCTTGTTCATCAGCAGCTCCCGGATAACGCCGCGGATGCCGGTCTGATTCTTTTTTGCAGGCAGTGTGCGGGCTGTCACTGGTTGTTCCTCCTTTGCACAGCTATCAAGTCACTTTGATTATACCGGGCATTTCTTTCGCACTGAAAGAGTAAAAAAAGCAAATGGATGGTAAAAAACAAGCCAATTTTCACATTTGCGTGAAAACTGGCCTGCAGAGTATTCATTTACCACATGTGATAACCTTCGCCGCACAGCTTGTTGACCGCTTCGATAAAGAAGTAGTCGCCGTACTGCATTGTTTGATGTTCTTCGCTGTTCCATGCGGCGCGGCACCGCCGGAAAATGGCAGGGCAGTCCTGCGACCAGTCCGCATCCTGCTGCTCCATAGCCCGCAGGAGACGAAGGGCTTCCTCCAGATAGTGCTCGTCCTTCAGTTCCCGGGACAGTTCGATCAGCGCACAGGCCGCCAGCGCACCAGCAACATTGTCCTTGCGGACATCATCCTTGGGCGCACGGAAGTCGGAATCAGGGACGCCGTCCTCTCCGATGCAGGACAGGAAATAGTCGGAGACCTTCTTCGCCGTCTCAAGATATTCCTGTTTTCCTGTGTAGCGGTAGGAGATCAGGAAACCGTACATCGCCCAGCCCTGACCACGAGACCAGGAGGAACCGGGGCCGTAGCCCTGTCCGCCGGGCTTGTCCAGCGCTTCCATCGTCTCCGGATCGAAGATAACGATGTGATTGCAGCTGCCGTCCTCGCGGACAAAATGCTGCATAGCGGTATCCACATGTTGCATGGCGATCTTGCGGAACCGGGGATCGCCGCTCCTCTCGCTGGCCCAGTACAGCAGGGACAGGTTCATCATGCAGTCGATGATCGCCCAGCCGGTACAGTCATCATTCCATGCCCGGATGAAACCCAGCGGATTGTACCGTCCTGCCAGCAGATTCGCCGCGATCATGGCGCGCTTCCTGCTGGCTTCGTCACCAGTCAGGTCATACGAAACCGCCGAGGACAGCCGCCACATGAACCCCACATCATGATGCAGATGCCAGTACTCCGCAAAGGCAGCGTCCAGCAGCTTTTCAGCGCGCGCAGCTTCCTTTACATACCGCTCATCGCCCGTCATCAGGTACATCTGCCACATGGCGCCGGACCAGAAGCCGTTCGTCCACCAGCAGATGCCGTCAAAGGGGCCGGTGAGCCATTCGCCGTCCCGGGTGGTGTAGGGAATGCCATCCAGCGTCTGCGCCTTTTCCACCGCATACAGCATCTTGCGGTGCAGCTTCTCCTGCATAGACAAAAGCCAGGCACGGTTTAACTCTGTCATATATATCGCTCCTTGTTCATGAAATTGCAAATTCTGCTGTATACATTATGCAGCATTGAGGTTCATACTGAAAAGAAGAAAAAACGAGGATTGGGGGTGATTTTGAAGCAAATTCATGCGCAAGCTGGCAATATAAAGAAAACTGCGTCAATGCCATATCGAAAAAAAATAACGCGCAGAAAATGTGAACAGTCGTAGACATGTGTGGAAGGAAATTCCATTTCATTTTTGGAATACAGTTTGACGTTGAACTGCCTGTCTTTGATTGTGATTTGGGCTATTGCGTCGTTGAGATTCATTTAGCTGCGCCCTGATGGATTCCCTCTGCCTCGGTTCCTCGCCAGCCTTGATGACTGTATCAACACAGTAACGGATGCGGTCGATCAGATCAGGATCAACATTTTGTTCTGCGAGCGAGGCGCGAAGCTGAGACTGTTCATCAAGCAGCTGCTGCAATTCATTGGCGATGCGTTCATGATCTGCAGCCTTGATGCCATTGGCATTCATGTACCGCACAGCCTTTGCAAACTCGTTCAGCTCCTGCTGGTGTTTTTCAGCATACTGTTTCCGAATGAAGCCCATGCCGCGCTTACTCTTATCAGAGATTGGCTTGAGACGCTGGAATGTATCCAGATGCTTGAGTGCCGTTTGCTTTTTCCTAATCGCCTTACCCACGTCGTCAAGCTGGGTAAAGCTTTCTTGCTGTTTGCAAACAAATTCATTGAAATCATGCAGCGTGCTGATACCAGCTTCCTGCATGAAGAACTGTACTTGTGCTGCGAATTTCAGGTCGTTGATACCAGCAGTCTGCCTCGCCTTCTTGCCCCAGTCCGCACGGCCTGCCCTGCGCAGATTCTGGAACACCTGGATGTACTCCATCAGCGAAGGTTGGTATGGCTCAGGCTTCATGATTTCTGCCGTCTTGCGGATGGCCTCCGCCAGCCACTTTTTCAGCGATGCAAGCCGCGACTTCAACGAATGAAGTACACGGTTGAACTGTTTGATTTCCTCGTTGTACTGACCGATTTCTGTGCAGATGCCCTGCTGCTCCAGATAGGTGACGACCGGCCCCATGTGGACGGTTGGAACCAAATCAACGCCCTGTCGCTCGTATGAACGGAGATCAAGCCGGACATCTGCACCAGCACGTTCCAGATAACGATTTGTGGTGTCCGCCCATGCCGTGCGCCAGCGTTCACAGTTTCCTGGATTGTCCCAATCCGTGGTACGAACCTTGTAGGATTTATAGTCGCCACTGGGCAGCTTGATACGCTCACCATTTTCATCAAGCACATAAACACGTTTACCCTTGGGCAGCCACTTGCCTTGCTCGTCCAGCGCACGCATGGTCAGCATCACATGGGCGTGGGGATTGCCGTCGCCCTTATCATGAATGGCGTAGTCAGCGACCATGCCCTTGGACACGAATTGTTCCATGCAGTATTCGCGTACAAGTGACTCATACTGATCGGCAGGAAGCTCCCTCGGCAGCGCCATAATGATACTCCTTGCCAGCTGTGCGTTCCATTGCTTTTCGGATGCTTCGACGGCATTCCAGAGCGTCTGCCGGTCAGAATATTCCCGTGGCGCGTTGGGTGGCAGCAGGATGCCCTTCGCCACGATTTCTTTTTGCTTGTAGCAGAAATTCTTCGTCCGCTGATCATACTCGCTGAACAGCTTTTCAGCGGACATATACGCAGCACCGGCCACGGCGGATTGCCCCTTGCTGCGCTGGCGGATGGACACATCAAAGTGAGGACACGCCACGCTCGTCACCCCACTTTCCTTGGGTAACCAGCTTGCTGGCGCAGGGGCCGCGCCCCTGTTGATTTTGTTCCGCAGAACAAAATCTCAGAGCGACGAACCCTGTTCGGAGCGTGCCTCGCAGAGCGC
>JAFQIB010000036.1 GCA_017397765.1 Clostridia bacterium | reverse complement strand
TGTTTCTCTAGCATTGTCTCTACGACTTTCTGCTTGAACTCCCCTGTGTACCTCTTGTTCGGTATTCCCTTTGGCATAGTTTTACCCCCCATCTCTTTGTTCAAGTATACCATACTTGTCTAACAAATGGGGGGCATTTCAGGTTCGTCCTCTGTTTTTTTGTTTGCGCAGCGTGTGGCGTGATCGGCTAAGACTTGGCAAAGAACCCGCGCGAAAGATTGATTTGACACATTGACCTCAATATCATTAATATGTGGAAATTTTGGGCATGTGCTGTCGAGTGCTGGCGGCATATGTGTGAAAGGACGGATGTACATGCTTCCTGCTTTGATCCTCTTTGCAGCTACCTATGTGCTGATGCTGGTGTTCAGTCGGTATCGCCCCTATATCGCCCTGGGCTCGGCGGCGGTCTTTATCGTCACGGGGATGCTGCCTGTGAATGAGATCCTCCTGAATATTGACCTGAATGTGCTGCTGATGATTGCCGGCACCATGGGTCTGGTGGCGCTGTTCATCGGCATGGATATGATGGGCGCTGCCATGAAGCCCCTGCAGAGCAATGATGTGTTCATCTCCCTGATGACCAGGTTCTCCAACCCCGCCATCGGCATCCTGGCCGGCGCTGTGTTCACGGCGGTGATCCAGTCCTCCTCGGCCTCCGTCGGCATTTTGCAGAAGCTGGCTGCGGAGAGCCTGATCCCCCTGTCCAGCGCGGTGTTCGTGCTCTTCGGCATGAACATCGGCACATGCATCACGGCTGTGCTGGCAGCCATCGGCACCAACCGCAGCGCCAAGCGCACCACGCTGATTCACCTGATGTTCAATCTGATCGGCACGGCGGTGTTCACGGCGCTGTTCCTGCTGCTGCCGGTGACAGACTGGATCGCACCGCTGGCTCCGGGCAATCCTGCCGCGCAGATCGCTCATACCCACACCCTGTTCAACATTGCGACCACGCTGCTGCTGCTGCCCTTCGGCTCGCTGCTGGCGTGGCTGGCGACCCGCATCCTGCCGGACAAGGCTGAGGATGCTGCGCCTGTCCGTCCCCTGGAGCAGCTGCTGCATGAGTATCGCTCCTCCCGCCTGAACCTGGGCAATGCCGCCATCCACACTGACGCCCTGCGCCAGGAGGTGGAGCGCATGCTCGCCCTGGCCGCCGGGAATATCCAGCAGTGCTACCAGGCGGTGCTGGATACGGATGCGGACGCGGTTGCCAGGGCGGAGGAAACCGAGGAGCAGATCGACCTGATCAACAAGGATGTATCCGAGTATGTTTCCCACATCCTCATTACCGCCGGCAACGGCATGGATGTGCGGGCGATCGAAAGCTATTTCACCATCTCTGCCAATGCCGAGCGCATCGGCGACCATGCGGTGAACATTTCGGATTATGTGGCGGTGCTGCAGCGCAAGGGGATCGTCTTTTCCCAGATGGCCCGGGATGAAATTGCTCAGATGCGCCAGATCGCCGCTGCGGCCATGGATCAGATCCTGCACCCCGATATCAGTTCCGCAGCCTGGCTGCAGGCAGTGGCAGACCTGGAGCAGCAGATCGACGATATGACCGAGCTCTACCGAGAGAAGCACCTGCAGCGCATGCGCAAGGGGGAATGCACTGCCGAAGCCTGCGTGCTGTATTCCGAAATGCTCACCGATTTTGAGCGCATCGGCGACCATGTGCTGAATATCGCGCAGGCCTATGCCAAGATGGGGGCCTGGGGGCGCTGCCCCGGTGGCGGCAATGGCTGAAATGTGCTTACTGTCGCCAGGAGGTGAGCGGGATGCCCAATTGGCGGCGATTGCTGCGGGACGGCATACTGACCGTTGCCGTGGTGGCGGCTGGTTTCTGCTGGTGCTGGTGCTGGAGCGGTTCTTTGCGGCAGAGAAGCTGATCCCGATGCTGTTTGTGCTGGGCGTATTCATCGTGTCCCTGCAAACCGAGGGCTATCTGTGGGGCGTGGCGGCTTCCCTCATCGGCGTGTTGCTGGTGAACTACGCGTTCATGTTTCCGTATTACGCCATTGATCTGCTGACCCGGTGAACATGGCGACGACCCTCGTCATGCTGATCGTGTCGGTGATGACCAGTACGCTGACGACGCAGATTTCCATCCAGCAGGAGGAAAAGGCTGCGGCAGAGCGCGAGCGCATGCGGGCGAATCTGCTCCGGGCGATCTCCCATGATCTGCGCACGCCCCTGACCTCCATCTACGGCGCCTGCTCCGTGATGCTGGACAACCGGGATACACTCCCGGAGGAAAAGCAGCTGACCCTCCTTGGCGATATGCGCAAGGATGCAGACTGGCTGATCCGCATGGTGGAGAACCTGCTGTCGGTCACCCGTATTGACGAAAAGAAGAAAATGGTATCCAAGGTGCCCACCGTGCTGGAGGAGCTGATCGACACGGTGCTGGTGAAATTCTACAAGCATTATCCCGATCAGCCGGTGGAGGTCAGCATTCCGGACGAATTCGTCAGCATCCCCATGGACGCCATGCTCATCGAGCAGGTGCTGATCAACATTCTGGAGAACGCCGTGGTGCACGCCAGGGGCATGACGCGCGTGAGCCTGACGGTCACAGTGGAAGCCGGCAGGGCGTGCTTTTGCATCAGCGATGACGGCTGCGGCATTCCTGCCCAACGGTTGAACGACCTCTTTACCGGCTATCTGGACCGGGATCGGGAGGTCAGCGACGGACAGCGGACCGGCATGGGCATCGGGTTGTTTGTGTGCGCCGCCATTATCCGCGCCCACGGCAGCGAGATCCATGCCTGCAACCTGCCGCAGGGCGGGGCGGCCTTCAGCTTCGCGCTTGATATGGAGGAGTCCGATGAGCAATAACAAATACCGCATTCTGGCGGTGGAGGATGACCGCAGCGTTTCCGGCCTGCTGCATGCCATGCTGGACGCGCAGCATTACGAAATGCTGATGGCGGAAACCTGCGCGCAGGGTCTGATGATGCTTTCCTCCCATGTGCCGGATCTGGTGATCCTGGACCTGGGCCTGCCGGACAGGGACGGCCTGGAATTTATCCGTACGGCAAGGCGGAAGAGCGCTGTGCCTGTGCTGGTGCTCTCTGCCCGGTCAACGGAGAAGGACAAGGTCACCGCGCTTGATCTGGGCGCGAATGACTATATCACCAAGCCCTTCAGCACTGCAGAGCTGCTGGCCCGCATCCGCGCTGCGCTGCGCTACAGCCGCCCCGGCACCGATCAGAACAAGCTGCCGGCAAGCCGCTTTCAGCTGCATGATCTGGTGATCGAATATGAAAGCCGGACGGTGATGGTCGCCTCAACTCCCGTCCACCTGACCCAGACGGAGTTCAACATCCTGGCGCTGCTGGCGCAGCACGCCGGAAAGCTGCTGACCTATGCAGCCATGAACGAGGCGATCTGGGGTGCAGAGGACCCCGGCGGCAACAAGAAGCTGCAGGTCAACATGGCCAATCTTCGGCGCAAGCTGGGTATCCGGCCCGGCGACAACCGCTACATTGTCAATGAGCTGGGCGTGGGCTACCGGATGAAGCAGAATGAGGAGTAAAGGGCGGCACGCGCCGGAATGGGAAAAACACCGGGACAGGCACGCCGCCGTCGGCCGAGCACATGAAAAAGCACACCCATGATGGATGGGTGTGCTTTTGTGATGCAGCCTTTATTCCTTGCTGCGGACGGTCAGCCACTTGGGCAGCATCTGCTTCAGGCCGCCCTTGCCACGCAGGGAGAGCACCACGCTCTGCAGCAGGATGAAGAAGCACAGCATGGCGCCTACGGTGATCTCCTGCCACCAGGGATCGCGCAGGCCGGAGGAGGTCACGATGGCGTTGATGGTGGACAGCGTCAGCACGCCGAAGAGGGTGCCGATCACATTGCCCACGCCGCCGGAGAGCAGCGTGCCGCCGATGATGGCCGAGGCAATGGCGTTCATTTCTGCGCCGGCGGCATTGGTGGCGTTGCCTGCGCCGGTGTGCATCATGAACACGAAGCCTGCGATGCCGGAGAGCAAGCCGCTGATGACGTAGCTGATGAAGCGGGTGCGCTTGACGTTCACACCCAGCATCAGCGCGCTGTTGGCGTTGCCGCCGATGGCGTAGAAGCCGCGGCCCAGCTTGGTTTTGCGCAGCATGACAAAGACGATCAGGACGATCACCAGCGCCACGACTACGCCGATCTCCGCGCGGGCGGGGATCAGATTGCCCTTCTTGGCAATGTAGCCCAGCCAGGGGATCTCGATCTTGGTCTTCATCAGGGCCTTGAAGCCCTCATGCGCGACCTTTTGCGGCTGCACGCTGACGATGGTGGTCATGCCGCGGGCAAAGAACATGCCCGCCAGGGTGATGATGAAGGGCTGGATCTCCAGGTAGGAGATGAGGAAGCCCTGCGTCAGACCGAAGGCCAGGCCGATACCCAGGGCCAGCAGCGCAGCGGTCAGGATGCTTCCGCCGCTGTTGAGGTGAACCACGCAGGACATGACCACCAGCGCGATCACGCCGCCGACGGAAATGTCGATGCCGCCGCCGATCATCACGATGGTGAGGCCGCAGGCGACGATAATCAGCGCCGCATTGTCGTTGAGCATGTCAAACACGCGCTGCCAGCGGAGGAAGCCGCCGCCCCAGATGGCCATGGCGGAGAAGTACATGGCGAAGAAAATACCGATGGTGATGGTGACCAGCAGCATCGTGTCCGTCAGCGGCTCACGACGCCGGTTGGGCGTACGCTTCATCATGCTGCCGCCTCCTTCTTCGCGGGAACGCGAGCTTTGATCTTCGTCCACAGCCGGGCTGCCGCCTGCTTGACGACGGGGGAGGAAGCCACGACGATCAGGATGATGACGATGGCCTTGTAGGCCTTGACGTCGGTGGAGGGAACCTTCATGGCATAGAGGGTGGTGGTCAGGGCCTGGATGGCGTAGGCGCCCAGCACCGAGCCGGTGATCTTGAACTTGCCGCCGCCCAGCGCGTTACCGCCGATGGCAACAGCCAGGATGGCGTCCATCTCGATCTCCAGCAGCATGGTCTCATGGTTGATCAGGCTCAGGCGGCTGACGCTGATGCAGCCCGCTGCCGCGCAGCAGACGCCCAGCACCAGGAAGGAGGCCAGCTTGATCAGCGTGGGGTTGATGCCGTTGAGCCGCGCCGCCCGCTGGTTGATGCCCACTGTCTGGGTGTACAGGCCGAGGGTGGTGAAGCGGAAGATCAGGCTCAGGATCAATGCGACTGCGGCGACGATGAGGATCGGCGTCGGGATGGGGCAGCCGGGAATAAAGCTGCCGATGGCGGTGATCAGGGGGCTGGAAATGGTGGGGGTGGCGCCGCCGTTGATCCAGTAGGCGATGGAGCGGCCGCAGGTGAAGAGCACCAGCGTCGCGATCATCGGCTGGATTTTGAAGACGGAAACGAGGGTGCCGTTGAAGGCGCCAAAGAGCATGGCCACGACGCAGCAGCACAGGAAGGCTACGGCGATGGCGCCCATGGTGATTTCACCTGCGCGCAGGATCTTGACAAACACGCTGCCGGCAATGGTGGCCAGCGCGCCCACGGAGATGTCCTGGCCGCCGCAGGCTGCGGTGACCAGCGTCATGCCCATGGCGATGATTGCCAGCTCGGAGGCGCCGTTGAGGATGCTGATGAGGTTGCCTGCCAGCACGGGGTTGCCCAGGTTGTTGGTGCTCATGTACACCGAGAAGAAGCTGGGATCACGGAAGAGATTGAACACCATGATCAGCAGGATGGACAGCAGCGGCACGAGCAGCTGGGCATGCTTGCCCCACCTGAATCCGGATGCTGAAGCCTTCATTTATGCATCACCTCCTGCAATCGTCCGCATGACGTTGTCCTGGCTGAGTTCCGTGCCGCGCAGCTCGCCCACGATGCGCCGGTCGCGCATGACGATCAGGCGGGAGCAGGTGCGCAGCATCTCCTCGATCTCCGAGGAGATGAAGGTCACGCTCATGCCCTCCTCCGCCAGCTTGCGCACCAGACGCTGGATCTCCGTCTTTGTGCCAACGTCGATGCCGCGGGTCGGCTCGTCCAGGATCAGGTACTTGGGATGGGTCAGCAGCCAGCGGGCCAGGATGACCTTCTGCTGATTGCCGCCGGAGAGGGATTTGATGGGCGTATCGCTGGAGGCGGTCTTGATCTCCAGCGCCCTGATGTATTCGTCCGCAAATTCCTCCTGCTCCTTCAGGCTGAGGGGACGGAAGAAGCCCTTCATCACCTGCAGGGCGAGGATGATGTTCTCCCGCACGGACAAATCGGCGATGATGCCGTCATCCTTGCGGTCCTCGGGGAGGTAGCCGATGCCGTGCTTCATGGCCTGCTTGGGATTGCCGATGTGCACGCGCTTGCCCTCCATGCTGACGCTGCCGCCGCCCACGCGGTCTGCGCCGAAGATGGCGCGCACGCTCTCGGAGCGGCCGGAACCCAGGAGGCCTGTAAAGCCGTTGACCTCGCCCTTGCGGATGGCAAAATCGAAGGGGGCGATGCCGGTGGCGCTGGACAGATGCTCCGCCGCGTAGACCGGCGTGCCGGTGAGGCGTTCCTCGCTGTCGTCGCGCTTGAGGTCGGACAGCCCCTGCAGCTCCTTGCCCATCATCTTGGCAACCAGCTCCACCTGGGGCAGGTTTTCCACCTCGTACTCGCCCACCAGCTCGCCGTTGCGCAGCACGGTGATGCGGTCGCTGACGGCATACACCTGCTCCAGGAAGTGGGTGACGAAGATGATGCCCACGCCGCGGCTGCGCAGATCGCGCATGAGGGTGAAGAGCATTTCAACTTCCTTGTCGTCCAGGGAGGAGGTGGGCTCGTCCAGGATGAGTACCTTGCAGTCCATGTCCACCGCGCGGGCGATGGCGACCATCTGCTGCACCGCCAGGGAACAGGAGCCCAGCTGCTGCCGGGGACGGGCGGGAATGTTCAGGCTGCTCAGGATCTCCCCGGCGCGCTTGTAGCGCTTGCTCCAGGCCACCAGCGTGCCCGGTTCGCGGCCGATGAACATATTTTCCGCCACGGTCAGGTTGGGACAGAGGGTGATCTCCTGATAGACGGTGGAGATGCCGGCCTTCTGCGCATCCTGGGGGGAGCGGATGACGACTTCCTTGCCGCCGATGCTGATGGTACCTGCATCCTTGCCGTAAACCCCGGTGAGCACCTTAATCAATGTAGACTTTCCTGCGCCGTTTTCGCCCATCAATGCATGGACCTCGCCCTTGCGGAGGGTGAAATCCACATTGTGCAGCGCGCGTACGCCCGGAAAGGTTTTTCCGATACCCCGCATAGACAAAACAATCTCGTTCTGCATATGCCTTGCCTCCTTCTTCAGCCGGTGCCGGGGCTCCCGGCGCGGGCTTCCTTTGGCCAATGCAGGCATTGGCGCTTGCTTGTCTGACCCGCGCCGCCTCATGCAGCACCGCGGGCCATGTTGCATCGCCGAGCACTCACGGCGAAAGCGGTGCGGCGTGCGGATTTCTCCACAGCAGCCGCACCGCGCAGATCACTTAATGGTTATGCTTTCTCCTGCGATCACTCGCCGAGGCCGTAGGTGTCGATGTCAGCCTGGGTGATGGTGGTGGCGTCAAAGCCCTTCTCCTCGGAGATGATCTTCTTGGATTCCAGGTTCAGCGCTTCGCCGGCTTCGAGCTTCTGGATCATCTCAGCGATGACAGCAGCCTGGAAGGGAGAGCACTGGCCGTCGTAGTTCCAGTTGCCGGCCAGCAGTTCGCGCAGGGCCCAGCGGTTGCAGTCAAAGCCCATCACGATGACGTCCTTGCCCACGCCGTGGGTGATGCCGTTCTCGTCCAGAGCCGCCACAGCGCCCTTGGCCATGCCGTCGTTCTCGGCGTAGATGATGTTGAAGGCTTCCTTGGAGTTGATCACGGACTCAACGATCTGCTTGGCAGTGGCTTCGTCCCAGGTAGCGGTCTGCTGCATGACGATCTTCCAGTTCTCAGCAGCGTTGACCTGCTCAACCAGAGGATTGGTGCGGCCGATCTGCGCGTCGGAGCCCATGGCGCCCTGGATGTGGATGATGTTGTAGGCTTCCAGGTTCTGAGCGATCAGCCATTCAACGGCCAGCTTGCCCTGGTTGGCCATGTCGGACACGACGGCGGCCTCGTACAGGCTCTCGTCACAGTCGATCATGCGGTCGAACAGGAACACGGGGATGCCGTTCTCCTGGGCGGAAGCCAGCACAGCGTCCCAGCCGGTGGTCTCGGCAGCGGAGATCAGCAGGTAATCCACGCCGTCGGTGATGAACTGCTGAGCGGCGGAGAGCTGCTCGTCGTTCTTCAGGCTGTAGGCGGTCTTGGCGGCGTAGCCGTTCTCAGCGGAGAAGACAGCCTCGAAGTCCTTCACGTTGGCTTCGCGGTAGCCGGACTCGGACGGGGGGTTGTTGACGATACCGACGGTGATCTCAGCCGCGGCAACGCCGATGGTCATGATGCAGACCATCATCAGGGCAACGAACAGACGTGCAAACTTCTTCATGATGTAGCCTCCTATCTCACTTTGTCCATTCTGGTGGACTTGTTGATATTATTGTATATGACCTGCGGATGATTTGCATTCAAATTCTTTCAAAGATAGTAGCAACAATTTTGGAGCTTTTTTCCTTGCCGGGGCAAAAAAGATATTTCCTTTCGATTTGTGACAGATTTTTTCGCAGCATGTGGGATCAACCGAAATTCGTGCTATAATGGCTGCAAGAGGTGGATGCGATGACTGGGAAAGCCCAACATACCAACCGAAGCATCGAGCAGCAGATCGCACGATTGCTTGTGACCGTCCTGCCGGTGATGGGGGCGATCATCCTGCTGCTGATTGTGACGCTGTTTTCGGTCAATTCCCGCTACACATCGGTGCTGATGAGCGCCAATACAGCGGCGGATTTCAACAAGGAATTCAAAGTGATGCTGGATTCGGGCATGTACAATCATGTGATCCGGCCCCGGATGGACAATGCGGCGGATGATCTGCCCATGGACGTCCTGGACGATGCGGAGGCGGTGCTTCGCCGCCTGGAGACCACCACGACGCTGCCGGACAACCGCTGGCGCATCCAGAGCATGCTGGATATGTGCGAGACCCTGCGCCGGTACATGCTGGATATCGCCCTGGAGGAGTCCTACGATCAGCGCATGCTGCTGCTGGAGCGCAACATCCGCGGCGAGACCGGATTGACGCTGCTGATCGAAACGTATATGCATGACTACATCGGCGACGAGGTGCGGGAGCTGGCCCGCATCCAGGGGCAGATCCGCGCGCAGGTGATGGTGCTGTCCATCGTGATTGCAGCGGGCGTGGCGGTGCTGGTGACGGTCATTGTGCTCTATTCCGTCCGGGTCGTCCGGCGGATCACCGGGCCCATCAGCGTGCTCAGCCGCAAGGCGCAGCAATTCGGCAGCGGCGACTTCACTCCCACGCCTGTAGAAACCCACATCACCGAGCTGCAGACGCTGGACACCGGCTTCAACGACATGGCCCGCCGCGTGGACGCCCTGATGACCAAGCAGGTGGAGGATCAGCGCTCGCTGCACCGGGCGGAGCTGGAGCTGCTCCAGGCCCAGATCAACCCCCATTTCCTGTATAATACGCTGGACTCCATCGCCATCCTGGCCGAAAGCGACCGGAACGAGGATGTGGTCACCATGGTGACGAGCCTCTCCACCTTCTTCCGCAACTCGCTGAACAAGGGCAACGATATCCTGACCCTGGGCACGGAATGCTCCCAGGTGACCAGCTATCTGGAGATCCAGCAGATCCGGTATTCGGACATTCTGCGGTATGAGATCAATGTGCCCCAGTCGCTGCTGGACTGCATGGTGCCCAAGCTGATCCTTCAGCCGCTGGTGGAAAACGCGCTGTATCACGGCATCAAGAACCGCCGCGGCATGGGTATGATTACCGTGACGGGCGAGGAAAAGGACGGCAAGCTCCTCCTGAAGGTGACCGACAATGGCGCCGGCATGGATGAGGAGCAGGTGCGCATCCTGCAATCCGGCATTTATGAGGACAAGCATACCGGCCTGGGGCTGGTCAACGTACATAAGCGCATCCGGCTGTATTGCGGCGAGCCCTATGGGCTCTCCTTTGAAAGCAGCGTGGGCAAGGGCTCCACGGTCACGGTGCTGCTGCCCATGACCCGCAGCCTTGGCGAAAAGGAGGTCGAAGGCGTATGAAATTCCGTCTGATCCTGATGCTGCTGGCGGTCCTTTGCCTGCTGGGTGGCTGCGCCGCGCCCGACGGCGCTACGACGGACGAAGGGTATGACGATCTGATCGTCGTGGGCTTCTCCCAGGTCGGCGCGGAGAGCGACTGGCGCAATGCCAACACCCGCAGCATGCAGCAGGCGCTCTCTGCAGAGAACGGCTTCCGCCTGATCATCGACGACGCCCAGCAGAAGAAGGAGCGGCAGATCACGGCGATCCGCAATTTCATCCATCAGGGCGTGGACTATATCGTCCTGGCCCCCACCACCGAGGACGGCTGGGAAACAGTCCTTGGCGAGGCAAAGGCGGCCGGCATCCCGGTCATCATCATTGACCGCATGATTGACCGGTCCCTGGCCACAGGAGAGCCGGGGGACGATCTGTTCACCTGCTGGATCGGCTCCGACTTCACCCGGCAGGGCAACGCGGCGGTTGCGTGGCTGGAAGGTCGCTTTGGCAGCACGCCGGTCAGGATCGTCCATCTCCAGGGCAATTATGGCTCCTCTGCCCAGGTGGGCCGCTCCGCCAGCCTGGATGAGGGGCTGCGGCGCAATCCGCAATGGACGCTGGTGGCCCGGGACAGCGGCGATTTTACGCAGGCAAAAGGCCAGGAGCTTGTGGAAGCTTACCTGGCCCAGGGGATCGGGTTTGATGTGATTTTCGCCGAGAACGACAACATGGCCTACGGCGCTATCGACGCGCTGAAGAATGCCGGCCTCACGCCCGGCAAGGACGTGACGATCGTGTCCTTTGATGCAAACCGCAAGGCCCTTGAAATGGTCGCGGCGGGGGAGATTGGCTTTGATGTGGAGTGCAACCCTTTGCACGGCCCGCGGGTGAAGGCGGTGATCGAGCAGCTGGAAAGGGGCGAAGCGCCGCTGAAATACACCTATGTAGAGGAAAGCGCCTTTGACAGCCAGGGCCTCAGCCGGGAGCTGATCGACAGCCGCGGTTACTGATCGCCCTGCGTGCGGTTGCGGTATTCCTTGGGGGTGATGCCCTCCAGCTTGCGGAACACATGGCTGAAGTAGTTGGGCTCGTTGTAGCCGATATCCAGCGCGATGGTGGATAACTTCATGCTGGTGGAGGTCAGCAGCTCCTTGGCCCGCTCAATGCGCATGGCCGTCAGATAGTTGATGAAGGAGCGGCCCACGGTCTGGGAGAAGACGGTGCTGAAGTGCGCCGCGCTCAGCCCCACATATTTTGCCACGCTGATCAGCGAGATGTTCGGATCACAGAAATTCTCAGCCACGTATTTTTCAGCCTTGCTGATGACGTGGCTGTATTTCATTGCGCTGAGATTTTCATCCCGGAGGCTGACGGCCCGGCAGAGCAGATCAATGGCCATCTGCCGGAAGGCGGGCATGCTCCCCGAGGCTGCCATCACGTCGTATTCGCTGCTCAGGCGGGTGGCGGCGTCCTTGGAGTCCAGCTCCGGCGAGGCCTTGACGGCCTGCTGCACCGTCATCCGCAGCAGATCGATCAGCGCATAGTAGCGCATCAGCATGCTGTTGAAGCGGCTGCCCTCGGGGCTGTCAATGGCTTCATCCACCAGCTGGGGAACGCCGGCGACGGATACATGCTGGAGCTTTTGCTGGAAGCGGGCGCCAAAGGGATCGCCCAGCTCGATCATCTCTGCGGCGATCTGAGCGGCGTCGCTCACATCCACCACCTGGCCTGCGGATACGTCCGCCACCTTTTTGAGCAGATCCGCTGCCGTGCGGTAGGCCTGGCATACTGCGCTGAGCCGGGGTACCATCGTGCCGACCACAGCCGTCACCACCGGGCAGAGCTCCTTGAGCTCATGGCGCAATATGGCGATGAACTGATACACCTTTTCATTCAGGGCGTCCTTGTCCCGCCCGTCGCACAGGACGGTCAGCTGATTGGCTTCGTTGAAATAGAACAGGGGCATCTCCAGCCGCTCCAGCAGGGAACGGACGGTGACCTGCAGCAGCCGATGATCCACGTCGCCCGGCCCCAACCGGAACAGCACCGGCTGATAGCAGGAGCTGACCACATCCAGCTTCAGCGCATGGGCCCGCTCCAGGAGCGTGCTGGTGTGCAGTCCGCCGTACAGCAGCTGCTGCATGAAATGCTGACGCAAAGCGTGCTGCACTTCATCGTTATCATATCCATGGGCGCTGCTGTGCTGCTGCTTGTCCGCCTCGATACGGCGGGCCATGTCCTCGATGGCCTTCATCAGCTCCGGCGGGCGGATGGGCTTGAGCAGATACTGATCGACTCCCAGGGAGATAGCCTTCTGGGCGGATTCAAAGTCCCCGTAGCCGCTGATGATGACGATCTTCAGCCAGGGCATCATGGCCTTGGCATGGCGGATCAATTCAAAGCCGTCCAGGAAGGGCATGCGGATATCCGTCAGCACGATATCCGGCATCAGATCCTGCATCATGGACAGCGCCATCTCGCCGTCCGACGCCTCTCCGCACAGCGCGTAGGGCCCCGGCATGTTTTCGATCACATTGCGGATGCTCTGCCGGATCAACAGCTCATCCTCCACGACAAATACCTGGTACATGTGCGGCCTCCTCCCTGGTTGATTGTCACGAAATTGCTGCTTCCATTATACCGCAAGTTTTCGTTTCAGGCAATATCTGCAAGCGGATGGGTGCGGGGAGCAAGGCGTTTTTGCAGAAAAAGCCTACCCGGCAGTTAAGCAAAACGCGGGAATGCCTGGCAGCATTCCCGCGTCAGACCATCAACAAACTCCGGGAGGCGTCGGAGGGCTCGCAAGCCCTCTGACTTTAGATCGGAAATCGGCGAGCCCCTTCGGGGCGGTTAATCGGGGCGAAGCCCCTGCGCGGCGATTTTCGTGCTTTTCCGTCAGGAAAAGCTTCCTTACACGAACGAACGGCCGGGAGAACGACTTGTCGTTGCACGAGGGAGGCGCTCGCGCCGACTAGCGAGAGCAAATGCTTGCATTT
>JAFQIB010000035.1 GCA_017397765.1 Clostridia bacterium | reverse complement strand
TGCCGTTCTAAACTGAGCACACACAATTGCATCTTGAACGCATCCGACAGGCACATTGCCATCGGGTGTGTTTCTTTTTGCAAAAAACAGAAAGATGAAAGTCGAAATCGAAGTAAAAAGTCCTTGACAAGTTGTTTTAGGAGAAACGGATAAATGTATTATCACGCATCAGGCACAGAGGGTTTATCGATATTAGAGCCACGTGTTTCAAATCATCAAATTCCGCTAATATACTTTTCAAAAAAACGCGAGAATGTGTTAGTTTACTTAAGCAATGCAATCCAGAAATATTGTATTGAACAGGGATTTGAATACTCGGGTACTTGGCGGAAATGGGCATCTTATGGTTTTGACAAAGATGGGATACAGCGCATTGAAGAATACTATCCTAATGCACTTGTTGATACATATAAAGGCGTTAGTGGCTATGTCTATTTCGCAGAAATGGTTGAGGATAGCGGATTCCTGACAAATATTCCAGATGCGGTGACATCCGAAAAAACGATTGTGGTTAATGACTGTGAATATGTAGCGGATGCTTATGAAGCGATATTAGAGGCTGAAAAGCATGGCTTGATAAGAATAACTCGCTATCATGAACTTTCAGATAAGATGATGAAGTGGATAAAAGAGACAATAATCAAGGAATATGAGCAGGCAGATGAGTATCCAGATTATCGCTTCTTTTTAGAGGCGAAATTCGGGGACTTCTTGCAGCGATAATGAGCAATTGATGAACTGCTGAAAGTATGATGTCCAACGTTCGATTGAATTGCAACCCAATCCCAATTTGCTGAGCAGAGAAAATTCCCCATTTTTTGAGACATAACGAACCACACATTTCCGGGTATATTGCATCTCCACAGCGTGCAGACTGAGCAAATGAGCCTGCGAATCCAAAGATAAACGAGCATCCCAATCGTCGGATGCTCGTTTATTTGTTGTTGGACAGAAGTGTTCCCAAATGAACTCTCCCATCGGAGGCGGTTCCTTTGGCCGCCCGCTGTGATACCAGCATACAGCGGCGTTCGGGACACAGAAAAGAGCCGTCCCGATCCGGGACGGCTCGAAATGCCGGGAATTAGGCCTTGCCGTTGCAGCCCAGGACGTTGACGATCTTGTGGGTCACCATGTCCTTCACAGCCTGACGGGCGGGCTTCAGCCACTGACGAGGATCGAAGTGATCCGGATGCTCCGCCAGGTACTTACGGACGGAGGCGGTCATGGCCAGACGGATGTCGGAGTCGATGTTGATCTTGCAGACGGCCAGCTTGGCAGCCTGAGCCAGCTGCTCCTCGGGGATGCCGATGGCACCGGGCATAGCGCCGCCGTACTTGTTGATCTCCTCAACGAAGTTCTGGGGCACAGAGGAAGCGCCGTGCAGAACGATGGGGAAGCCGGGCAGGCGCTTTGCGCACTCCTCCAGCACGTCGAAGCGCAGCTGGGGCTTGGTGCCGGGCTTGAACTTGTAAGCGCCGTGGCTGGTGCCGATGGCGATGGCCAGGGAGTCACAGCCGGTCTTGGAGACGAACTCCTCGACTTCCTCGGGACGGGTGAACATTTCCTTGCCAGCCTCGACGACAACTTCGTCTTCCACGCCGGCCAGGGTGCCCAGCTCAGCCTCGACGACAGCGCCGTGGTCGTGAGCGTACTCAACAACGCGCTTGGTCAGCTCGATGTTCTCAGCGAAGGGCTTGGAGGAAGCGTCGATCATGACGGAGGTGAAGCCGCCGTCGATGCAGCTCTTGCACAGCTCGAAGGAATCGCCGTGGTCCAGATGCAGGGCGATCGGGATATCATTTTCCTGGGCAGCAGCCTCCACCAGCTTCACCAGGTAGGTGTGGTTGGCGTAGGAGCGGGCGCCCTTGGACACCTGCAGAATGACGGGAGCCTTCAGCTCGCCGGCAGCCTCGGTGATGCCCTGGATGATTTCCATGTTGTTGACGTTGAAAGCGCCGACAGCGTAGCCGCCGTCATAGGCCTTCGCAAACATTTCCTTGGTCGTAACGATAGCCATTGGGATGACCTCCTATCACAGTCGTGTACAAAGTGGTACATGTTAGATTATAACACACAATGCCCGGGATGAAAAGGGGTGTGTAAATAATTTCACAAATTCCTCTGCGGATTTGGTTGAATCAAGCCGAAACCACGGGAAATCTGTAAACCGCAATGGGTTTCGGTGCGCAAAGCACCTCTGCGTCTGCGCCGTCCGGTCAGTCAAAGATCCCGGTGGACAGATAGCGCTCGCCGGAATCGGGCAGCAGGGCGACGATGTTCTTCCCGGCAAATTCCGGCCTCTGCGCCAGCTGCAGGGCGGCCCAGACCGCCGCGCCGGAGGTGATGCCGGCCAGGATGCCCTCCTGCCGGGCCAGGGCGCGGGTCATGTCAAAGGCATTTTCGCCCGTGACGGGGATGATCTCATCCACGATGGACAAATCGAGGATCTCCGGAACAAAGTTGGCGCCGATGCCCTGCAGGGGATGGGGCCCCGCGCAGCCCTGGGTCAGCAGGGGAGAATCTGCGGGCTCCACGCCGACGATGCGTACGGCAGGATGCTGCTCCCGCAGATAGCGGCCCACGCCGGTGATGGTGCCGCCGGTGCCGATGCCGGCGACGAAGGCGTCCACCTGACCGTTCAGAGCCGCCCAGATCTCCGGGCCGGTGGCGGCATAATGGGCGGCAGGGTTGGCGGGATTGGTAAACTGCCCCGCGATGATGCTGTTGGGCGTGGTGCGCAAAAGCTCCTCCGCCCGGGCGACGCAGCCTGCCATGCCCAGGCTGCCCTCCACCAGCTCCACCTGTGCGCCGTAGGCAGAAAGCAGGCGGCGGCGCTCAATGCTCATGCTGTCCGGCATGACGAGGATGCAGCGATAGCCACGCGCCGCTGCCACCATGGCCAGCCCCACGCCGGTGTTGCCGCTGGTGGGCTCGATGATGGTACCGCCCGGCGCAAGGCGGCCCTGTGCTTCCGCATCCTGCACCATGGAGAGTGCAACGCGGTCCTTTGCGCTGCCGCCGGGGTTCATGCCCTCTGCTTTGACAAAGACTGCCGCCGGGGCGGTGAGCCTGGTCAGCCGGATCAGGGGCGTATGACCGATCAGGGACGTGATATCGTGCATCAGAAAAATCCTCCTTGCATCCATTCGGATACAAGGAGGATATGCCAACGGATATGTTTTTGTCAAGGGGAAAACAGTCGAAGAACATCACCTGCGCCGCAGGAAGCTCAGCTGGGTTTCGGACACGATAACGCTCACAAAGATCAGCGCAAAGCCGCAGCTCAGCTGGAAGGTAAGGCTTTCCCGGCCCAGTAGCACAGAGAAAAACACGCCGAATACGCTTTCCAGGCTCAACAGGATCGCGCTCTGGCTGGGCGGCGTCAGGCGCTGACCGACGGACTGCAGCACGAGCGTGGCGGCGGTGGCCATGACGGTCAGGTAGAGCAGCTGCGGCCAGATCGCCGGCGCGGGGAGGGGGGAACCGGCTTCCACCGTCAGGGAGAAGCCCCAGGCCAGGACGGCTGCCGAAGTAAACTGCACGATCGTCAGCGAGATGGGATCGTCTGTTTCGCCGAAATGGCTCAGGGCCATGATGTGCAGCGCATAGAAAACGCCTGACAGCAGCGTCAGCGCTTCGCCTGCGCCCAGGGTCAGATCCTCCGAGAGGGAGATCAGTCCGATGCCGGTGACGCACAGCACGGCGGCGATCCAGTTGTAGGCGGTGGGACGCTTGCGGAAGAGGCCCCAGGCCATGAAGGGCACCATCACGCAGTAGACGGAGGTGAGAAAGGCGTTGGTGCCGGGGGTGACGGTCATCAGGCCGTAGCTCTGGGTGACGTAGCCCGCCAGCACCAGCACGCCGCACAGGGCGCCGTGACCCAGCAGGGCTTTGCCGCTTTTCATCAGCCGGCGGCGGAAAAGCACGGCCAGAAGCAGGCCGGCCAGCGTGAAGCGGATCGCCAGGAGCTGGAAGACCGGCACATCGGCGACGGCGTCCTTCATCACGATGAAGGAGCTGCCCCAAATGACGGCGGCCGTCAGCAGTGCTAAACGGCCGCCCGTGGGATTGTTGAGGGAAATTTTCTTCATGCTCTGTATCGCTTTCTGACGGGCACTCAGCGTCTTTTGAAGATGCCCATGATGCTGCGGGTGAGGGACTTGGTCACCTCTCGGGTGACGGTATTGATGGCGGTGTTCTGCACGCGGCCCAGCACGGAATCGTTCTTGCGGGCGCGGGCGGCGCGCTCCTCGCGCAGCTGATCGGCGCGGATGCGGCGCTCCTCAGCCTTGCGCTCCTTTTCGGCCTTGGCAGCCTCCTTGGCGGCCTTTTCCGCGGCGGCACGCTGCTTTTCCAGCTCGCGGGCGGTCAGGGGCTTCGTCGGGGCAGGAGCGGCCACGGCGGTGTTCACCGGGACGTAATTGCCTGTGGCCGGGTCCAGCTGCATGGCCATCATCTGCTGCTTGTACTGGCCGGTGACGGGATCATACATCATGACCGGCATCTGCTGAACTGCAGCGGCAGGCTGGGCCGGCTTTGCAACCTCCAGCGTGGGGACGGGCGTACGGGGCGCGGGGGTCTTGGCGCTCTGCACGGCGGGCAGCTCCAGCTGGGGCAGCTCGCGCTGGACGTAGGTGCCGGTGGCCGGATCGAAGACCATGAAGCCCTGGGGCTTGGTGACCGTGGGCGCAGCGGTGGTGATGACGGGGGCTGCCGGTGCGGCAGGCGCCGTCCATGTGAAGGGGGAAGCCTGGAAGGTGGCAGCCAGCTGCTCGTAGGCGCTCTGGCGATCCACCGGCTCGTCATACACGCCGGCGAAGCAGCTTGTGCGCAGCTCCTCGGCGCGAACCTCCTCGGAGATCGCATTCATGGAGGACTGGGGCGGCAAGATGGTCGCCCGCTCCACAACGCCGGGCGCGCCGTCCTCGTCCAGGAAGGAAACCAGCGCCTCGCCGGTCTTCAGGGTGGTGATGGCCTCCTCGGTATCGAAGGCCGGATTGGCCCGGAAGGTCTGGGCGGCGGTGCGCACTGCCTTCTGATCCAGGGGCGTATAGGCGCGCAGGGCATGCTGGATGCGGTTGCCCAGCTGGCCCAGGACGGACATGGGAATATCGCAGGGGTTCTGGGTGATGAAGTACACGCCCACCGCCTTGGAGCGGATCAGCCGGACGACCTGCTCCAGCTTTTCCAGCAGCGCGGCGGGGCAGTCGTTGAAGAGCAGATGCGCCTCGTCGAAGAAGAACACCATCCGCGGCTTGTCCAGATCGCCGGCCTCGGGCAGCAGCTCATACAGCTCGCTGAGCATCCACAGCAGGAAGGTGGAATACATCTTCGGCCGCTGGAACAGCTTTTCGGCGGCCAGGATATTGATCACGCCCTTGCCGTCTGCGGAGAGCTGCATCCAGTCGGCAATATCCAGCGCGGGCTCGCCGAAGAACAGGTCGCCGCCCTCATCCTCCAGCACGCCCACGGCCCGCTGGATGGCGCCCACCGTGGCGGTGGAGATGTTGCCGTAATCCAGCGTGTAGTCCCGGGCGTTTTCGCCAATATAGGCCAGCATGGCCTTGAGGTCCTTCAGGTCGAGCAGCAGCATGCCCTCGTCATCCGCGATGCGGAAGAGGATGGACAGCACGCCGGTCTGGGTCTCGTTCAGACCCAGCATCCGGGCCAGCAGCGTCGGGCCCATCTCGCTCACCGTGGCGCGGATGGGATGCCCCTTTTCGCCGTACACATCCCAGAACACCGCCGGAAAATCGCAGTACTCAAAGGAGGGCACGCCGCAGTTCATCAGCCGGCGGGCAATGCTGTCATTGTGCTGGCCGACCTCGACCATGCCGGCCAGGTCGCCCTTGATATCCGCCAGGAATACCGGCACGCCCATGTTGGAAAAGCCTTCGGCCAGCACCTTGAGGGACACGGTCTTGCCCGTGCCGGTGGCGCCGGCGATCAGGCCGTGACGGTTTGCCATCTGAGGCAGCAGGAACACTGGCTGCTCGCCCGTTCCAACCCAGATTTTGTTTTCGTACAGCATATGAAAGCCTCCTTGTTGATGCGTGGGGGAATGAACGGGAACAATATGTTGTAATTGTACACAATTTCAGCGAATACGTCAAGGGGCGGGGCGGGACTGGATTCCCTCCGTCGATGGGCGCGGCAAAAGCGTGCATTGAGCCTTTGAAAACATAAATCTTGTGCAATGTGGCAAAAGATGGTACAATGACAGCATGTGATGTCGTCTGGCGCTATACGCCCGAGTCTGCAACAGCAAACGGGAAAGAGTTGAGATACAGGATGAAGAAACTGGCGTCTGTGATCTTTGCGTTGCTTCTGTGCTGCCTGGCATGCCAGGTGCATATTTCGCAAGCATACGCAGAGGAGCGTGCGGATAAGCGCATTCATTTATACGGACAGGATCTGTATGATTTCACTTCCGCCGGGGGATTCGATCTGACCACATATACCGGAAGCAGCAAGCGGAATCTGAAACGGAACGGCTGCAGTGCATTTACCTTTGCCCATGGATTCCAGTGGATCACAAACAAGGACTGTGCATCGGCGGACGAATACTACAGGGTCCTTTACGGTTTGCTGCAGGTGACAAGAACGCCGTCCAAAACAGGAAGGACGATGTTCGCAACGTACTTTACGGACACGCTGAAATGTGCTGAAGCGGTTACCGTTACAAGAACAAAGGCGTGGATGGAGCGCTTCTTTGAGAAGGGCGGCGTGATCGTAGGCCATATGAGGTGGCCGAAGACCGCTGAACAGAGTGCAGGCGGACATTATATGCTTGCCGTGGGCTGCACGGAACATAACGGCGAATGCCTGATTCACATGGTGGATTCGGCCAGCAGGTCTACCACGTCGAGAGTCCGTTGCCTTGATTTCGATACATATGAACCGACCGTCATGCCCTATACCTGCGGCGAGTACTGGATCCCGCTGTCGGAATTCATTACGGAGGCCCAGTTTTACAATGAAGTGACGGATCGGGGGGAGACCGGCATCTGGTTTGAAAAGGGCTTCATCCCGTTGAATGGGGATGCGTCTATATACCCGGCTGCCCCGACGATCACGGACGTCAAAGCGCCGCAGGAACTGAAGCAGGGAAAGTCCTTTGCTCTGGGCGGAACGATCAGGAGCCGTTCCAGGATCACAGATGTATATGCCACGGTAACCAGCCTGACGACGGGCAAGGTATGGTTCGACATTCGGACGACGCCGCTTTTCTATCAGTACACGATCGGCAGTCCCTCCTCGGGAGAGGCGATCAACGATAAAATCAGATTCGGGCAGCTGAAGGAAGACTGGTATGAGTATGCCATCTCGGTCGTTACAGAAGCATCTGCCACGCCGCAGGTGGTGCACAGCAATGTATTCAGCGTGGGCGATCCTCCGGGGATGCTGTATTTTGAATCGATCGACAATTTCCCGCCGGCGATTGCGGTGAGCATCAGGAGCAATGCCGATGCAGACAAGTGCAGCCTTCAGAGCGCACCCTACGATCTGGACGCCTGTCATCTCAGCGACATTGAGAAGGATACCATTGTATATATCGGCGGCGCAGGCCTCAATAAGCAGGGGCAAATGTGGTATGTGATCGAAGATGCGGCAGGGGAGAAGCAGGGATATATCTTCAGCGGAGACCTCAGGGTGACGGAGGAAAACGCATCCGCCAAGCTGGACAGGGATCAGCTGGACCTGCTGGGCATCGTCGGCACGGAGGACGGATATCTCAAGGACAGACCCTATGAAGCTGCCGATCACCAGGGTCGGCGGTGCCCAAAGGGTAAGTCCGTGCAGATCGTTGCGTCTTACAGGAACAGCCGCGATGAATTGTGGTACCGGACAGCAGAGGGCTTCTATATCGACAGCGCCGATGTGGCAACGTATGAGTGCGTGCATCTGTTCAATATTTCTGCTTTGTTTACCAATCTCCAAAGGCGCGACAGCCATGCAGCGCCATATCCGGATTCGGAGGCGGCAGCATCGGTTGGGGAGCATACGGACGTGACGGTGACGCGCTTTGTGGCCAACAGCCATGGAGATATCTGGGCACAGCTGGAGGATGGAAGCTACCTGTGCTTCTGCGAGGCGGACAGCACGGCGACAAAGCTGAAATTCAGCGCATGGGTCTGTGAACCATCCGTTTCTGACGTCCAGAAGCCGGAGGGAGACCTGAAGACAGGCTCCGGGTATCCTCTCCGGGGCGTGATCAATGCAAATGCGCCGTTCTATACTGTGTGTGCGCGGGTGATCGACCGTGAAACCACCCTGGATGCGCTGACGCCGGTTACGGTCTCGCCGGATATTTCCGCATCAAGCGTGAACATCAATGCCGGTGTGAATGGCGTCAACATCAATCAGAATTTGCCCTTCGGCAAGCTGAAAACAGGCTGGTATACATACAAGGTGGATGTGCAGTTTGGGTTCAGGTATGCAAGGACAGGCGAGGTGTATCTTTTCGGCAGTGAGCAGACGGTCATCGCCAGCAGCTTCACGGTTGGCTCCCCGGAGGGCGAACCGGTGCTGCCGGAGGAGGGGACGGTGCGTGTGCCCGGCGATGCGGATAAGGACGGGAAAATCACCCCGGCGGACGCGCAGCTGATTCTGTCCTATGCGGCGGGGAATGATGTGCAGATCAGCCTGCCCAACGCCAATGTCATCTTTGACGGCAGCGTCGATCAGCAGGATGCGCTGAGAATTCTGCAGTATCTGGCCGGCTGGGATATGACACTGGAATAAATGGCTGCAGCCCGGGCTGAATGTCCGGGCTCAGACTGTCAAATTAACTCCTGGAGGTGTCGGAGGGCCCGCAGGCCCTCTGACTGTCATCGTATCCGGGGGCTTTGCCGCCGGGGCGGGGCGTTTTCCCCCTCGGCCATCACACAGCCAATGCTGTGTGATGGCTACGCTCGGTCAACGGAACCG
>JAFQIB010000151.1 GCA_017397765.1 Clostridia bacterium | reverse complement strand
CGGGTCAGGCGGTGGGCGTAGGCGATGGCGGTGGGCATCAGCTCGGGGGTCTCATCGCAGGCATAGCCGAACATCATGCCCTGATCGCCGGCGCCGGTGTCGTTCTCGTCGGTGTCGCGGGATTCGAGGGCCGCGTCAACGCCCATGGCGATGTCGGGGCTCTGGGCGTGCACGGCGGTCAGTACCGCGCAGGTGTTGCCGTCGAAGCACAGCTCGCTGGAGTTGTAGCCGATATCCAGCACAACCTCGCGGACGATGGCGGGGATATCCACCTTCGCAGTGGTGGTGATCTCACCCATGACCATCACCATGCCGGTGGTGGCGCAGGTCTCGCAGGCCACGCGGGACATGGGGTCCTGGGCGAGCATGGCATCCAGCACCGCGTCAGAAACCTGATCGCAGAGTTTGTCGGGATGGCCTTCGGTGACGGATTCGGAAGTGAAGAGCTTGCGCATGTTTTTTCTCCTTTGCAGGGTCGGAGGAGGCGATGGCCTCCGGGAAAAAGAAAACCGACTGTCTTGCACACAAAACAGCCGGGTGGATCATCAGATCGTCCTTATCTGCCAGAGGACTTCGACCTTCCTGACGGAAGCCGAGGTGTGCGTCCTCTGTGGGATTTGGCACCAAGCTTTCGCCGGTTGCCGTGGCTTCATCGGGCCCATCCCTCTGCCACTCGTGATAAGGTATGAGGCATTGCTGCCTGTTTGCGGTGAGTATACTATCACATTCGACAGGGTTCGTCAAGAGGTAGTTTGTCCCTTTTTCACATTTTACAGGAAAACTTACAGCACGTCCTCCGCCTGCACCGTCCGGAAGGCTGCAGCCCGCCCCAGCCGGTTCATGACGGCCAGTCCCACGCCCTCGGGCGGCACGACCTCAGAGAAGATCACGTCCATCTGTTCATCGTCCAGATTCCGAAGAGTGGCAAAGAGACGGCGGGCGACCTCGGCGGGATCATCCTTCGGGCCGATGTCGTGGGGGCGGCAGGTTTGCAGCGCATTCACATGCTCGGTGAAGCACATCACGCAGGCCCGGTGGCCTTCGCTGTCCGCATGGGCGTACAGGCGGCGCAGGGCTTCCACCACAGCGCTTTCTTCGCCCTCAATGAGCGTCACCTGGCCATCAGGGGAGTAATGCTTGTACATCATGCCGGGGGAGAGGGCCTTCTCGCCCTTTTCCAGCGGGCGTAGGATGCTGCCGGCCAGATCCACGGGGCCCAGCACTGTTTCCAGCATGGCCTGCGTGACGCCGCCGGGCCGGAGGATGCAGGGCTTTTCGCCGGCCAGGGAAATCACCGTGGATTCCAGGCCCACGTCGCTCTCGCCGCCGTCCAGGATCAGGGGGATGCGCCCGTCCATATCGTCAAAGACGTGCCTGGCCGTGGTGGGGCTGGGCTTGCCGGAGCGATTTGCGCTGGGCGCGGCGACGGGCAGATTGCAGGCCTTCAGCAGCGCCATCGCCACGGGGTGGGAGGGCATGCGGACGGCGACGGTGTCCAGTTTTGCGGTCACCTCGTCGGGCACTGCGTCCTTGCGGGGGAGAATGATGGTCAGCGGGCCGGGCCAGAAGGCGTCCATCAGCCGCTCTGCCTGGGGGCTGACCTCGCAGATGCCTGCCAGCTGCTGACGGTCGTGAATGTGGACGATCAGCGGGTTATCCGCCGGACGGCCTTTGGCGGCAAAAATGCCCAGCACGGCCTCCCGGTCAAGGGCATGCGCGCCCAGACCGTACACCGTTTCGGTGGGGAAGGCCACCAGCTGTCCCTCGGTCAGCAGACGGGCTGCCAGGGCCAGGGATGCGTCCGTGGCGGGGAGAAGTTGCGTTTTCATAAGGCTTCCTCTTTTATGTCAGGCTGCGCAGCCGGGCTGACTGCTCTGCTGTCTTCAGCGCGTCAATGATGGGATCAAGGCCGCCGTCCATCACGTCCTGGATGGCGTAGAGCGTCAGCCCGATGCGGTGATCGGTCACGCGGCCCTCATGGAAATTGTAGGTGCGGATGCGCTCCGACCTGTCGCCGGTGCCCACCTGAAGGCGGCGGTTTTCGGCGTAAGCGGCGTCGGATTCGGTCCGCTTCTGTTCCAGGAGCATGGACTGCAGCACCTGCATGGCCCGGGCCTTGTTCTGAATCTGGCTGCGCTCGCTCTGGCAGGCGGCGACGGTGCCCGTGGGCAGGTGGGTGATGCGCACGGCGCTGTCGGTCTTGTTGATGTGCTGACCGCCGTGGCCGCTGGCACGATAGGTATCAATGCGCAGATCCCTGGGGTCGATATCAATGTCCACCTCGTCAGCCTCGGGGAGCACTGCGACCGTGCAGGTGGAGGTCTGGCGCTTGCCGTTGGCTTCGGTGACAGGGATGCGCTGCACCCGGTGGACGCCGCTTTCATACTTCATGCGGGCAAAAGCGCCGCTGCCCACGATGGAGAACACGCACTCCTTCACGCCGCCCAGCTCAGTTTCCTGGGTGTAGACCGGCGCTACACGGAAGCCGCAGCGCTCGGCGTAGCGGCTGTACATGCGCACCAGATCCGCCGCGAACAGGCAGCTTTCCTCGCCGCCTGCGCCGCCGCGGACTTCGATGATGACATTATGCTCATCGTCCGGGTCGCGGGGGAGCAGCAGGATTTGCAGCGCCCTTTCCATTGCTTCCTTTGCCGGGCGCAGCGCGTCCAGCTCCTCCCGGGCCATGCCGGCCAGATCCGGATCGGCAAGCATTTCCTGCGCCTGGGCCAGATCGTTCAGCAGCGCCTGATAGCGATGCCATGCCTCTGCCTGGGGCTCCAGATTCGCCCGCTCCTTCAGGTACGATTGGTATTTCGCCGTGTCCGCAATGATCTCCGGCTGGACGATCGCCTCGGACAGCTCCTCATAGCGGGCGCAGATCCATTCAAATTTGTCGAACATTACAGCCTCGCTTCGACGATTCGTGGAATGTGTTGATAGTCCTCATGGATGGCAATGGGGGTCAGGCCTGCATGCTCGCACAGCGCCATGACGCGCTCCGCCTGATCGAAGCCTACCTCCATCAGCAGCGTACCGCCGGGTTCCAGGAACCAGGGGGCATCCTCCGCGATGCGCCGGTAGAAATCGTACCCATCCGCGCCGCCGTCCAGCGCCATCAGGGGCTCCCGGCGGACTTCCTCCTGAAGCTCCAGGCAGTCTGCTGCCGGAATGTAGGGCGGGTTCGAGACGATCACCTGATATAGCTGATGAATGGACAGCGCGTCAAACAAATCCCCCTGATGGAGCGTCACCCTGGCATGCAGCCGCTCGGCGTTGAGCTTTGTGACGGCCAGGGCACCCTCGCTGAGATCCGCCGCATGCACCTGCGCCCGGGGATCGCCCAGCGCCATCGAAACCGCCAGACAGCCGCTGCCGCAGCACAGGTCAAGGGCCGTCGGAGGATATTTTCTCTCCCGAAGCAGCGCGATGGCCCGCTCAGCCAGCAGCTCTGTTTCCGGGCGGGGGATTAGCACCCGCTCGTCCACGTGAAAGTCCCGGCCCAGAAAGCTCTGTACGCCGGTCAGGTACTGCAGGGGTGTGCGGGTTTTGCGCTTTTCACACAGCGCGCGGAAGGCAGTTTCCTCTTCAGCGGAAACCTGCGTCCAGCTGTCCAGACGCAGGTTCAGAGGATTCTTGCCGGTCACATGCGCCAGCAGGAGCGAGGCGTCCACCGGAGCATCCGGGACGCCGGCGGCTGCCAGCTCATCGGCCAAAGCACGCAGCAGCTCGCGGGGCGTCACTCGGCAGCCTCCGCAGCGGCCTCTTCGGTGGGGAATACATAGCCCTTTTCGGACTGGCGGTAGTCGGTGAGGACGGCCCAGCCCTCCTCGGTCAGGGGGGCGTTTTCCGGCATGCCGTGGAGCGCCACATTCATGGAGACGATGGCGACCTCCAGCATCTTCGCGTCGGGCTCCTTGGTGGTCAGGCGCTGCATCTGCAAGCCGGGCCAGCGGGCGGCGCGGGTGAACCGGTTGTCCTTGTGGGCCAGGCCCTTGAGGACCTCGTAGCTCACGCCAGCCACCACCGGCAGCAGCGCCAGGTGCAGCAGGAAGCGGGGCAGGAAGGCGGAAATATCCCGGCCCACAAACAGGAACAGCACCATGCTGATGACCATGACGATCAGCATGAACGCGGTGCCGCAGCGGGGATGCAGCGTGGTGAAGCCGGCGGCGTTTTCGGGGGTGAGGGGCAGATTGTTCTCGTTGCAGTAGACGGTCTTGTGCTCTGCGCCGTGATACTGGAAGGTGCGGCGGATGTCGGGCATCAGGCCGACGAGGAACATGTAGCCAATGAGGATGACAACCTTGGTCAATCCGCCCACGACGGTGACGAACACGCCCTTCCAGCTGTCAGCCTCAGCCGCAGCCTCTGCGGCGTTGAAGCCGATGAGCTTGCCGGTCAGCCATTCCACGCCGGCGGGCAGGGCCACGAACAGGCCCATGGCCATCACGACGGCCAGCACGATGGCGACGGCCATGACGACCTTGTCGATATTCTTGCCCAGCTTCTCCGCCAGCCACTTTTCAAACTTGCTGGGTTCTTCCTCGTATTCCTCGCCCAGCATCTTCATGGAGTCCTCCAGGGTGGACATGCCCATGGACAGCATGGAGCCCATATTGACTACGCCGCGGATGATGGGCCAGCCCAGCCACTTGTGCTTTTTGGCGGCGGGGGTGTATTCCTTGCGCTGCACGACCATGGTGCCGTCGGGGCGGCGGACGGTGATGGCGATGGCGTCGGGGGCCTTCATCATCACGCCCTCCAGCACCGCCTGACCGCCGATATCCACGCGGGGACAGCTCTTGTTCTCAGACATAAGCAACCTTCTTTCTGCACGGGTGTGCGTTATCATCAAATGGGTGACGGATATATACTCCGCCAACATACTACTATTCTATATACCAGCCCTGAATCCCTGCCGAAACGGTGCAAAAAGCAAAATTGGAAAAAAGAAAACAGACCGCCGATGACGGTCTGTTAACTGCAATCTCATCTGATCGGAAGCGATGAGCCTTCGTAATGACTTTATGATAAGCCTTACTGGAGGCCGAAACGCTTCTTGAAACGATCGACGCGTCCGCCGGTAT
>JAFQIB010000150.1 GCA_017397765.1 Clostridia bacterium | reverse complement strand
CTGTATGAGTCCTACGCCACGGGCAAGATCACGGAGAAGCGTTTCGAGATGATGGCTGCCAACTACGAAGCTGAACAGGCTGAGCTGGAGCAGCGCATTGCAGACGGCCAGCAGGAGCTGGACAAATACAGGCAGGACGAAATCCGTATCGACAGATTCCTTGAGCTGACGAAGAAGTACACTGACTTCACGGATTTGACCACGCCTATGATCAAGGAGTTTGTTGAGAAGATCGTCGTTCATGCTCCGGATCGCAGCAGCGGCCAGCGCATCCAGCAGGTAGATATTTACCTCAACTACATCGGCAAGTATGATATTCCTGACGAAGTGGAGGAGCTGACTCCGGAGGAACAGGCTGCGCAGGACGAACTGGAAGCCAAGCGCGCCGGCTACCGGAAGAAGTATCAGCGTCGCAAGGAGCTGAAGGCGCAGCGTGATGCCGAAGCTGCCCACATAACCGATCAGGAAACAGACGCAACTGCATAACCCGAAAGGCGACCTGCATCCCCACCCAGGTCGCCTTTCGTATGCCCGGAACTTCGCGCCAACTTGGCGCGAAGTCTGCAAACCCAGTAAAATCAAGGATTACAACTTCGTGCCAACTTGGCACGAAGTCCCTACACCCAATTTTGAAAGGAAAAATGATTATGATGAACATGAAAAACAAGCCCGTTGTCATCGGCATCGATCATGGCTATGGCAACATGAAAACTGCCCACTGCTGCTTCCGCACCGGCATCACGCCCATTGATGGCACCGAGCCGGTCTTCAGCAGCGACATCCTGACCTATGACGGCAAGTCCTATGTGATCGGTCAGGGACACAAGGAGTTCACCGCCGACAAAATGCTGGATCAGGATTACTATCTCCTGACGCTGGCAGCCATCGCCCGTGAGCTGCACATCCGTAACCTGACCACCGCCCGTGTGGTGCTGGCAGTCGGCCTGCCGCTAACCTGGGTGTCCACGCAGAAGGAGAGCTTCAAGGCATACCTGATGCAGAAACCGGCAGCCGATTTCACCTTCCGTGAGGTGGCATACCATGTGGAGTTTGCCGGCTGCGAGGTGTTCCCGCAGGGCTTCTCTGCTGTAGCTGCTCAGCTGCGCGATTTCTCCGGCATCAATATGCTCTGCGACATCGGCAACGGCACCATGAACGTGATGTACATCAACGACCGCAAGCCCATCCCGCAACGCTGCTTCACGGAGAAGTACGGCGTCCACCAGTGTGTGCTGGCCATCCGGGAGAACCTGATGCGCACCTGCGGCGTGACCATTGACGAGGCCATGATCGAGCGTATCCTGCGCACCGGCAAGGCCGAGGTCGGAGATAAGTACATGTCTGTCATCCGGCAGACCGCTGAAGAGTACATCGGCGGGATCTTCCGCAAGCTGCGCGAGCATGAGTACAACCCGGATCTGGTGAAGCTGTACGTCATGGGCGGCGGCAGCTGCATGGTGAAGCAGTTTGGCAAGTATGACCCTGCGCGTGTGAGCTTCAATCACGACATCTGCGCCACTGCCAAGGGTTACGAGCTACTGGCAACGGAGCGTCTGCGGAAAGCCGGTGAGCTGTGATGAAGCGTATCTTCACCACAACGCTGCGGCTGGACATGACCGATGAGGAAGACCGTCGGGCTTGGTCGTATCTGCAGCGAATGGACAAGAAGCAGCACCGTTCCTACAGCAAGGCAATTGTGGCAGCAGTCAACGACTATTTCGGACGGCAGGAGCAGCTGGCAGCAGACCCATATCTGGAAACCCGTGAGAAGGAAGATGCTTTTCTGCAACGGATTGAGAGCACAATCTGCAACGCTCTGCGGTTTGCACCTGTGCCAATGGCAGCCGTGCAGCCTTCCGCACCGTTACGTACCGAACCGGCACCAGCAAACGACGATCTGTCCACGGCGCTGGACTTCGCAGACAGCTTCTGATACCAGCGCTGCTCCTGATTGGTATTGCTGCAATACCAGCCAGGGCTGTGCCTGGTACCAACTCCATCACCGACCAACAACGCAATACCAACTCTGCGGCCATCTGGTATCACCCCGGTACCGGATGGCTGCTCTTTTGCTACCAGAAAGGAAAACGAACATGACTGAACATGAAAAGAAACTGATCCAGGCACGGCACCGTTTGGAGGAAGCCCAGATGCGCGACCGGGACAAGGAACGGAAAGCACGAACCCGCCGACTGATCCAGACCGGAGCGATCCTCGAAAAGGTTTTCCCCCAGGCGCGAAACATGACCACCGACGAATTGGAGGAGTACCTGTGCAGTGTGCTGAGAACCGAGTAACCAGGCAACCGCTGAAGGAGGCGTTCCGGGCAACCGGAATGCTTCCGATTCTTTTTATTCCCGAAGGGCGCACTGACTCACCACCCGAGGGGCGGTGGTCTCCCCTGACGGGGCCGTGCGCTCTCCGAGGGTCGCCCTCGAAACCCGCAAGCGGCTTCCGAGGGTACAGGCCGTCAATGCAAGCATTGATCGGCCTTAGTCAGCCCGACGGGCTGACCTCATGGGGCATTTCGTGTCTGCGGACACGACCAAAGGGCTTTCCGCTCGTCCTTTGGAAACCTTCGGTCGCTCTCCTCACAGAGAGCGACAGGCTGCGCTGTCACATCCCCATATGCCATCCCACCCTGCGCCTTGCTGTCCTGCCTCCGGCAGCACATCTGCGGCATGACGCAACCTGCCACCGGCAGCTTGCGGGCACGACGGGGCTGGGCAACGACGAAGGAGGTGAGCATCGATGGCAATCTACCATATGCAGGCAAAGGTCGTAAGCCGGGGCAAAGGCCGGTCAGCTGTGGCTGCATCTGCCTATATGAGCTGCTCCAGCGTGACCAACGAGTACGATGGAGTCCACCATGACTACACGCAAAAGAAGGGTCTGATGTGGGAGCAGGTGTTTCTGCCGGAAAATGCGCCCACCGAGTGGCAGGATCGCGCTGCCCTCTGGAACGCCGTGGAGGATGCGGAAAAGAGTAAGGACAGCCGCCTTGCACGAGAATTCGTGGTAGCTCTACCGCGCGAACTGAACCGGGATCAGCAGATCGACCTGCTGACAGAGTACATCCAACAGCAATTCGTATCGGACGGCATGTGCGCCGACGTGGGCATCCATGATCCTGATCCGCCCGGTCATAATCCCCATGCCCATATACTGCTGACGATCCGTCCGCTGGATGAAGATGGCAAGTGGCAGTACAAAACGGAAAAGGAATATCTGTGCATCCGTGGCGACGAGGAGCGGGGCTTCACAGCAGCCGAATTTCTCCATGCGCAAGACGAGGGCTGGGAGAAGCAGTATCCCTATCTGGTCGGCAAGAAGAAGGTATACATGACCACAGCCGACGGAGAAGCACAGGGATTAAAGCGTGCCTCCAAGCATCCGAAAAGCACCACCTACGGCAGGCAGAATCCCATCACTGAGCGCTGGAACAGCGAGAGCCAGTTGATCCTCTGGCGCAGTGCATGGGCGGATATCGTCAATTTACATCTGGAACGAGTGGGCTCTGCCGAACGTGTTGACCACCGCAGCCATGCCGAGCGCGGGCTGGACGAGCAGCCCACCATCCACGAGGGCGTCGCTGCCCGTGCGATGGAGAAGAAGGGCATCGTCTCCGACCGCTGCGAGTTGAACCGGCAGATCAAAGCTGACAATGCGCTGCTGCGGGAGCTGAAGGATCTGGTTGCCACGCTGAGCGAGCTTGTTGCCGATGCAGCATCGTCCATCACCGAGCAGCTGACCAAACTGCGGGAAAAGCTGATCGTGATCTGCTATCAGATCAAGGTCATCATCAGGGGTATGGATAAGCGCACCGCGACCATTCAGGCAACTCAGCCGAAACTGAAGCGGTACAATGAACTTACGCAGCAGATCAGGCAGAAAACCAAAGCCCGCAAGGCCTTAGTGGCAGAGCAGAAGAACACCTCCAAGCTGAATCTCATCAAGCAGCACGACCTGTCCCGGCAGATCACGACGCTCACAGAAGAGCTCGAAGAGCTGCGCTCCGAAAAGGAAAGCCTTCTGCTGGATCTGGGCTGTGCGGACGACGCTGGCGTCAAGGCGGTGCAGAGCGAAATCACCGCCATGGAGGCCAGCTTGCACAAGCTGGATGAGCAGAAGGAAAGGTATTCGGTTGAACTGGATGAAACCCTGCAGCAGTACAAGCAGCTGCAGAGTCAGGGAAATGCAGATTCAGATGAAATTCAGCGCAATGCCGTCGCCGCTGCCAGTACCAGACTGCAACAGGCATATGGAAAGCGCTTTGACGAGCATCTGTATCGCGAGAGTCAGAAAGAGGTCGCTGCAATGCTTGGAGAAACTATATCGAAGAAATCCATACGGGAGCAACTTGCACATGCCCCAGCCCCTCGCAATGTAAAGCCCCAGAGGGAACAACCACAGCGATAATCATCTTATCGGCACTGTGGATATGCTGCTCGCAAATATGTTATTCGGACATGTAGTGCGGCTTTACTTTCGTCCCACAGTCGGGTATAATCTCTGTGACACTCCAGAAAGGATTGACACGAATGGTGCAAAAGAAGACCTTCCCCTGGCTGGACTTCATCCGCAAGATTGCTGTGATCGCTATTCCGGTTGCGCTGCAGAATCTGCTGACCACCACCGGCTCTATGGTGGATACGATTATGATTGCCCCATTGGGCGAAACGACCGTCGGTGCGGTCGGATTGTGCGCGCAGTTCACGTCGCTGATGTTCAGCTGTTACTGGGGCTTTGTGGGCGGCGGCATGCTGTTCTTCAGCCAGTACTGGGGCGCGAAGGACGATGAGGGCATCGACCGTTCCTACGGCATCACCATCAGCTTCATGATGCTGGTGGCGATCACTTTTGCCTGTCTGGGCGTGCTTGCACCGGAATGGGTCATGGCGGTCTACACGGACAAGGCGAACATCCAGCGTATCGGCGTGGATTACCTGCGGGTGGTGGGCTTCGCGTATCCGATGCAGATCCTGTCCATGGGTATGAGCGCGCTGCTGCGCTCCACTGAGCGGGTAAGAATTCCCTTCTATGCGGCCATTGCTTCGGTGCTGACGAACATGCTGCTGAACTGGTTGCTGATCCACGGTCACTGGGGCTTCCCGGCGATGGGCGTGCAGGGTGCGGCGCTGGCCACGGTGATCGCTGCAGTGGTGAATGCGGGCGTGATCCTCGTCCTGGCAAAAGCGCAGAGGTACCCCTATCTGTTCCACTTCCGGCAGCACTTCCGCTGGAATATGGAGGCGGTAAAGCTGTATCTGCAGCGCTGCTTCCCGATCATCTGCAACGAAGCTTTCATTGGCGTGGCGCTGATGATCATCAACATGGTGCTGGGCCGGCAGAGCGAGGAGGCCATTGCTGCTACAGCGGTGTTCCGCACGCTGGAGGGCATCGTGCTCGGCTTCTTCACGGGCTTCTCCAATGCGGCGTCGGTGCTGGTGGGCAAGTGCGTGGGCGCGGGCGAGCTGGATACAGCCTACGAGCGTGCAAAACGGCTGGTGCTGCTGTGCGGCTGCTGCATCCTGCTGGTATGCGTGACGTTGTTGGCAGTACACAGGCCGCTGCTGACCACCATGAGCCTCACCGGCGAGAGCCTGCGCATCGGTGCGGGTCTGCTGGCGATCTACTGCGTGGCGGCGGTCATCCGCATGTGCAACTGGACGATGAACGACACCTACCGCGCCGCGGGCGACGCGACTACCGGCACGGTGCTGGAGATCTCCTTCATGTACGCGGTGGTACTGCCCTGCGTATGCCTGAGCGGTCTGGTATTCAAGGCGCCCTATCTGCTGATCTTTGCCTGCTGCTATATTGACGAGCCCATCCGCTTCGTGCTGATGCAGCGGCACATGTATTCCGGCAGATGGGTACGCCCCGTGACCCCGGAGGGACAGGCGGCGCTGCCAGCCTTCCAGGAAAAGCGCGGGCAGCGCAAAGGATGATTGACTTGCACAAAACAGCTCCCGGAAGATCATGAACGATCCTCCGGGAGCTTTCTTATATGATTGTCAGCACTCCAGCGCTTCCAGCGTGCAGGTTTTCGCGATGCTCTTACGGATCGCTGCGCGCAGCGGCAGCACGGCAGAGGGCGAAACGGACAGCTCATCGATCCCGATGGCCAGGAAGGTGGGCAGCATGCTCACATCCGCGCCCAGCTCGCCGCAGATGCCGATCCAGATGCCAGCCTTGTGGGCTGCGTCCGCCGCCATCTTGAGTGCGCGCAGCACGGCGGGGTGATGGGGGTCGAAGAACTTGCCCAGGTCATTGGCCTGGCGGTCGCAGGCAAGGGTGTACTGGGTCAGGTCGTTGGTGCCCACGGAGAAGAAATCGACCTCCCGGGCCAGCTCCTCCGCCACGAAGACGGAGGCGGGCGTTTCGATCATCACGCCGATCTCCGTGTCCTTGTTGAAGGGGATGCCTTCCTTCTCCAGCTCGGCCATAACCTTCTGGCAGGCGCGCTTGCACTCGCGCACCTCCCAGACGGAGGTGATCATCGGGAACATGATGGCGATCTTACCGTAGGCCGATGCGCGGTACAGCGCACGCAGCTGGGCACGGAAGACCTCCGGGCGGTTCAGGCAGATGCGGATCGCCCGCACGCCCAGCGCAGGATTCTCCTCCTTCTTCATGTCGAAGTAGGCGACCTGCTTGTCCGCGCCGATATCCAGCGTACGGATGATGACCCGCTTGCCGTCCATGGCAGCGGCGACGCTCTTGTAGGCCTCGAACTGCGTGTCCTCGCTGGGATAGTCGTCCGCCGCGAGGTACAGGAACTCCGAGCGGAACAGGCCAATGCCCTGCCCGTCGTTGGACAGCACCGCCGCCACATCCTCGGGAGAACCGATGTTGCAGTAAACATTGACCTTCTTGCCGTCCAGCGTCACGTCCTCCTGACCCTTCATGGTCTGGTAGAGGGCGTTCATCTCCTGCTGGCGGGCATACTTTTCGCGCATGGTGGCCAGGGTCAGCTCGTCCGGCTCCAGAACAACGCTGCCGGTTTCGCCGTCCACATAGGCAAGACGGCCCGAGTAGTCCGCCTTGAGCGCATCGCCCAGGCCGCAAACGGCGGGGATGCCCATCGTGCGGGCCAGGATGGCGGTGTGGCTGTTGCCGGAGCCGCCCTGTGTGACGAAGCCGAGGATCTTCGACTTGTCCAGCTGGATGGTCTCCGAGGGCGCGAGGTCGTCCGCGGCAACGATGACCGGCTCGTCGGAGTCGATGCCGCCCTCGACCACGCCCATCAGGTTGTTCAGGATGCGGCGGGCCACATCGCGGATGTCGGCGGCGCGGGCCTGCATGTATGCGTCGTCCATCGCGGCAAACATGGCGGCAAACTGCTCACCGGCGGTCTGCACGGCGTACTCGGCGTTGCAGTTTTCCTCCTCCATGGTGGACTGGATGCACTCGACGAAGTCCTCGTCCTCCACGAACATCGCATGCGTCTCGAACAGCACGGCGGACTCGTCGCCCGCATCCTCGCGGCAGCGCTCTGCCAGCGCTTCCAGCTGGGCAATGGCCTTATCCTGCGCCTGCTGCAGACGGTCCTGCTCGGCAGACTGATCATTGACGGTGGTCTTTACAACGGTCGTGTCCTGACGGCGGAAGAAGTACAGCGGCCCCTTCACAACGCCCTTGGATACGCCCTTACCCTGCATGAGAATCATCTTTGATACCTCTTCCGTGTGTCAGTCCGATCACAGATTCGCCTTGAAGAAAGCCTCCATGGCAGCGATCGCAGCATCCTCGTTCGCGCCGTCAGCCGTCACGGTCACCACGTCGCCCTGCTTCACGCCCAGGCTCATCAGCTTCATCAGCTGGCTGGCCTTCACGGCATTGCCGCCCTTGGCAACGGTGATCACAGTGTCGGCAAAGGCCTTGGCTTCCTTGGCCAGCAGGCCGGCGGGACGGGCATGGATGCCCAGCGCATCGGTAATGGTGTACTCAAACGTCTTCATCGTGGTGTCCTCCCTTTATTACTCCGCCATGTCGGCGGTGGTTTCCGTTTCTTCAGGTTCGTTGTCCCAGTTCAGGCGGCCATATCGCCTGGCTGCCTCGTGCATTTCCGTCTTCAGCGCATCGTTCAGCTGCTCCTGCGTGATGCGCCAGCGCCAGTTCTGCCCCACGGTGGAGGGCTTGTTGATGCGGGCGCTGTTGTCCAAACCGAGGTAATCCTGCATGGGAATGATGCAGGTCTTCGCGGCGCTGCGCATGGCCAGCGCGATGAAGGAGCGGTGCAGGTATTTCGCAGGCGTGTGCTGGTCGCACAGGTAATCCCGCGCCATCTGCCGCTCTTCCTTACCGATGACGCTGAACCAGCCGGCCAGCGTTTCGTTGTCATGTGTGCCGGTGTAGGCAACGCTGTTGACGGGATAGTTATGGGGCAGGTAGTCGCTGGCGGAGCCGGTATCGCGGGCGTCGAAGGCGAATTCGAGCACCTTCATGCCCGGGAAGCCGCTGTCCCGCACCAGCTGCCGCACCGTGTCCGTCACGTAGCCCAGATCCTCCGCGATCACCTCATGCCAGCCGAGGTTCTGCTCTGCGCAGCGGAACAGGTCGATGCCGGGGCCCTTTTCCCAATGGCCGCCGATGGCCGTTTCCGCGCCGTAGGGGATGCTGTAATACTCGTCGAAGCCGCGGAAATGGTCGATGCGGGTCACATCGTAGAGCTGATAGCAATACCACAGGCGGCTCAGCCACCACTGATAGCCGGTCTCGCGGTGATAATCCCAGCGATAGAGGGGATTGCCCCAGAGCTGGCCGGTTGCCGAGAAGCCGTCCGGCGGGCAGCCCGCCACAGCGATGGGCATGCAGCGCTCATCCAGCTGGAAAAGCTGCGGATTGGCCCAGGTGTCGGCGCTGTCCATGGCAACGTAGATCGGGATATCGCCGATGAGCTTGATGTGATTCGCATTGGCATACTGCTTCAGCGCCCGGTACTGCTGGAAGAACTTGAACTGCAGATACTTCTGGAACTCAATATCATAGTACAGTTCCCGACGGTAGTAGTCCAGCGCAAAGCCCCAGCGCAGGCGGATATCCTCCGGCCACTCGTACCAGCACTGGCCGCCGAAGAAGTTCTTCAGCGCCATGAACAGCGCGTAATCCTCCAGCCACCAGGCGTTTTCGGTGGCAAAGCGCAGGTAGTCGCCGTTCTCCGCGATGCGGCTGCGCTCGTAGGCCTTGCGCAGCAGGGGATAGCGGGCGTTGTAGAGCTTTTCGTAGTCAATGTCGGAAGAATCCGCACCGAAATCAGCTTCATCGCATTCCGCCTGCGTCAGCACGCCCTCTTCGATCAGCGCTTCGAGGCTGATGAAGTAGGGGTTGCCCGCGAAGGTGGAAAAGCTCTGGTAGGGGGAGTCGCCGTAGGAGGTGGGGCAGATCGGCAGGAACTGCCAGAAGGTCTGGCCGGCCTCCTTCAGATAGTCCACAAATTCATAGGCGCATCGGTCAAAGCAGCCCACGCCATATCGGGACGGCAGGCTGGTGATGGGCAGCAGCACGCCAGCAGCTCGGTTCATCATTCGTCATCCTCCATATCGCTGTCAAAGTCGCCCCAGGGGGACTCTGGCTGCTTTGATGGTTCATTTCCATGAGGCAATGTCTCGATCATCACGCCGAAGTGGTCGGACACGACCGGATGATTCTCGCCGTTGAACACGACGCGGGAGACGGCGATCTTCTCCGGCAGCGAGCACCAGATCAGGTCGATGCGCATGCCCTCTGCGGCCGTATCGGCCATCTTGCCGCGCCAGCCGTCGATCACGCCAGGGACGGTCAGGCCGCTGTCATGCTCCTGTGCATAGCGGAAGGTGTCATACCAGCCGGTGGCGGCGATCTTGTCATAGCCCTCGCCGCGCACCTCTGCCGGGGAGTTGAAATCACCCAGCAGCCAGACTGGCGCATGGCGCGGCTTGGTGGTCACAAAGGCGTTGAGCACCTTCCATTGGGCCAGGAACGGCTCCTGCTCGTCCTCCCACCAGCCCATGTGGACGGTGTAGAACCAGTCGGTCAGGCCTTCGACCTGCATGCCCAGCACCTTGCGGGTCTTCCAGTTGGCGTAGTCGTCCGCGCGGCTGATGAGGAAGCTCTCCACATGGGAGATCTCCCGGTTCAGCACCAGCATCGCCAGCCCCTCGTCGTACTTGCCATAGCCCACCTTGATGGGCAGATAAGTCCAGCTGCACGGCACGCCTGCATCCCGCAGGAGCCTCGCGGCATTGGCGACATGGTTGTCCGCCCGGACGGGAACGGCGGTCTGTGCCGGGACGTAGCCGGTCAGCAGAGCTTCGTCCGCCAGGGGGGCGGCGATGGTCTGGTTGACCTCCTGCAGCGCGATGACGTCCGGCATTTCCGCCAGCACGCCGCGCACGAACTGCTGCAGCTTCTCCTCATAGTTCTTCTCCACCAGCGAATGGGTGTTGAGCGTTATGATCTTCAAGAGAATGCCTCCCTTCGGGAAGGGGCGGCGCAGCAGCTTACCGCGCCGCCGGGGTTATCAAAGAATGTCGTTGATGTCGGACTTGATCACGTCAGCCTTGGGGCCGTAAACCGCCTGGATACCATTGCCCTTGACGAGCAGGGACATGGCGCCCTCCGCCTTCCATGCGTCCTTGTCTGCAACCCTGGCCGCATCCTTGACGGTCACACGCAGGCGGGTCATGCAGGCGTCCACCAGGGTGATGTTCTCCCGGCCGCCCAGCAGCGCGATGATCCGCTCCGCCTGGCTGCCTTCCTTGCCGGCGACCGCGTTCTGCTGTACAACGGTCGCGGGCTCTTCGGCACTTTCGTCGTTGTAGTTGCCCAGACGGCCGGGCGTGGCAAACTTCATCTTGCCGATCATGAAGTAGGCCACAGCATAGCCGATGCCAAGGAACACCACGCAGGCGATGACAAAATTGATGATGTCGCCGCCCAGGCCTGCCTTCAGGCTCATGGGCACGCGGGTCAGGAACTCCAGGTTGCCGAAGGAATGCAGGCGCAGGTCAACGATGCCCGCCAGCGCGAAGGCACATCCCTGCAGGATCGCATAGACGATGTACAGAGGCATCGCGCAGAACATGAACATGAATTCGATCGGCTCTGTCACGCCGGTGAGGAACACCGCCAGGGTGGTGGAAATGAACATGGAACGGTAGCGCTTGCGCTTATCGGGATCAACGCGGCGGTACATCGCCAGCGCAACGCCCATCAGCAGACCGGTTGCGCCGATCATCTGACCAACCTTAAAGCGGGCGGGAATGACGGTCGCCGTCAGGTTCTCAGCAGCGGCCATGTTGCCGGCGTCCTTGAAATTGATCAGGTCGGTCACCCAGGCCAGCCACAGGGGATCCTGACCATAGACCATGGTTCCCGCAGATGCGCCGGTCTGGATCAGGTATTCGCCGCCAAAGGAAGTGTAATTCATGGGGATGGTGAGCATGTGGTGCAGACCGAAGGGCAGCAGCAGACGCTCCAGGGTTCCGTAGATGAAGGGAGCCAGCACGGGAGAGGTCTCGGAGGAATTGGCGATCCACACGCCGAAGGCATTGATGCCGGACTGGATCAGCGGCCAGATCACGGAAAGCACCAGGGAGATCACCACAGAGTAAGCGATGACCATCAGGGGTACGAAGCGCTTGCCGTTGAAGAAGGCCAGAGCATCCGGCAGCTTGCGGAAGTTGTAGAACCTGTTGTACACCACGCCGCCGACAAAGCCGGCGATGATGCCGATGAACACGCCCATGTTCAGCGCGGGGCGGCCCAGAACTTCCGTGAAGTAATTCTCCACCAGCATCTCCTGGCCGAAGAGGCTGTGCACCACCGCGCCCTCAGTGGCGAGCATATCGCTGGTGACGCCAAAGACGGAGCCGGTGATGCAGTTGATGAGCACAAAGGCGATGATCGCCGCAAACGCGCCGCCTGCGCGCTCCTTGGCCCAGCTGCCGCCGATGGCTGCCGCAAACAGGATGTGCAGATTGCCGATGATGGCCCAGCCGATCTGCTCCATGGTTGCGCCGATGGTCATGAGGATCGACACGTCCGCGCCCGCCATCTGGATCAGCTTACCGATGGAGAGCATCAAGCCTGCGGCAGGCATCACCGCGATGACCGTCATGAGCACCTTGCCCAGCTTCTGAAGGAAGTCGAAGTTGATCTTGCCCTTCTTCTCGGGCGCTTCGGGCTTTGCTGCGGGCTGCGCTTCCGCCTTGGCGGCAGGTTCCTCCCCGGCGGGCTCTGCCGCTTCATCCTTCAGGGTGATCACAGCATGCTGACCGGCAGTCACATGGCCGCTGGCAGGGCAGAGCTGCTTTTCATCCGCGCCGTCGCAGATGATGACGGGCGTGATGGTGTTCAGGCCCTGGGCCCTGATATAATCGAGGTCGATTTCGGCTACCAGATCGCCGACCTTCACCTGGTCGCCTTCCTTGACGCAGGGCTTGAAGCCCTCGCCCTTGAGGCCCACGGTGTCCAGCCCCACATGGACCAGGATTTCCAGGCCGTCATCTGAGGTGAAGCCGTAGGCATGGAGCGTCTCGGCAACCGTAGAGATCTCGCCGTTCACGGGGCTGTACAGTTTGCCGTCATCGGGAATGATGGCCACGCCGTCACCCAACACCTTCTGGGAGAACACCTCGTCCGGCACTTCGCTCAGCAGTACGGGTCGGCCGCTCAGGGGAGCGATGACCATTTGCAACTTGTTCGTCATGCTGGTTGTTCCTCACTTTCATCGTTTGCATTGAAGTTGCAGAAACTTTGCATGTATAATGTACCAAATTTGCATAAAAGTTGCAATGTTATTTCTGGTATATAGTGTAAACTGTCGAATTAGCCAAATTCGAAAGGACGAAAACGATGTAAATTTGTGAAACATTGTGCAAATTTTACGCAAACCACAGTGCAATTCCTTGAAAACGCATTTGACAAATTCGACATCTTTCGCTACAATATGTCCCAGAACGCACAAGTAGAGCTTTAACCAAGGAGAATCAGCATGGCAGTAACGATCAAGGATGTTGCAGCGCTTGCAGGCGTTTCGCCGTCAACTGTTTCACGCGTATGCAACGACAATCCATCTATCAGCAAGGAGACATGCGACAGGGTTCGTGAAGCCATGTTGGAGCTTGGCTATGAGCAAGCGATTCCGGCAGAGGAACCGATCACGCCCACGTTCAGAATGATCGGCGTTGTCCTGCCGCCGTCCCCGCGTGAAACATTCGAAAACTCCTTCTATCTGGAGACGATCCGCGGCATCGGGCAGGTATGCAACCCCAAGCGTGTCATTTGCACAACCATCACCGGCCGGGATGATGCGGAGATCCTCCGCTCGATCCAGGCGCTTCATCAGACCGGACAGGCGGACGGATTCATCATGCTGTATTCCAAGAGGAACGATCCGGTTGTGGAATACCTGTGCGAGCATGGGATTCTGTACGTCATCATCGGCAAGGCCAATGCGCTGGCCAGCCAGACGATCTGTATCGACAATGACAACCTCCTGGCAGGACAGGAGGCGGCGGAGCACCTCTATCAGATGGGGCATCGTCGCATTGGATATGTGGGCAGCGGCGGCAGCTTCCTGTATTCCGCCGACCGCAAGGCTGGCTATCAGCTCGCGCTGCTGCAGCATGAGCTGCCCGTGCGCCAGGACTATGTGGTGGAAATGGAAAGCCTGCGGTCAGACAGTCCTTCCGCACTGGAGCAGCTGCTTTCACAACCTGATCGTCCGACTGCCTTTGTTGTCAGCGACGATCTCCTGGCTGTTGGGCTGGAGCGTATGTGCGTGCAGAAGGGGCTTCGCATTCCCGAGGATATCTCCATCGTATCCTTCAACAATTCGCTGCTGGCCCAGCTGGCTTCTCCTCAACTGACCAGTGTGGATGTGAATTCGTTCCAGTTGGGCTACGAGGCCGCTGCGCAGATCATCAACCACGCCGATAACCCGAATCTGATGGCAACAAAGATCGTTGTCCCCCATCGTATTGTCTCAAGGGAGAGCTGCCAGCAGCCAAAGGGGCAGTGATGCCCCCGCGCTATTCACCTGAGTATGAATGTGTCGGAAAGCATATTCCGTTAACCATTCTCTTCTTTGTTTGATGAAAAGGTTACACCAGCGCGCCGAAAAGAAAACACATTCTGTCCCTGAGCATCATAAAGATACCCCCGAACGATAAAAAGATTTACCCGCAATGAAGCAGACTTACCTGTTGCATTGCGGGCTTTTCTCTGCTCATACCCTATACAGCAAAAGAGACAGCACACGACTGTCTCTTTTGCTATTTTGATAAAAACGTGAGAGAAACTTTAGTATGGGATAAATTTGTCCTTGACAAATCACATTCCACTTTTTCGAGGATTTGCACTCGCGCACTGGTCGAGCCATAAATGGCTCTCCCGGCCGTTTGCTCGTGTAAGGAAGCGATTTTGCAAGCAAAATCGCGCGAAAATCGCCGCGCATGTCGCCGATTTTCGATTTACAGTCT
>JAFQIB010000149.1 GCA_017397765.1 Clostridia bacterium | reverse complement strand
TGGCGGTTTCATCCATGAGCAGACCGTTGTATTTCATCAGGCCGCAGTACACGGCTGTCGGAGATTCCACCTGTTCCACGATATACCGGTGCCTGGGCAGGGCCTTACCGAACCAGCGGTTGAACAGATGATACAGCCGCAGCGCATAGTCGGCGTCAGCACAGGCATAGCGCACAGTTTCGGGCGCATGGGACGGAAGCTCGTCGAAGAAACGTCCTTCGGTAACTTCCTCAAACGTGGGCAGTTCATCGCCAATCAGCTCCGGCACCAGCTTCTTAAGGCCGCAATCCGACAGGCTTCGGAATTCAAACGGGGCCTTGAGCGTCAGCTGTGCGGCGGCGATGGTGTCGTAGCAGGGTGGCTGGATGATGATTCCCAGCGCATACAGAAACATGGATTCAAAGGCCAGATTGTGGGCAACCTTCACGACCTGCGGATTCATCCACAGCGCATCGCACAGAAAGTGGATAACCTGTGCGGGATCAGCATTCTCGCCGATGAAGTGCTGCAGCGGCACATAGATGGCCGTACCTTTCTTAACAGACAGGGAGATTCCCACAATGCAAGACCTGTGGGCGTCCAGCGAGGCCCGAGGATCATTGCGGTATTGGAGCAGCGGAGCCGTTTCGAAGTCGAAGCCGACTACGGGCGCATTTTGAAGATAATCTTTAATGCGGCCCACATCGGTTACACATTCGTATTCCATAGATAGCACCTCTCAAAAAGGCCGGAGGGCAGGCAGCCACCCTCCGGCGCAGGGATCAGGTAAAGGGGTTCTCGGGATCGTAGACCTCACCAGTCACCGGATCAACGTACTCGCCAGCATTGTCATAGCCGACACGGCTGGCGTATTGGTTGATCTGCTCGGACATCGCCTTTACATAGGGCAATTCCTCCGGTGACAACTTGCTTACCGCTGTAAACAGCACCTTGCTGTAGGTGATACCCTTGGCATTCGTCGCCTTGGTCAGCGAGAAGTTGGTAACAACCGAATACGAGCGGTTGCCCTTCGCCAGAAGCTGCTGGATGTACACATTGAACTCCTTGATGGAGCCAGTGGGCAGCGTCAGCAGCACAGGGATCAATTCACCCTCGCGCAGCACATACACGCGGCGCTTGTTCTTGCAGGCCTTGCCGCCATTCTCGCCAGAGCCGTAGACATTCAGCGGACAGCGAGCACAGACGCCGCCCGGATTGCCGACGCCGGTAATGCCGTCATAGCTGCCGCAGTCCGGAGGATTGTTGCCGCCGGTGAAGCGTTCGCGGTAATACGAGAACATGGGATGATGGCACAGGATCACGCCCTTGAAATCCTTGACCATGGCGGTCTCGCCTGGCATTTCGCCGGGAACCTCAAAGGCCTGTCCGCCAGCAGCAGGGACGGAGATTCTATCAAAGGTGATGTCCATGCCGCTCATTTCGGAGGCCAGCGCCTCCGCCAGATTGAAGTCCTTGAGGGCTGTGTAGTTGGTGGATACTGCAATCTCGTTCTTATTCATATTGAGTCCTTTCTTATCGGGCGGCCTTACGCACGCCGATGGTCGGTGTTTTGCTGATGTTGACAAGGCCGGAAAGCCATTCCGGCAGTACGTCGCCATTATCGGCGATTTGCTCCTTCACAAAGGAAGCGAGCGTATTGGCGTTGATCGTTTCCGTGATCATGCCGCCGTGGCCCTCCTTGCGAAGTGCAGAAAACAATTCATCCCGCAAGCCCGCCTTCGGGTTCGCATGAAAGCGGGAATTGACATAGAACAGCGTCCCGGCATGGGTGAAGTTCTGCATTTCGACGTTTAGCATCAGGCCAGACAATTCTTCATCAAGGCGGCTGATTTCGGCATTAACCTGCTTGAGCTCTGCCTCCAGCGTCTTCTTCTGGTCATGGCAGGCCTTCAACCGATCTGCCAACTCCAGAAAATATGGGTTCTGCAAATAAGCGTTTTCCATATAGGAATCCTCCGTTACTCGGTGAAAGGGTTACGTCCAGCGCGACAATCGTCCACCAAAGCCTTCGCAAGGTCGGCCTTCTCATGCAGGGCCTTGAGCACCTTTTCGTCCACGGTATTCCGGGCAGCCAGATGGATGTATGTCGTGCGACGGTTCTGGCTGATTCGGTGGATACGCCCTCGGGTCTGCTCGTAGTTACTCATGTTGTAATCGAGCGAGTAGAAGATCATGGTGGTGGCCGCTGTCAGCGTAAGCCCGGTGCCTGCCGCCGCAATCTGTCCGAGGAATACCGTCACGTCAGGATCATTCTGAAAAGCCCAAACCTGCTTCGTTCTTTCCTCGCCGGTGATACCGCCGTGAACGATGGCGTGGCGGATGCCCTTCTGATCCAGCATCCTTGAGATAGCGTCGATCTCTGGGCGATGCAGCGTGATGACCACCAGCTTCCGACCATCCTCTTGCGCGCTATCCACCAGTTCGGAAAGCGCGTCCATCTTTGCTGTGGACACCTGCTCATATACGCCTTGGTCGTTTTTCAGAAAGCCGCCTGTCAGCTGGGCCAGCCGGGTCAGCTGCGCCAGAACGTTCGTCACCGTAACCGTACCGCCAGCCAACTCCGCATAGCAGTCCCGGATCAGCTGCCGGTAAAGCCGCTGGGCGGAGGGTTCCAGATCGACTTTCTGCACGACGTCCGTATAGGGCGGCAGGTCGAGGCATTCCGCCTTCGTGATCCGGTACGCAATGGAGTGGATACGCTCGGTCAATTCAGCCTCGCGGGACTTCTTCAGCACCGGCGTATAGAAGCCGTATCCGACCATGTCAAAGAAATGGCTGCGGAATTCATAGAAGCTCTTGCCGAATACCGAAATGTCCGCGAATTTGTACTGGCTGAAAACATCCAGCGGCTTATTGGTGATCAGCGTGCCTGTCAGCAGCAGCCGATACCGCGCCAACTCTGAAAGCCGGTGTAGAGCCTTGCTTGCCTTCGCCTGATGATTCTTGATCTTATGGCCCTCGTCGCAGACGATCATGTCCGGATTCCATGCGGCCAGCTCTTTTTCTAATCGCCAGACAGATTCATAATTCAGTACCAGCACCTGCAAGGCCCGTCCCTTCATATGCCGGATGACGTCGGCCCGCTTCGTGGTCGTACCCTCCAGCAATGCGAGGGAGTAATCATAGGCAGCAAACTTGGCGAATTCGTCCCGCCATACGCCCATGACGGAAACCGGGCATATCACCAGCAGTCGCTGGATCAGGCCCTCATTGCGAAGCTGGCCCACGACGGCAATACTCGTGATGGTCTTGCCCGTACCCATTTCCATGAGCAGGGCTGCGCCTCCGCCAGTTTTCAGGTGCTTGAGCGCAAAGGCTGCGGCATCCCGCTGGTGTTTGTAGGGAGAGGCGCGGATGGGAAGGCTATTCTGCTGTGCAATCATCCCGTGGTTCATCCTTTCCGGAGGCCATATCGGGCGCTCCATATACAAGCCACGAGAAAGGCAAAACAGAAGGAGCTTATCGAAGTAAATTTTTAAGTTTTTTATGGATGCGATAAAGCCGGTCACGCACAGCATATTCGCTAACATCATCCTCACGGGCGATGCTCGCGCAGGAGCGTCCTTCCTCATACACCATGCGCAATAGCTCCCGCTGTTGCGGCTCCAGCTGATCCACGGCCCGGCGCAGGGCAGCCATATCCAGCGCCTGCTCCGTCAATTCCTCCACGCTGGGGTTGCTATCGCCAATCTGTGCGCCCAACGAGAGTAATTTGTCGAGTGACACATGCCGCCGCGTTTCAGCGCGGTCACGCAGTGCAGCCTTGTGCGTCATTTCGGCCAACGTCCGGCCCAGTTCTTCGCTGACCTCCACCTCGGAGATCTCACCATTTGCGAATTCATACCTGATCTTCATTCCTGCTTGCTCCATTTCCCGGAGCCGAAGCAGGGAGGCCAAGGGCCGCAGGCTGCCTTACCAAAAACGCAAAAAACCGAGCAACGAGCGCGAAAGCAAAGAAAAATCGCCGGAAATGAATGCTTCAAATAAAGCAGTCACTCCGGCGATTTGGTACTCCTTTGCATCGGCGTCCGTTGCTCGGTTTGGTTGCTGGGGTGCGCGTCAATCAAGGAAGAAAGGTTCTACCGGGATGCAACCCGTAAACCAACCTGCGGCTGTAATGGTTTCCTGAACCGTCATGGCAAGAGAATCGCACCCCTCGCTCGAATTCACACCTTCTTCCAGGCAGCGCTATGCGGTTTTTCTGATAGCG